>PLJR01000254.1:0-220 GCA_003140295.1 Acidobacteriota bacterium
CGGCGTCGAAGCGGACTTCGCCGCGGACGGTGCGCTTCAGTTCGCCTTCGAGAGCGGAAGCGTACGCAAAGGAATCCACGGGTTTGGCGTGGGAACTAGGCGGCAGCGGAAGTGGGGGAGGCAAAGTGTTTTTCTGGGCGCGAGGGCGCGCGGAGTGATTGCGCTCGGAACATATAGTAGACCACGTTCAGGCCAATCGTCAGGCCACCGGCGCTGCGAC
>PLJR01000254.1:303-3436 GCA_003140295.1 Acidobacteriota bacterium
TCCATGGGAATGGCCCACATGGGGCCGATGGTGAATTCGGAAAAGAAAAAAGCGAGGCTGAGACAAATGGCGGCTCCGGTGAGGTTGTGCGAGAACAGGATGGGGATGGTCGAGGCCAGCGAACAGAGAAAGCCGAAAACCACGAGGTCGCGGCGCGCCTTTTTGCGGTCGCCGGTGGCGCTGAGGATGCGGTCGCTGACGATGCCGCCGAGCGCGTCGCCCAGGACGCCGGCGAAGAAAACTCCGGCGGCGAAAAATGCGGAGTCGCGGAGGTCGAGCCGGTAGCTGTGCAGGAAAAACGAGGGTATCCAGGCGAGATAAAGCCAGAGCGTCCAGCCGTAGCAAAAATAGACTACGGTGACCGGGAACATGCGGCGCGTGAGGCGGCGCCAGGGCACGGGTTGTTTTTTCTTTTCGGCGCGGGTGGCGTAGGCCGGAAGCGTAGCTAACTCGGCGGCGGTGATGGCCGGGTGCGCCGCGGGACTATCGCGAAAATACAGGCCCCATACGACGGCCCAGGCCAGGCTGACGATTCCCAGGATCACAAACGAGCCGCGCCAGCTAATTACCGTCATGAGCCAAGCCACCAGCGGAGGCGTGAGGGCGTTACCTAAGCGCGCGCTCGAATGCGTGATGCCCTGCGCGAAGCCGCGTTTGGTTTCGGGCGTCCAGTCGGCCATCGCGCGAGTGGCGGTTGGAAAGGTCGCGCCCTCTCCGAAGCCGAGCATGACGCGCGCGAACAGCATCGCGCCCAAGGTGCCGACCAGGCCGGTAAACAAGGTGGCGCCCGCCCAGATGACCGCGGAAACCGTGAGGGCCAGGCGGGCTCCAAAACGGTCGCTGAGCCAGCCGCCAATAATTTGAAAAATTAGGTACGGATAAGCGAAGGCGGAAAAAACCAGGCCGACCTGGGTGTTGCTGAGGTGCAAATCTTGTTTGAAGACGGAAGAAGCGGTGCTTACGTTGACGCGGTCGATGTAGGTGATGCCGTACATCAGGCAGATGAGCACGAGGACGACGGTGGTCGCGGGGAAATGTCTCGGATGCGGTGGGGGTTCAGAGGATGGAGTCATGGAGATGGGAGCGCGCTCAGTAGCGCCACAAAGGGTTGCGCGTCTAGAAAATCCGCACCCTTAGAAGAGTGCGGCACCCACTAATCCTGGTATCGGCCATAGTTGACGAATGATATACGTTGTCGGCGTCACATGAGGAAGGATTTGTGCGTGGCACCTCGGAAAAAGCCCCACTTTTGCGGAGAGCGCAAAAATGGGTTACCCCGTCCTATCTGCGGAAAGCAAGTGATTTTGGTGCCTGCGCGTTTGCACAACCATTGCCAAAAACGGGGCAACTAAGAACTCGATGTGCCAGCTATCGAAGAAAAGGAGATTACCCACATGAATCGACACTTGAATGTGAGCCTATCGCTGGCTGCAGGTTTGCTGGGCGGAATGATTTCTCATTATGCGGCACCTGTGCTCGTCCACGCACAAACCCAGACTGCGCCACCAAAAGAAATTAGTGCTCAGAGATTTGTCCTTGTCAATGATGCGGGTGTTCCTGAGGGAGAATTTGGAATCGACAAAGATGGGAACGGGAGCATTCAGCTTCTCGACAAAGCCGGTAGAGTCGTTTGGAGCGCGGGTAAGACGAAGGCTAAGCCGTTGAGCGCCAGTATTGCAAAGTGACTGAACGTCACGCGGGCCGTGGTAGCGCCGCAAAAGGGTTTGCATTGAGAAAAAAAACGTACCCTTAGAAACGAAGGGTACGGCACCCACTACTCCTACTCTCAAGCATAATGCACGAATGATATTCTTTTGCCGGCGTCCATGAGGACGGGTTTGTGTGTGGAGCCCGCGCTCGGAAAAAGGCCCCACTTTTGCGAAGAGCGCAAAAATGGGCCACCCGCGGAGAGAGGAACAGCATGAAAGCAACTCTGAATCTTCTTGTTACTTTCAGTGTCTTAGCACTCGTTTACTGCACGGACGCAGTGATACAGACTAGGATGCTTGCGGGTGCTCCAAACTATTTTCCCATCAGGGCAGAGTACAATTTAACATTGTGGACCTCATTGAGCGGAGTCTTCTTAGGATTATCCGTATTGTTCCTCTGGCTTCGTATGCGCGTAAGACGACGAGAGAAGATCAAGTCAGTCTCATGAGGCTGCACACCCGTTGGCCTCGAAATTATTTCCCGGCGCTCCATTTAGAAAATTGGCACTTGAGAAACGAAGGGGTGCAGCACGCGCGGTCTTGCACTCAACATCGCGCGTCGAGGAGATACTTTGCCTTCGTGCATGAAGGCGGTTTTTGCGTGGAACGGCGCTCGGAAAAAGCCCCACTTTTGCGGAGAGCGCAAAAATGGGCCACCCCGAAAATGCCAAGACAATTAAAGACTGCGGTTATTTGCCGGCGGGGACTGGGTCCGCGGCGACAGCACCGGCGCCGGCGGGAGCTAGGATATTCAGGGCGGCGGCTACGCCGCCGTCGTGATGGGGGATGCCGGCTAGGCGCAGGCCCATTTCTACGCCGCTTAAGGTGCCTGCCAGCATCAGGTCGTTGAAACTGCCTAGGTGGCCTATGCGGAAGGCGCGGCCTTTGAACTTTGATAGGCCGGCGCCGAGGGACATGTCGAAATGTTCGAGGACCAGCCTGCGGAGCAGGTCCGAATCGTGGCCTTCGGGGGTGTAGGCGGCGGTCAGGGAGCTGGAATATTCTTTCGGCTCGGCGCAGACAATTTCTAAACCCCAGGCGCGAACTGCGGCGCGCGTGGCTTCGGCATGGCGATTATGGCGCGCGAAAACATTGGGGAGGCCCTCCTCGTCCAGCATGTGCAACGCTTCACGTAGAGCGAACAGGAGATTGGTGGCGGGGGTATATGGGAAAAAACCATTGCGGTTGTGCTTCAACATGTCCTGCCAATCCCAGTAGGAGCGCGGGAGTTTGGCGGTTTTATTCGCGGCCAGCGCCTTTTCGGAGAGAGCGTTGAAGGCCAGGCCGGGAGGGACCATGAGCCCTTTTTGCGAGCCGGCGACGGTGACATCCACCCCCCATTCGTCATGCCGGTAGTCGATCGAGGCGAGGGAGGAAATCGTGTCGACCATCAACAGCGCCGGATGGCGCGCCGCGTCGATCGC
>PLJR01000155.1 GCA_003140295.1 Acidobacteriota bacterium
CATCGCTTTCGTTACAATCGCGTCCGTCAAGATTGCCCCCCTCGTACGTCCGGCGGGACAGGAGTTACGGTTGACCTTCAACCAGCGCCTGCAGGAAATCCGCGATGGGTTCGAGCCCGCCTTTTGGGTCGCGAACATCAGTGAGATTTTAGAGCGGCTTGCCTACTACGGCGCGTTTTCCTCGCTCGCCAACTACCTGCACGAATCGCTAAATATTCCCACGGAACAAACCGGATCGCTCGCCGGCCTGTTCTGGGGAATGGTCTGGTTCCTGGCGATCCTGGGAGGGGCCGTGGCGGACCGGCTCGGCTTCCGGCGCGCGCTCTCGCTGGCGTACTTGATGCTGGCGTGCTCGTATTTTCTGCTCGGTTCGCTGAGCACCGCGTGGATGGCGCCCGTGCGAAGCGCGGTGCCGCTTCTCGGCCTTGTGGCATTTGTTCTCATTCTCCCGGCGCTTGGCATCGCGATGGTCAAACCAAGCGTCGTGGGAACCACTGCGCGCGCGTCGCGCGATAATGTCCGGTCGATTGGTTATTCGATTTACTACACGCTGGTGAACGTCGGCGGCATGCTTGGACCCATCGCCGCTTATCTGGTGCGGAGGTCGTTGGGCATCGAAAATGTCTTCCGCATGTCGGCGTTTTTCGTTTTTCTGATGTTTTTTGCGACGGTGCTTTTTTATCGTGAGCCGACGCGCTCCGGGGAGCAGGCCACGCCCAGCGTGGGTGCGGCGCTAAAAAATATGTTCGTGGTGCTGGGCAACGTGCGGCTGATGGTTTTTTTGCTGATCTTCTCGGGGTTCTGGGTGGTGTACTGGCAGCAGTTCGTGGCGCTGCCGCTGTACATTCGCGGCTACGTCAATCCCAATGCCAAGATCGACTTGCTGCTATCGGTCGATGCCGCGGCGGTGATTGCGTTTCAGATACTGGTGAGCTATCTCACCCGCAAAGTGCCGAGCGTGGCGGCGGTGACGCTGGGCATTCTGATCGCGAGCTTTTCGTGGCTGATTCTTTCGGTTCGGGCGACGACGCCTTTCGTCATCGCGGCGATCTTTGTGCTGGCGGTGGGCGAAATGACGCAGTCGGCGCGCTACTACGAATACATTTCGCGATTGGCGCCGCCGGGACAGCAGGGCACTTACATGGGGTATGCTTTTCTGCCCATCGCGATCGGCTATTTTATCGGCGGCCCGCTGGGCGGCTATTTGCTGCACTATTATGGTGACGTGCTGCACCAGCCGCAGCGGATGTGGTGGGCGATTTCCGGCATTGGCTTCGTGACCACACTGTTGATGTGGATTTACGATCGATTCGCCAAGCCGGCGGCCGCGGAGGGCGTTACCGTCGGGTGAGCCGGGTGCGGCAGCGCCCGCAAGACTCGAGCGAAACGTTTAGGACTGCGTTAGGAGTGCGACAGGTGCGCGAAATAAAACTCAGCATCCTCGCCGGGATTCTGATAATGGTGGGAATGACGGCTGGGCGCAATGGCCCAGCTTTGGCCAAGGTACCGCTGAGGCTTGCGCAGGGCGAAGCGCCGCCACGCCCGCGGACGAGGACGAAAAACAAGCCCATCTCTGGCGACGAGCCCAACGCCCCTGCCAATCCCAAGGAAAATAGCGCGACCGTGGCAACCGGTAAGGCTATCTTCGAGCAACGCTGCGCGATCTGCCACTACAGCGAGAGCACGGCCAAGAAAATCGGATTCGGACTCAAGGGTCTTTATCCGCGCGGAAAGTTTGCGACCGGTGGGATAGTAGACGACCTTAGCGTCGCCAGTTGGATTGAAAAAGGCGGCAAGGACATGCCCGGTTTCCGGGGCGCGCTCAAGCCGGAGCAGATTCGAGCGCTGGTGGCGTATTTAAAAACGCTTTGAAAACCGCGCCTATAAATTTTGCAGCGGGCCCACGATTGGGCCGTTTACTTGGGGAAGGATTTGGTGTGCTAACCGCGTCGGAAAAAGCCCCACTTTTGCGGAGAGCGCAAAAATGGGCCACCCTCGGANNCGCACAGGCAGGAAGGAATGCCTATGCTGCTAAAGTCACGGTTTGGCCGCACCCTGTGAGGCCGGCTCCCCGATTGCGGCGAGGGCCTCGTCGGTGGTTATCATTCTTGCGCCGAGCGCCTTTAATTCCTCCAGAGTTTTGCGTCCTGCTGCTGGATCGATTGCTTCGATCGCGTCGCTCACCAGCGCCACGCGCCGGCCGCGNNACCGCGCTCGAGCAGCCCCTTGGCGGCCAAGCGCACGCAAAACTCGGTGACTACTCCAAAGACCGCGAATTCGGCCGAGGGATCGGTGAAAGCTTTCAAGCGCTCGATTACTTTTTCCGTGTTCGGATTGTCGAATACGTCGAGCGTTTGTTTCTCGAGAATCACCTGCTGCACCTTCGACAGATCGGCCGGCAATTCCGCACCGGCACGATTGGGAATCATGAAATATTTTTCCGCCAAAGTTTCGGGAACGATGGCTGCGCCCGGCGTACCGCGCACGCAGTGCGGCGGAAAGCGCTGAAACTCCGGGTCGTCGGGAGTATGCAGGCAGGCGTNNAGGCGTCGGCCACCAGGAAAACGCGATCGCGCCTGGCGGCGTCGGTGAGCCGGTTAAGGTTGGCCAGCAACTTTTCGGCGCCCGGCACGTAAAGCCGGCCTCCGGGCAGCATGAAATCAGCCTGCGTATCGACATCCCAGAAAATGATATCTCGGGAAACCACGGCGTCCCTCGGGGGGTGCAGTGTTTGAAAGTCGATTTATTACGCGAGCTCCAAGTAGAGCCCGCACCCGTATTACGCGGGGTCAGGGTAGAGCCCTCAGCCGTATTACGCGGGGTTCAACTAGAGCCCGCACCCATCAACGAACGTGCCAGCGCTAAACGGAAGTCACGCGTTCGCGCACCTGCGCTAGCAATTGCTCGAGCCTCGCGCTGTGCCGTACCGGATATTGCGACTCGACGTGAGCTAGAACGCGTATCGCCGCGGGCAAGCACTCGACCTGTGCCCGGCAGCGCGCCTGCGATTCGGCGAGAGAGGGCGGCGCCGGCGCGAGACGCGCGCCCGCGCGCATTACGGGCGCAAGTAACGGCTGGCCTTCCGGCGGCCGTTCATTTTCGACCGCGATAACATCGCCGGCGTAGCGCCCCGCGGAGTCGGAGGCCCGGTAAACCTGTTTGCGGCCGGGGTAGGTGACTTTGGCCGCGCTGAATTTCGCCGCGCTGCGCACAGCGCCATCGCGCTCGACCTCGACCAATTTATAGAGCACGCTCAGGGAGGGAGCGTCCGAGGAAGTGGAAAGTGAGGTCCCCACGCCGAAGGTGTCCACGCGGGCCCCGCGCTCGAGCAGCGCAGCGATGCGCTCCTCGTCGAGATCGCCGGAGACGAAAATCTCGACGTCGCCCCACCCGGTATCGTCGAGCCGCTGCCGGACCCACACGCTATCGGCGGCGAGGTCCCCGCTATCGAGGCGCACGCCGCGGGGCTTGCGGCCCATGGCGATGACTTTTTCGATGGCGTTGCGCACGTCGTAGGTATCGAGAAGCAACACGGAATGGCGGGGGAAAATATCCAGGAAGTGCGCGAAGGCCGCCTCCTCGTTCTGGTGGGCCATGATCCAGGAATGCGCCTGCGTGCCATAAGTGGGAATACCAAAAGAATGGCCGGCCTGCACGTTCGAGGTGCCCAGGCAGCCACCGATGTAAGAGGCGCGCGCGGCCAACAGTCCCGATTCAATGCCGTGGGCTCGGCGCGCGCCGAATTCGACCACGGGGCGGCCGGCGGCGGCTTCGACGACGCGCGCAGCCTTGGATGCGACCATGGTCTGAAAACTGATGGTGGCGAGCAGCGCGGTTTCCACGATTTGAGCTTCCGCGATGGGCGCGGTCACGCGCAGAAGGGGCTCGCCGGGAAAACATACGGTGCCTTCGGGCATGGCCAGCACGTCCCCGGAAAAGCGAAAGGCCGCCAGATAGTCGAAAAATGAAGGGCTGATACAGGCGAAGGCGGGATGCCGGCGCAGGTAATCGATTTCCGCCGGGCCAAATCTCACATTTTCAAGGAATTCGAGGGCCTGCTCGAGGCCGGCAGCCACCAGGAAATTTCGCTGCTGGGGCATGCTGCGGACAAAAAGCTCGAACGTCGCGCGGCCCTCGAAGTGGGTCTCGAGGTATCCCGCGGCCATCGTCAGCTCGTACAAATCCGCGAGCAGGCCGGACACCGCCTTGTCCGTGGGCATGGACATATTTATACACTATTATGCACCCGCGGGCGTGAGCGGGCGCCGAAAAGAGGAGCCCCGGCCGCGGAATCACCGCCACCGGGGCTCGGCCAACGTTTTAGGAAAGACGTTGAGCCGGATATAGCCGAGGAGGGTTTTAGGCCGGTGCTAGCTGCCCAGAACTGCATCCTTGAAAGCTTTGGCCGCGCGCAGTCGCACGACAGTCTTGGCCTTAATCTTGATGGCCTCGCCGGTCTGGGGGTTACGACCCATACGCGCCTTGCGGTGCGCCTTAACCGCGCGTCCCAAGTTGGGAATTACAAATTTGCCCGCGCTGCCCTTGCACTCTTTCACGGCGAGTTTGAAAAGCTCTTCAAAAAATGTTGCGACCGTTTTTCTGGGTGTGCCGCTCTTATCGGCGAGGTGGGCCACAATCTTCGACTTGCTCATCGGCTTTGCCATCGTTTTTTTCTTTTCCTCCGCTAAAGTTAGTTCGGGTTTTGCTATGTCTCCCGATTTTGGGGCAGTCTACGCGCGACACTATAAAGACACCAGACGTGCAAGGCAAGCGAAAACAGCAAAAAACACTATAAAAATGCGGGTTCCCGAAATAGTGGTTCAGAATCATCAGTATCCATGCGGTTTTTTGCGGATGGGTGAAGCGCGCGCCGCAAATTTTGCCGCGAGAGCTTGGCCGCTCCGGCCGGTGCTGCTATGCTTTTTCCAAGCGGGTCCAAGTTGAGCACCCGTTTCTAAGCGGCTCCAAGTAGAGCCCGCACCCGGGAGCTTTCTGGGCCTTTCATTCCTGCATTTAATTGAGGGGGAACACCATGAACGCGAGCCCAACGCCGTGGCAGCAGCGCGAGGACGAGTTTACCTCCGCTTTGCGGCTGGCGAGCCGCCCTGTCTCGGTAACGTTTCTGGACACCGAACCGGCCGGCATCGACAAGTTTATGGGTACAGAGCCCTCGGGCTGCAGTTTCTGGAGGCTGGCGGCGAACGGCCGCGTGTTCTACACGCTTCCCAGCGATCACTTCAACTGTGCCGTCGGCGCCTACACGCTGAACATTCCGCTCTCGCCGGAACGGGAAAAGGAGACCGAGCAGACTTTGCAGATGATGTTTGGCGTGGGCTATATACGCCCCGAGGATGTGCCGGGAATTACACGCCTGGCGAAGGCCCCAGCGGCAACGGTGTTCGCTCCGTTGGGTGCTGCACCCGTGGCGCCCGATGTGGTGCTTTTTGCGTGCCGCCCTGCGGCGGCCATGCTGCTGAATGAAGCCGCGATGCGCGCGGGCTCCGGCGGAATGTTGCCGCCGCTGGGAAGGCCATCGTGCATGGCCCTGCCAGCCGCCCTGGCGTCAGGGACGGTGTCGAGCCTGGGTTGCACAGGCAACCGCATGTACACGGGCCTGCGCGAGGACGAACTGTACGTCGCGGTTCCCGGCGCGGACCTCGAGAAGGTGGCCGGGGCCCTGGAAATTATCGTTTCCGCGAACCAGGCCATTTCAGATTACGCGCGCGAGCGGCGGACACAACTATCTAATCTCTGATGGGCCACACCTGACCCGCCGTGCGTGAAGTAGCCCCGTTGTTCCGCTAAAGCGCGGCGAGCCCGCTGTAGAAATTCGCCACGGCCTTGATGCCGCCAAAATAGTTTTCGAGCGCGATATGCTCGTCGGGCGCGTGCGCGTTTTCGTCGGGCAGCCCAAAGCCGAGGAGCACGCAAGGCACCTTAAACGTGTCGTACATCTGGGTCACAAAGGGAATCGACCCGCCCTCGCGAATGAAAACGGCGCGCTTGCCGAAGCCTTTTTCAAGCGCGTTGTGCGCCACCTCGAAAAATGGGTGGGTGTACGGCGCTACCCACGGCTTGCCGGTGCTCAATACCTGGAACTTGCAGGTCACTGTTTTGGGCAGCAGCTTGCGGATGTGCCGCTCCACCAGCCGCGCGATCTTGGCGGGATCCTGATCGGGCACTAAACGCGTCGAGAATTTTGCGTGGGCCTTCGCGGGGATCACCGTCTTCGCGCCTTCACTGATATAACCTCCCCAAATGCCGTTCAGCTCGAGCGTAGGGCGGCACCAGACCTGCTCCGCGACGCTGTAGCCTTTTTCGCCGCATAGTGCCGGCGCGCCCACCGTCTTGAGGAAATCCTTGGGTTTGAAGGGCAGGGCCGCAAGCGCCTTGCGTTCGCTCCGCGAAACCGGCGCCACGTCATCGTAAAAGCCGGGTATGGCGACACGGAAATTTTTATCGTGGAGCTTCGCGAACAGCTCCGCGAGCACCGTCAGCGGGTTGGGCACCGCGCCGCCAAAAACCCCCGAATGCAGGTCTTGCGCCGGCCCGGTGATTTCGAGTTCGTAATAGCTAAGGCCGCGCAAGCCGTAGGTGATGGACGGCACACCGCGCGCGAGCATGGAGGTGTCGGAAACCACCAGCGCGCCGGCGGCGAGCTTGGATTTATTCTGCTGCACGTAATCCCAGAGGCTTTCGCTGCCAACTTCTTCTTCGCCTTCGATCAGCACCTTGATGTTGATAGGCAGCTTGCCGGCGGCCTGGTGCAGCGCATCGAGCGCGCGAATGTGAATATGCACCTGGCCCTTGTCGTCGGCGGTGCCGCGGCCAAACAGATTGCCGCCGCGGACGGTGGGCTCAAAGGGCGGCGAGGTCCACAGATCGAGCGGCTCGGGAGGCTGCACGTCGTAGTGGCCGTAGAAAAGCACGGTCGGCTTGCCCGGAGCCTGCAGCGATTCGCCATACACGAGCGGATGCAATTTTGTGGGCACGACCTCGACGTTTTCGAGGCCCACGCGGCGCAGTCGCTCGGCTACCCACGTAGCGGCGCGCTCGATATCGGCTTTGTGCTGGCTCTGGGCGCTGACGCTGGGGATGCGCAGCAGTTCGTACAGGTCCTTCAGGTGCTCGTCGTGCTTCCGATCGATATACTGATTCAGGTCCATGCCGGGCTCCTAATTGGAGAAACGAAAGCGTGATGCGAGATGCCTCATTCTAGAAGCCCTAGACTATTGCCGCAAGCGCAGTGGGAATCGGCACGGCGCGGGGGATCAGCATCCGAACTCGAATCCAGCAGCGGCCCGCCGGAGTGCCCTGAAGGAAACACTTTCGCCGCGAACGATTGACGAGCGCTGCCAGGATGCCGCACGATGGCTGCGCCATGTCCACCGTCGGCTACGCTCAGGATCGCCGCAGCTCCCGCATTTTCATGCGCGTACGCGTCGTGGTCGCCGGAAAAAACCGCCACGGGCGTCGCTTCCGCGAAGCTTGCGAGAGCATCGTCATAAATGCCCACGGCGGCCTGGTGTACTCCTCAGAACCCCTCGAAATCGGGGTGCTCTTAACCGTCACCAATCCCTTCACGCAAGAGGAACAGGAATGCCGCATCGTTTACCTCGGCGACGATAATGGAAAAGGCCAGCGGGTGGGCCTGGAGTTTGTAACGCCGTGTCCGCATTTCTGGGGAGTCGAATTCGCGCAGCCCGATTGGGCCGAACGAGCGACGCAACCCACGCCTTCGCCCGCTTCACGGCAAATTTAATTCGCTCTTGCGCTATTCGCTTTTCGCCAATTCGCTATGGGGGCCAGACAAACTTTGTGGTGCCTGGCTTTCCTGGGTCGGCGCACCGCACGGCAGACGCGCTTCCGCGATCTAAGTGCAGGGCGCTGATTATTGCCACTTGGCCATCCCAATGTAGCAACATCTGTCGCTCCACGTATGAGACGCCTGCTGAAATTTAGCGTGGTACTGGCCGTCTTGGCCGCAGCCATCGCGTTGCGAATTTATTTCTGGGGCGGCCCCATTCCCGCGCGGTTCCGCATCGTGGCCGCGCCGCCGCAACCTTCCAGTCCGCCCGCCGAGTGGACCATCGAACGCGAGCCCGAAAGTGCGGGGCGTCCGCGCCCCGAGGGCGCCGAGGAGCCCCATCCCGAATACTGGACCGCCCGCGACACCGATGGCGATGGCACCTGGGACGAATTCATCACGCCGCAAGGCCGGTTCGCGCGCCCGGACGATCGAATGCCGCCGCAACGCTGGCTGATCGTTTGCCTCGACGGCATGCCGCTCGCCGCGATGCAATCACTCTGGGATCGCGGCCACTTCCGCGAATTCTTTCGTCCCACGGCGACAATCAGCACGCTGCCGTCGGACACCGAAACCGCGCTCACTGAAGCACTTCACGCGCCGCCGGTGCCCGGCTACGAGCATGTCTATTTCAATCGCGCCGCCAATAGCCTGCGCGGCGGCGTATGGGTCACGCTCACCGGGACGGGCATCCCTTACATCCGCGCGCTCGATTACGATGCGCCGGGATGGGCGAAAATCGTCCCTTACGTGGTGACGCGCAAGACGTATCAAGCTGATGTGGGCCGGTTTCGCGCGAACTTCCTCGCCAGCGGCGCCAAGGTTTTTGTCGCGCATATCGCCTCGAGTGACGCGCTGTTGCACGTCACGCCCATGAATAATGCGGAGCCGCTGCTGCTCGAGTTCGAAAACGCGCTGGCCGACATCTATCTCAACTCGCGCGGCCGCCTGGGAGTGCTCGCCTTTAGCGACCATGGAAATGACCGGACGCTGAGCCGCGGCTCCCCTATCGAGAATTTTCTGGGCACGCGTGGCTGGCGCGTGCGAGGTTCCATCGATGGCCCTCGCGACGTCGCCATTCCGGCTTACGGGCTCGTCGGCTTCGCAGCGATCTACTGCCGGCCCGCGGCCATCGAGCGGCTCGCCGACCAATTGCGCGCCGTGGAAGGCGCCGACGTGATCATCAGCCGGCATCCCAATCAAGCGAATGCCGTGACCATTCGTTCCGCCGGGTCGTCAGCCTCGGCGGAGTTGTCCTGGACCGCCGCCGCCGCCGTCACCGCCGCCGAAACCGCCGCCGCTGTCGCCTCCGCCGGAGTCACCGAAGCTCGCGTTGCCCATGTCCGCTTGGCCGGCATCGCTCT
>PLJR01000355.1 GCA_003140295.1 Acidobacteriota bacterium
TTGATGTTCGGAAAAATATCGGTTGGGGTACGAACGATGGCAAGTGCACCCATGATTAGAATCAGAATGGCCAACACCACGAACGTATAGGGCCGCTTTAATGCAAGTCTGACGATCCACATAGGATTTGTTCCCCGTTTTTCAATTAGTGTGGTCAGTCCGCCGTCTGTGATCTGGCGCTGCCATAGGACACGTTCAGGACCGACACTAAGCTTCCTGGAATCTGTCCGCGCAGGATTCTACTTCTCGGTAGCGCTGTTTGAACGCGCACTCGTGCGTGCTCGTCGCATGCGGACTCTTGGCTTTAATAGTCATAGCTGACCGAGGAGTAGGCGTCGGCGCTGAAATGAATTTCACATTGAGCGATGAACGCATGAGCCGCCGGAGCTTCGCACGTGCGCGCCCCACCTGGGTCTTCACCGTCCCCTTTGGAATCCCCAACACGGCTGCCGCTTCCTCCGTGGTAAGCCCCTCCAAGTCCAGCAACTGAAGTGCCGTGCGCAAGCGAGGCGAGATCTGCTCCAGCAACTGATTGATGTGCTCAAGCAACTCCGATTCGCGGTAACTGTCTTCAGGGGTTGGCTTCTCGTCCGCCACTTGTTCCGATAGCGAATATTCCCCCTCTTCACCGAGTCGCTCGTCTAGCGAGATTTGGACGTGGCCTGACCTCCTGCGCAATTGCATCCGCGCAGAATTGTTGACAATGCTGGTTAACCACGTCGACATTTGCGCTCTTCCCCTGAACTGGTCCAAGTGCTTGTAGGCGGATAGGAGTGCATCCTGAACGGCATCCTCCGCGTCGGCTGCATTGCCAAGGTATCGAAAGGCTCGTCTATGAAATGCAGGCAAGCAGCGCAAGAGGGCGTCGTCGAATCGTTGAACGTTTTCGTGGCCCGGCCTGGCTTCCGGTCTCGGTTCATCTGGCGCGTGTGCGTTTGTTACGTGCATTTGTGCTTCCTCCGATAACCACAACCTGAGAACTGCAAGCGCCTCTCCAAAGCACCGTGAATCGCAGGCGGTTCCGCATCTTCATCTGTGCAAGTGATTTACACGATCCCGCTGGCACTTCACATTGAATGGGGAAAGCGTCCCTCGGTGGACACAACGTCAGCATTTCGACTGATCTCGAGGCCATCACAAACATTCAAGGAACAAATGCGCCAGAGTCTGGCCGCGACGGCGGAGGGCCGATGACAGCGCGGAGTTGTAATCGGCGAAACGGATCACAAAACGGTCAACGCAACCCCGAGTAGATAGTCGGCGACAGCCAACTAGGCGATCGAGAGAATCGCTGAACAAAGATGGATTTCACGGGGTCATGGCAGGAAGCCGCCCCGCGAGTGAAAGGCGCAGGCGAAATATCGCCAAAGGGGTTGCAGCAAGGGAATTCGTTTGCGGGAAATCAGCTGCTGCCGTGTCTGACTGCAGACCAGGAAAAGCATGAAAGGAGCGTCCACGCTGAAATCTCGGCTAGCAGATTCCCTCAACTTTAGTTCTGCTTTTACTGCGCTGCGGCTCGAATGTCACGCCGCGTTCCCGCAGAACAATGGCTGCAGTTGCGACCACCGCGACCGTGATCACGAATGGTAGAACGGGAGCATATATGTGCGCGTGAACCAGGAGCAGACCTCCGGCAATGGCGCCAAGAAACAAAGAGATGAGCACCCCCGCAAGCCGTCGTCTCTCTGCAACTGTGGCCCGCCAGTCGACGAGGTCGCCTACGAGGAATATGACGGTCGCTGTCGCAGCAGTCGTAAACACACCATCGACATGAAGCCGCCGAACTGCGGCACTTTGGATCCCCATGGCGAACCCCCACAAACCGAGGAGGATGTGGGCAACGTCAACCGGAGGTTGGCCCTTGGTCGCGAATCACACATCCAGGAAAACAGCATGTGCCATCAGCGATATGCCAAGCGCAACCGTGACCCGCTGGGACCACATGCCAGAACTTTCAGTAGGCTTGACGATTCGCGTCGAGAGATAGACTCCCACCGCGAAGGCAGCCATTGACACGAGAAGGGACACGGCGCCGGGTGCGCTGGCGTCTGCGACCCGAAGCCCGAGAAAGGCAATGTTCCCGGTCATGAACGCCGAGAACACCTTACCCAGCGCAAGAAAGCTGATCGCGTCGACAGCCCCAGACGAAACTGTCAACGCGTTCAGCAACAGGTCGCGAACCCTGAGTTCGACTGCCTGATTGTGGATCCTTGTGATGGCCAGTTCGGTTTGCATGATTTGAACCGCACCTCTGTATTGCCGTTGCTCAGACGCTGATAAGCCGCCGCCATCATCAGTGCTGTGGCGCAATGCTTTCTCTCGGATCAGTGCCCGCAACTACTTTCCAGGTGGTGGCGACCACTGAAAAACCTCTCTTGGCTTCGCCGTGGCCGAAATCCACACGAGAGCGGCCAGCCGGTCGCGTTGATTTAGCCTGCCACAACGGGCGTCTTTCGCGTCGAGACCTTCGACAGGACAGACTGGTCGATATGGAGATGCGCGCGTACCAATTCGTACGGTGTAAACGCCAACCACTGTGCCAGCGAGACGTCCGCGTAGTGATCGCTCCTGAATACTTCCAAAAACCGCAGTATGGTCGTGCCGATATTCTCGATGTAGTGACCCATCGCAAACGGCACCGAGCCGACATCGCCTGCCTGGAAGTTGAACGTGCGCGCATTGTTTTCCGCGGCGAAAACGGTCATCCGCGCCTGGCCTGAGATGTAGTATTGCCACTCGTCCGCATTGGGGTGCCAGTGCAGTTCGCGCATTCCGCCCGGCTCGATCTCGACCAAGGCCGCCGCAATTGTCTTCGACGCCTTGAACAACGAAGAATCGGTGATGCGCACAGTTCCGCCCTTCATGCGGATAGGCTCCTGGGCCAGCATCCGGTGGCTGAAGGTATTTGGCGCTGGGCCGGCGCCGACAACGCGATCCGCCGCGAGCGGCCCGGGCACTGGCGCCTGGAAAATCCACAGG
The DNA here is from genome assembly GCA_003140295.1 of Acidobacteriota bacterium. GTDB lineage: Bacteria > Acidobacteriota > Terriglobia > Acidiferrales > UBA7541 > Palsa-189. Next base: position 2,980 of record PLJR01000355.1, read on the forward strand.
TCCTTCTCCGGAATGCGATCAAAAGCGCTCTCCGGCACGCCGAAGTTTTTGGCCAGAACTTCTTTCGGAGTATGGGCGAGCCAGTCGCTGAGCAAAAAGGTCGCTTCCTCAGAGAAGTTGCCATCATCGAAAATAAGCAGGAATTCACAGCCGTCGGGCTCGAGCCCCTGGATCGAGTGGGGAATCCCCGCCGGGAAATACCACAGGTCGCCTTCGCCGACGTCGTCCTGGAAGGCTTGTCCATCTTGGTCAATGGCGGTAATACGCGCTCTTCCCTTCAGCATGTAGGCCCATTCGGCCGCCGAATGCCAGTGCAACTCGCGAACCCCGCCGGGAGTAAGCCGCATATTGACGCCGGCAACCTCAGTGGCGCTGGGTAATTCGCGGGCCGTCGTCTGGCGCCCCCAACCCCCTTCCTCCAAATGCATGTGGCTGTCGGCGAAGGACCATCTCATGTTTGCCATTGTGCCGTGGTCCCCGCGCGGCGGCGCCAGTGTGTCCGGGTTCTCGGCTTCCCGTGACGGATTAGTGGGGCCTATGATAGTTGCACCCCTCTTGCCGCTGATCGGCAGAGGCTTATTAGAGAATTCGGCATGTTCGCGTTCTTCAGCCTTAGACAAAGCCATAAGAAGAACCTCCGCTTTGACTAGAATAGTGAGGCGTAGAGGCTCTCCTCGTCGGCACTGGTTTGCAATCCTGACCGGAGCCCGATTTTCCACGTCTCTAACCAAGGAACTGCATTCATAATGCCAAAGTTCTTTTTGGCGGAGATGATTCAAATCATTGAAGGCATTGGGACTTTGCGGATTCTGCAATCCACAGCCGCCTGAGCAGGCTTCTTTAACTTCGACATGCGCATATCGACGTTTGGACACAGCCACTCCTGAGCCCATCTTAAGGAGTCCCGTTCACGGCAGCCAGCGGGACCTTCCACGTGGCAATTCGGTTGCACGTTGGTTGTGCGTGTTGTCCCGCATCTAAAACGAAGTGACGTTCGACACGGGCTGCGAATCAGCCGTGACCCTTGATTTTTCACCAAGCAGCTCAGAGGACAGTGCAGAGACAACAATCATGAAAACAAATCAGAATCGATTATGGCTTGGTGGGGTACCGATCCTAGCCCGGATCTCACGTTGGTTTTGTGTCGCCAGTATGATTTTCTTTCTTTCGCCAGTGCTTCGGGCGCAGAACCCCGCTCTACCGCCTACTGGAACCGACGCGGCGGCAGCCTCCAACGCAGCTGCCTCTAAAACAGCTCCTGCCAGCCAAGATGATTGGGTCAGCCGCTGGCTCCGCACGGTAGATAAAGCGCGTGCCGAGCAACCACATTACGTCGCGCCGCTAATAACGACGCACGTTCTGCTCGTGCAGCAGTTTCGATTTGATTCCTTCTTTCAGCAGGCGGCCGGTATTTGGACAGAGGAGTACGGGGCGGGAAAAGGCCTGGAGATCATTCCGAACACGCGGATGGAAGTGCAAGTTGGAATTCCGCCATATTTTAGCCACGGAGCGTCGAACGTGCCCGACGGGTTTGGTGATGTTTCGATTTTCCTGAAGTTTCGGGCTTTTTCGGCCCCGGAAGGCAAAGGTGACTATTTCATTGGGCTGTTCTTAGCAGGTCTCTTTCCCTCGGCCACCCCGCCGAACGGGCTCGGACACACAGTATGGTCGCCGACGATAGCCGCAGCCAAAGGCTGGGGCTTTTTTGATGTGCAGAGCACATTAAGCGGAAACTTGCCGCAAAGTGGGATAGGCGTGCTCGGGCGGCAGATACTATTTAACAATACGTTTCAATTCAAAGTGGCTAATATATTTTGGCCAGAAGTTGAGACGAATTCCACCTTCTTCGTAGACGGTCCGCTTTCGGGAAACAATGAGACGTTTCTTACGCCTGGTCTGATTACCGGACCGTTCCAGATTGCCCGACGGCTACACTTTGCGGCGGGCTTGGGGGTTCAAATCGCCGCAAGTCACTTTCATCGATACGATCGTCGCTTGATCTGGAGCATGCGTTTTCCCTTTTGAAGGTAGCGCAACAATGTTCATCAGCTCCTTCTTGACTGATTATCGGAAAGACTAATGCGCCAGAATCTCCTTTCTGGACGGCAGCAACTTCAACTGGGCCTTGAAACAGAGCTATATTTAGGGGAGCCCTGAGAACACGCACCGCTTCAAGAGTTTCATCCGAAGAGCCAGAGTTCTTAAGATGGGCTATTTGGACAGGCCGACTCGGATTGCGAATTGGCTCTCACAGCCAGCCGCGTCTATCGCTCTGCGCTACGGATTAGCTTTGGCCTCTGTCGCAGCAGCTCTCGGTCTGGCGCAAACCTTTCTGCATTTCCATTTGCCTCAGCCGTTTGCTGCATTTGCGCTATCCGCAATCGCGATCGCGTTTTGGTACGGGGGCACTGGGCCCGGCATTCTCGCAGCGGTACTCTCATCACTTGTCCGCACCTATTTCTTCGAACCTGAGGCGAACGCGGTGTCTCGCCTTCTCTATGACCTTGTGTTTCTCGTGTTTGCGCTGCTGATGAGCCAGGGTGCGCGAGCACGAAATGAGCTGGAAGCAAGAGTCGCGGAGCGAACTGCGGACCTGACTCGCGCCAATGAAGAACTGATGCTTGAGATTGCCGAGCGCCAGCAAGCAGACGCGAAACTGCGCGTGAGTATTATCGAGCAGAAGCGGACCGAAGAAGCCCTGCGCCAGGCGCAGGCGGATCTNNGAAGTGAATCAACCGATTGCCGCAGCAGGCACCGACGCCAACACCTGCTTGCGCTGGCTTACGCGCGAGCACCCCGATCTGAACGAGGCGCGCGAAGCTGCGTTGAGAGTCGTCAAGGACGCGGCTCGGGCGGCAGAAATCATCAGCCGGATCCGCCTGTTGTTCCAGAAGGGTGTTCCGCAACAGGAGTTGCTAGACGTAAACGAAGTTATTCGAGAGATTATCGTCCTGATGAGCAGCGAGGCAACACGCTACTCCATATCGCTGCGGACGGAGGCGGCAGCAGATCTTCCGCAAGTCATCGGAGACCGCGTACAATTGCAACAGGTCATGATGAACCTCATCATTAACGGTATCGACGCGATGAAGGATGATGCAGACGGAACGCGCGAGCTCCGCATCAAGTCGCAGCGGACGAAAAACGAAGAAATTCTGGTATCGGTCAACGATACCGGCATAGGGTTGCCTTCGCAGGCGGACCAGATGTTTAAGGCGTTCTTTACCACGAAACCCCATGGAACCGGGATGGGACTGTCCATCAGCCGCTCTATCGTTGAGTTGCATGGCGGTCGCTTGTGGGCTGCCGACAACTCTCCGCGCGGCGCGAGTTTTAATTTCACTTTACCAACCAAAGTTGAGGCACATGAATGTGAAAGAGGCGATAGGTATGGTTAAGACTGAAGCGCTGGGGAGGATTGGGCGCTGGTGCTACGTGGGCGGTTGAACTCTCATTGAGGCGCAGCGTGGCTGTTCGCCTGGCGACTATACGGAGGGGATGGCTGCCGTGAACTTGATTGGGTCGTACAACTACGCACTGGTGGCACTTTCGGTGTTGATCGCCATGTTTTCGTCGTACGCGGCTCTGGATCTCGCAGGTCGCGTAACCGCCACGGGCGGGTGGCCCCGCGCGGCTTGGCTGCTAGGCGGGGCTGGTGCGTTGGGGACTGGCATTTGGTCCATGCACTACATTGGGATGCTGGCGTTCATCCTGCCGATTCCCGTGGCCTATCATTGGCCCACCGTTCTGCTGTCACTGTTTGCGGCCATTCTCGCTTCTGTCGTGGCGCTGGGCGTGGTGAGCCGGCAGAAAATGGGTTCGTTCCGTGCGCTCGCCGGAAGTGTCCTGATGGGTGCGGGTATTGCAAGCATGCATTACATCGGCATGGCCGCCATGCGTTTACCTGCCACATGCCAGTTTAATTCCTTTCTCGTCGCCCTGTCCGCCGTGTTCGCGGTTCTGATTTCTCTCGCGGCGCTATGGATTACCTTTCACTGCCGAGATGAGAAAACGGGGATCGGCTGGGGAAAGTTAGCCGGATCCGTCGTGATGGGTGCTGCAATCCCGATCATGCATTACACCGGCATGGCCGCCGCCAGTTTCACCGCCTCCGGCATGCCTGCGGACCTATCTCATGCCATTAGCATCTCTACACTTGGCACCGCCGGAATTGCCGCCGTCACCTTTGTCATCCTCGGACTAGCCCTGCTGACATCCTGGGTTGATAGGCGATTCGCTGTCCAGACCTTGGAAGTACAGGAAGCGAAGCTGCAGCAAAGCGAGGCATATTTATCGGAAGCACAGCGATTAAGCCACACGGGCAGTTTTGGCTGGAGGGTTTCCACCGGCGAGATCATCTGGTCCGAAGAAACCTTTCGAATCTTTCAATACGACCCAGCCGTGAAACCGGGCGTGGAACAGGTCTTCCAACGGGTTCATCCGGAAGACGCGGCCTTCGTGAGACAGACCATCGAGCGCGCGTCACAGGATGGGAAAGTTTTTGATTTTGAGCATCGGCTGTCGATGCCCGACGGTTTAATCAAGCACGTTCGAGTTGTGGGGCATCCGTTACTACGAGAGGAATCCGGCGAGCTTGAATTTATCGGCGCGATTACTGAAATCACCGAGCGCAAGCGGGCCGAAGCGTTGCTGGCGGGGGAGAAGCGGCTTCTCGAGATGGTGGCACGCGGCGACTCAATTGCTCAGATACTGGATAGCTTGTGCCGGCTGGTGGAAGAGCAAACCGGCGATGTGTTCGCATCGATATTGTTGCTGGATTCGAATGGCAAGCAACTACGGCACGGGGGAGCTCCCAGCCTGCCGAAGGCTTATACCGATGCCATCGATGGAAGCGAGATTGGTCCTTCGGTGGGTTCCTGTGGAACCGCAGCTTACTTGGGCACGCAAGTGATCGTCTCCGATATCGCCAGCGATCCGCTCTGGGCCAATTTTCGTGAGCTGGCCCTGGCCCATTCGCTGCGGGCCTGTTGGTCTACGCCCATCTCTTCCGTGGAAGGCAAAGTGATTGGAACTTTTGCCATGTACTATCGGGAACCACGAAGTCCCAGTCCACGTGACCAGGACATCATCGGACAGATTACCCACCTCGCCGGCGTGGCCATTCAACACAAACTGGCGGAGGACGCTCTGCGGCGGAGCGAACGTTATCTGGCAGAAGCGCAGAGACTCACACATACCGGCAGCTGGGGCTGGCGCGTAGCGGGTAAGGAGGCAGTGCATCTCTCCGACGAGTGGTATCGCATCTATGGGTTCGACCCCAAACATGGCATGCCCGATCGGGAGCAACGGTTGGAGCGTATTCATCCGGAAGATCGAGCGAATTACCTGGCCACAATCGATCGAGCCGTAGCAGCAAAATCGGATTACGATATCGAATACCGGGTTATTCCGGGCGGTACGGTCAAATACGTCCAATCGGTCGGCCATCCTGTTTTAGACGTGTCCGGGAATCTGGTGCAATTCGTCGGGAGCACGACCGACATCACGGAACGCAAACTGGCGGAAGAAGCCTTGCGCCGGAGCGAGGCTTATTTAGCCGAAACCCAGAGGCTGAGCCACACGGGCAGTTGGGCCTTCAACGCGGCAACGGCTCTCTATTGGTCAGAGGAAAATTTCCGAATTTGGGCCTTCGATCCGCAGCAGGGCCTTCCAGACCGTGAAGAGATATTGCAAAGGATCCATCCAGAGGATCGCGCCCGAGTCCTCGAATGCGTCCAGAACGCAGAGCGCGAAAAAAGCGACTACGCCGTCGAGTTCAGAATCGTGCTACCAGATGGAGCAGTTAGATACGTCCATGGGTTAGGGCATCCGGCGTTCAGCGCCAGCGGTGAGCTTATTGAAGTCGTCGGTACGAACGTGGATGTGACGGACCGCAAGCGCGCAGAAGAAGAGTTGCGCCAGGCGCAGGCGGACCTCGCGTACATGAACCGGGTAACCACCATGAGCGAATTGGCGGCCTCGCTGGCTCACGAGATAAAGCAGCCAATTGCCGCAGCGGTGACGGACGCGAACACCTGCTTGCGCTGGCTTACGCGCGATCACCCCGAGATGGAAGAGGCGCGCCAAGCGGCCTCCAGAGTCGTCAAAGATTCAACGCGTGCGGCGGAAATCATCACTCGAATCCGCCTGCTCTTCAAGAAAGGTACTCCTGAACGGGAGTTGGTTGATGTGAACGAAGTGATTCGCGAGATGATTGTTCTTCTGCGCAGCGAGGCCACGCGATACGCCATATCGGTGCGGACCGAACTGGCGCAAGATCTTCCCCAAGTCATGGCCGATCGCGTTCAATTGCAGCAGGTGCTGATGAACCTCATGATCAATGGCATTGATGCGATGAAGGACGTGGATGGGGTGCGCAACCTCACCATCAACGCGCGCCGGCCCGAAAAGGAGCAAGTACTGGTCTCAGTCAGCGATACCGGCGTGGGGCTGCCCCCGCAACAGGTGGACCAAATCTTCAACGCATTCTTTACCACCAAGCTTCACGGCACCGGCATGGGACTGCCGATCAGCCGTTCCATTATCGAGGCGCATGGTGGCCGTTTGTGGGCTTCCGCTAACGCGTCGCGTGGCGCAATTTTTCACCTTACGCTGCCCACCAAAGTCGAGGAACATGCATGACGCCCGCAGGCTCCCCCACGGTGTTCGTCATTGATGACGATGCCGACGTGCGCGCGGCCATCCAAGGCATGCTGAAGTCGGTTGGTCTGCGCTCCCAGTCCTTTGGGACGGCGCAAGAGTTCTTACGCAGCAAGCAACCGGACGGACCAACTTGCCTTGTGCTGGACGTGAGACTCCCTGGAGTCAATGGCCTGGACTTTCAGCGCGAGTTGGCTGACGCGGGTATCCCGATTCCTATAATCTTCATCACTGGTCATGGAGATATCCCGATGACGGTGAGGGCCATGAAATCGGGGGCCGTAGAGTTCCTGACCAAGCCTTTCCGCGACCAAGACCTGCTGGATGCCATCAATCAGGCTCTAGATCGTGACCGGCAAACACGCCAACAGCGGGCTGAGGTTGCTGAGCTGCGAAAGCTCTACGAGTCGCTGACCACACGCGAGCGTGAGGTCATGGGCCTGGTGGTTTCCGGGATGCTCAATAAACAAATAGCGTCTGATCTCGGGACCAGCGAAATCACCGTGAAGATTCATCGCGGGCACGTGATGCATAAGATGCAGGCTGAATCACTGGCTGAACTGGTGAGAATGGCGGCGAAGCTCGAGCTTCCGCCGGACAAGAAAGGCTAGTGCCTGCCCTGTTGCACAAGGCAGTCTTTTATTTGCCTCTGTCTTAACTTCCCCTTCCGCCAGCCCCGCCTGTAAAGCCAGCTCCGCCTGTAAACATTGGCTGCCTCCCTGCTCAGACAGTATTAGATGGCTCATACCAAAGCATAATTGCGTGATCGTTGGCGATGTTGCTAAGCTCTCGCCATGGACGCTCAAGAAAAGAACAAACTCATTGCGATCGTCGATGATGACGATTTGATGCGCAACGCACTCCAGGGCCTGCTCAAGGCTGTTGGATTGCCCGCCCGAGCGTTTGCCTCAGCGGAGGAGTTCCTGCAATCCGGCCAACAACACCAGACTGCGTGTCTGATCGCGGACATCCGCATGCCGGGTATGTCTGGTCTGGAGTTGCAGGTCAAGCTGAACGCTGAACGTTGCAGGATTCCCACCATCTTCATAACCGCGCACGGCGACACAAAAATGCGGTTGCAAGCGATGCGAGCAGGCGCGGTGGAGTTCTTGGCAAAACCCTTCGACGATGAAGTCTTGCTCCAGAATGTCCGAGCGGCTCTGGAGAATGGAGCCCGATAAGCATTCCGCGGTTCCAGGGGGTCCTGTATGGCAGCCGTTCAACCCTTTCCAGTTTTTGATGAGCGCAGATTTGAGCAGGTTATAGGCAACAGTCCTGCTCTGGAATCGGTGCTTGAACAGGTCGAGCGCGTGGCCACGACCGATTCCACCGTATTAGTTCAGGGAGAAACAGGCACCGGGAAAGAACTAATCGCGCGGGCCATTCACAACATCAGCCCGCGGTGCGGACGCTCATTCGTAAAGCTGAATTGCGCTGCCATTCCGATGGACCTGCTCGAAAGTGAGCTCTTTGGCCACGAAAAGGGCGCTTTTACCGGCGCCATAGCGCAAAAGATCGGCCGTTTCGAGTTAGCCGACAAAGGGACGCTCTTTCTCGATGAGGTGGGTGATATTCCGGCGGCGCTGCAACCCAAGCTGCTCCGCGTCCTGCAGGAACAGCAGTTCGAGCGCTTAGGTAGCAATCGCACTCACCAGGTGGATGTCCGGCTGGTGGCGGCAACGAACCGCGATCTGACGAAAATGGCAAAGCGTGGCGAATTCCGCAGCGATCTTTACTACCGTCTGAATGTTTTCCCGGTGACACTGCCGCCATTGCGGGAACGTCGCGAAGACATTCCGGTCCTGGTGGCGCATTTTGTCGACCTTTATTCTCGCCGAATGAGCAAGCAAATCGAACAGATCCCCGCGGAAACGCTATCTGCACTCAGTTCGTACTCGTGGCCCGGAAATATCCGCGAGCTACAGAACATGATCGAACGTGCGGTGATCCTTTCCAACGATGGAGTTCTTCCCAATCCTCTGCCCAAAGAGGAAGCGCGCGACGTCACGATCCCTCCGACTGCAACTACCTTGCGGGACTCCGAGCGCAATCTGATTCTGAATACCCTTGAATCAGTCCGCTGGGTGATCGGCGGGCCGAAAGGGGCCGCCGCGAAACTTGGCTTGAAGCGTACTACGCTGCTCCACAAGATGCAGAAGCTGGGGATTTCCCGGCCTTCTCTCGAGAGCAGCCGCTATACGACCACGGCGGCACCGTAACCGGAAGAAGATGATCTCTTCGCGTTCCTGGAAACTCTCACGGATGGCTTCGGCCAGCTAACTTCCACCACATCAACAGCCCCCTCTAAGAAAACCCGCCCATCCGGAGATAATCTGGCTCGTCAGCTTTAGGGATTATGACTTAGGGTACTTCGATCTGGATACTCGTGTGCTCGAACCGCTCGACAACCCGTTCGGCCCGAGATTGTTACCTATGCAGCCCGGCACATTCTGTAACCCATGTCTCCGGTCTGGACGAGGCGGTCGATGGTGGGCGATCAAGGACTTGAACCTTGGACCTCTCCCGTGTGAGGGGAGCGCTCTAACCANNTTCTCGGAAAATCGAAAGCAGCGCAACCAATAGTCCAGCCATGCGAATCCAACCACGCGGGAACATTACTGCCGCGTCGACCGTGCCTAGGCCGCCATCCCGCTGCTGCATTAACAGAATGGGCGTCGCGCCGTTATTTGCCGATCATGAGAATCGTGAATGAGCCCGGGATCGCCGCGCCCCGGGGCGGTCGGCCTCCGCCGGGCGGTGGCGGCGGCGCGGGTCCGCGCTCGTCGCTCATGGTGAAAATGTGGTTGGTCTTGCTGTCGAACG
>PLJR01000035.1:0-126 GCA_003140295.1 Acidobacteriota bacterium
CCTTTGGTCGGCATCATCCCCAGCACGACTCCTACGTTAATCAACGCCTGGCTAACCACCATCACCGTGATGCCGAGCGCGAGGAAGCGGCCGAAATCATCGGGGGCGCGCACCGCGGCGCGCAAT
>PLJR01000035.1:149-18611 GCA_003140295.1 Acidobacteriota bacterium
GTAAGCCCACCCGAGCCCACCGCGATGAGCGACTGGACAAGCTGAAAGCCGCGGCCCTGGGGATCGGCGTCGGGATGCAGGAAGGCCAGGACGCGCTGGTAGCGATAGGGAACGTGCACGACGGCAACGTAAATGGCCGGCATGGCCGCCGCGCCGGCGCCCAAAATATATTTGCCCGAAAGGCCGGCGACGAAAAGCATTGCCAGCGTGATAACCAGAATTTCGAGAGCGGTGCCCAGATCGGGCTCGACGACGATCAGGCCGACCATCACCAGCACCACGCCGGTGGCGGGCACAATCGTGTGGCGAAAATCGTTCACGCCGAAACTGCGGGGCCGGCTGCGAAGATCGAGAAACCACGCGAGGTAGAGGATGACCGCGAGCTTGGCCAGCTCGGACGGCTGCAGGCTGGCGGGGCCGATCCGAATCCAGCGGTGGGTGGCGTGCGATTTGTCGAGCAGGAAAATTCCGGCGAGCGTCAGCAGCACCACGCCCAGGAACGCGAAGACGAATTTAGGGTCGCGCAGGCGGCGGTAGTCGGTTTGCATCATGGCGAACATGCCGGCGAGGCCGAGGGCCAGCCACAATAATTGGCGCAGTAAAAAATGGTAGCCGTTGCNNGTATTGCTCGCGCGCGGTGACGGCTGAGGCGCTGAAGACCATGACCGCGCCGAGCAGGCATAGGGCGACGGTCACCAGAAAAAGCCAGCGGTCGGTTTCCATCCTTCGTGGCATCGTTATCCTTTGTTCGATCCTTGGTTGGCCGCTGCCGGCTGCGCGTGGGCGGCGCNNCGGGTTCCAGGTCGCGGTGAACGATGCCTGCGGCGTGGGCGGCGCCGAGCGCGTGGACATACTGTTTAAAAAGTCGGCCACGGTGCTCGAAATTTTGGAACTGGTCGAAACTTGCGCAGGCCGGCGCCAGCAGCACGGTGTCTCCCGGGCGGGCGTGTGCAAAGGCGAGGGCCACCGCGCGGTCCAGAGTGCCGGCCTGCTCGATTGGGAAGGCCGGAGGCTCGGCTGGGGCTGGGGAAAGTTGCGCGGAGATTTTTTCGGCGGCCGCTCCGATCAACAGAACTTCGCGCGCCCGGCGGCGCAAGGGCTCCGCGAGGGGCGCGTAGTCGCTGCCTTTGTCCTGGCCTCCCAGAATTACGAACAGGCGGCCGGGAAATGCTTCGATGGCCTTCAGGGTGGCGTCGACGTTGGTGGCCTTGGAGTCGTTGAAAAAGCTGACGCCGGCGATTTCCGCCACGAATTCGAGCCGGTGTTCGACGCCCGGGAAGCTGCGCACGCCCGCAGCAATGGCGGCAGGTTCGGCGCCGGCAAGAAAAGCCGCACCGGCGGCGGCGAGAACATTTTCGAGATTGTGCTGGCCGCGCAAGGCGATGTCGGCACGTTCGAGCAGGAGCGTGGACTCACCATCGCGGCGGAAAATGATGTCGTCGCCCTGCAGGCAGGCTCCGGCGGAGACGCGCTTCAGGCGGCTGAACCAATATAGCCGCGGGCGCTCGGGAGCATATTGGCTCGCGGCGGCGGCGGCGTCGTCAGCATTGAGCAGGGCGGCATCGTCTTCCGTTTGATTTTCGAAGATGCGCGCCTTGGCGCGGCTGTAGGCTGCGAAGGAGGCGTGGCGATCGAGGTGATCGGGCGTGAGATTGAGCAGCACCGCAATGTCGGGACGAAATTTATCGATGGCTTCGAGCTGGAAGCTGCTGACCTCCGCTAACGTAATGCCGGCGGCAGTGGATTCGCCGACGCGGGCAATCAGCGGAGTTCCGATATTGCCGGCGACGATGGGGGGCGTTCCAACGGCAGAAAGAATGTGGCCGACGAGCGAAGTGACCGTGGTTTTTCCGTTCGAGCCGGTGATGGCGATCAACCGGCCGCGCAGAAATCGCCATGCCAGCTCGATTTCGCTCCAGATGGGGATGTGCGCGGCGCGCGCCGCAGCGAGGCCGGGATGGGTAGCAGGCACTCCGGGGCTGGGGACGATTAAGTCTTGTTCGAGGAACGTCGCGGCGGAGTGGCCGCCCAGTTCCAGGGCGCAGCCTGCGGCGCGCAGCGGGCCGAGCGCCTCGCCCAACTGCGTCGCGCTGCGCCGCTCGGTGGCGGTGACGCGCGCGCCATGCGCGGCGCAAAACAGCGCGGTGGCCAGGCCGGTGCGCGCCAGGCCGACTACCAGTACACGCTTGTTTGCGAGTTCTATGCCGGGCCGCAACGGTCACCTCAATTTCAAAGTGGTCAAAGAAAAGAGCGCAAAGAAGAGCGCTATGATCCAGAATCGCACGATAATTTTCGATTCGCTCCAGCCAGCAAGCTCAAAATGGTGGTGCAAGGGCGCCATGCGAAAAATGCGCTTGCCGCGCATTTGGAACGACGCTACCTGCAGAATCACCGAGACGGCTTCGAGGACGAATACGCCTCCTACGGAGAGGAGCAGGATTTCCTGCTTGGTGGCGACGGCGATCAGGCCAATGGAGCCGCCGATCGCGAGCGATCCAACGTCGCCCATGAAGACGTCGGCGGGGTGCGCGTTATACCAGAGGAAGGCCATCGATGCGCCGACGAGCGCGCCGCAGAAAATCGTGAGCTCGCCGACCTGCGGCAAGTGTTGAATGTCGAGGTAGGCGCTGAAGCGCGCGTGGCTGGTGACGTAGGTGAGCACCGTAAGCGCGCCGGCCGCAATAATCACGCATCCGATGGCCAGGCCGTCCAAGCCGTCGGTGAGGTTCACGGCATTCGATGAGCCCACCATGACCAGCACCACGAACGCCAGGAATGGCAGGAAGGCTACCGGCCACAGATAGGGCCGTCCCAGAAGCGAGTGAAACAGCAGCTCGGGATGAAAGCGCTTGAAGAAGGGCACGATTAGTTGGGTCGAATAGATGCCGTCCACGGTCATGACCAGGAGCGCGAGGCCCGCGATGAGGCTCACGATAATTTGCAGAAAAAGTTTCGTTTGTCCGGCCAGGCCGCGGTTGCGCTTGCCGACCACCTTAAGGTAATCGTCGCTAAAACCGATGGCCGCGAACGCGAGCATGGAAAAAATCGCCAGGAGCACGTAAGCGTCCGCGAGATCGGCCCAAAATATCGTAGGTAACAATGTGGCCGCCACAATCAGCAGGCCTCCCATGGTCGGCGTACCAGCCTTCGATTGGTGGCTGCGCGGGCCCTCTTCGCGAATAAATTGGCCAATCTGCAAAAGGCGCAAGCGGCGCACCATCCACGGGCCGAGCACCAGGCCCAAAAACAACGCCGAAAGGCTCGCCATCGCCGTGCGCACGGTGATATATCGAAAAACGTTCAGCACGTGGGCGACGCGCGGAGGAACGTGATAAACCAGGTAGTAGAACATTCAGCCGTGCCCCGGGTCGCCCTGCCGCGTAACTTTGTCCGGCGCGACTTCGTCCGGCACGACTTCGTCGGGCGCGGTGCCCTGCGGGAGCTGGCTCGCGAGCGGATACCGCGCGCGTAACGCTTCTACTACGCGCTCCATCTTCACGCCGCGCGAACCTTTGACCAGCAGGAGATCCCCCGGCTCGACGATTTCGGCGACAAATGCGCCCGCTTCCGCGGAAGTCGCAAAGAATCGCGCGTGCTCGGGCGGCGTACCCGCGTCGATGGCGCCGGCGGCAATCTCGGACGCGTTCCCTTGCACCGCCACGATCCAGTCGAGGTTGAGGGCCGCGGCTGCGGCCCCGGTTTCACGATGCAGGCTGGCAGATGCCAGGCCCAACTCGAGCATTTCGCCTGCTGCCAGAATGCGGCGGCGGTAGCCCGCGGTGTGCGCGAGCAATTCCAGCATCGCCCGCAGAGCGGCGGGATTGGAATTGTAGCTGTCATTGATGACGGCGAAACCGGGCTCGAATCGCAAGAGCCGCCCGCGCATCTCTCCCGCCGATATTTCCGGAAATGCGCGTTGCGCAGCCTCCGCCCCAAGGCCCCAGACGCTGGCCGCAGCGAGCGCGGCCAGGGCGTTGGCAATGTTGTGACGTCCCGGCAGAGGAAGCTCGAGCCTGGCGCGGCCCGCCGGGGAAATGAAGTCGAAGGCCGACCCGTCGGCGCCGCGATCCATGATGTTTTCCGCGCGAAATTGCGCGCCCTTACCGAATCCAAACGTCAGCACCGCTCCCGGCGCGACCTCGGCGAATCGCGCGACGCGCGGATCGTCGGCGTTCAGCACGGCGACGCTGCCTGCCATACCCGATTTTTCGGCATTTTCTGCCGCGGCGGGCGCCAACCCTTCGATCAATTCGCGTTTCGCCAGAGCGATCTCATCCACCGAAGCGAAAAATTCCAAGTGCACCGGCGCTACGCAAGTAACCACGCCCACCTGCGGCTCGGCGATTTCCGCCAGACGCCGCAATTCGCCGCGGTGGGACATGCCCAGTTCGACGACGGCGGCCTGATGCTCCGGCTTGAGCTGCAACAATGCGAGTGGCAGCCCGTATTCGTTATTCAGGTTNNCGCGCCAAGTCTTGCAGCGCAGCCAGCGTATCGGCGACGCCCAGCAACTTCGGGCGAACGCTTTCCGGGTATTCGCCCAAGCGCTCGCGTGAAACCACGGCCGCAGCCGCCCCGGCCTCGAGCGCCGCGCCGACAAAGCGGTGCCCATCATGCTGGGGCCCGCGTATGGCGATGAACAGTTCGCAGCGACCGACCGTGCGCGAGTCGATCGAAACACCGGCCAGCCGCGCCAAGGGATCAAGGCCGGCGGGGACTGGCGCGTCCCACACACGGGCCACCTGTTGGATGGTCCAACGCATATCATGTCCGCGAGCGGCGGATCACCGCCGAGCGAATTCTCGGCCAGCCAAATTCCCAGCCGACAAATTCCGTGCCACGCTTCGCGCGAGTGGCGCTCTTCACTGAGTACCAAAACCGCGGTGGCTCAGTAATCGCCGGGCGACTTCGCGATCGTCGAGCGTAATCGAGCGGTCCTTGAATACTTGCGAGGTCTCGTGCCCTTTGCCGGCCAGCAAAACGATGTCGCCGGGCCGGGCCTGATCGAAAGCCAGCTCGATGGCACGCTCGCGGTCCGGTTCGATCAGGACTTTAGCGGAGGTGCGCTGCAGGCCCACCAGCGCATCATTGATAATCAGGCGGGGATCTTCGCTGCGCGGATTATCGCTGGTAAGCACGACCACATCGCTCAGGCGGCCGGCGGCTTCGCCCATCATGGGGCGCTTGGCGCGGTCGCGATCGCCGCCACATCCGAACATCGTGATGATGCGGCCCGCGGAATTGAGCTCGCGAGCGGTAGCCAGCAGATTTCGCAACGCGTCGTCGGTGTGCGCGAAATCCACGATAACCAGGAAGGGCTGCCCGGCATCGATGCGCTCGAAACGTCCGGGGACCGCCGCAAGATCGCGAATGCCGGTCTCGATGGCGGCGCGCGGCAACCCCAGCCCGACGCTCGTGGCTACCGCGGCGAGCAGGTTATACACGTTGGCGCGGCCCACCAGCGAGGAGCGCACGTCCACCCTGCCGATAGGCGTGTCGGCGGTGAATTCGAGGCCGGCAAATGCGAGGGCAAATTTTTTTGTGGTGACCTGCGCGCCCGACCCCAAGCCGTACGAGATGGTTCTTTCGGCGAGGCCGCTGAGCTGTTTGCCATAGGGATCGTCGATATTCACAATGCCGACGGCAGGGACGCCAGCGCCGGTGCCTTGGAAGAGACGGCGCTTGGCAGCAAAATAATTATCGAGAGTCCCGTGAAANNTCGAGATGGTCGCGCGTCAAATTCGTAAAGACGGCAGCGGCAAAGCGGCAGCCCCAGGCACGGTCGAGCGCGAGCGCGTGCGAACTGGCCTCGAGCACCACATGCGTCCCGCCCGCTTGCACCACTTCCGCCAGGAAAGACTGCAAGTCGAGCGACTCGGGCGTGGTGGTGGCCGCGGGATGGCTGGCCAGCGGCGTGCGGTGCTCGATGGTGCCGAATAGACCGCTCTGGTAGCCTGCGGCGCGTAACATCGAATCGACCAAAAAGCTCGTAGTCGTCTTGCCGTTCGTACCGGTAATCCCCACCAGACGGAGTTTGTCGGACGGCTGGCCGAAGAAATTTCCGGCAATGATGGCTAAGGCTTTGCGGGCGTCCGCCACGCGAATCCACGCGATCTCCGGCGGAATCCTGCCCACGGCGGGCGCGGCACCTCCCTGTGCCAGCGCATTCCATTCCGGACCAAGTGGCGGGACCATTTCGCTGACGATAGCTCGCGCGCCTCGCGCGATGGCCTCCGGCACAAAGCGGTTGCCGTCGGTTTTTTCGCCGCGAATGGCGACGAACATGCTGCCCGGAGCGGACTCTGCGCTCTTGTAAACGACGGAGGTTATTTCGGCGTCAGGATGGGACCAGGATTCGAGGGACCCGGCACCCGGTAGTAAGTCTTTCAGCTTCATTCCCGTAACCGCCAGTATAAGACGCTCGACGACCAAGCTCAATTTTTCGCCTGTGACTGGGCGTGCCCTCACCGTACACACTGCACCTGTACCCATGTCACCTGCTCGTCTTCCGAACGTGTAGCTGCGCGGCGGCCACTTCGACGGCGCGGCCGAAGTAAACCGTTACCGTGCCGCCCCGGCTCACGCTCGAGCCGGCCGCGGGCACCTGTTCGGTAGCGATGCCCGAGCCAATGAGCACGGGATTGAGCCCGAGCTGCTGGCAAATTTCCATGACCTGCCGCACGGTTTTTCCCGCCATACCGGGTACGGGCAGGCCCACTCCTTCGGCTAGTTCGACGGTGGGAAGCGCGGCCGTAGCCACCGGCTCGCCAGGCGGGACCCGCATGGGCGTCTTCGGTCCCACGGTGGGCGGCGCGCTCGACGCCACCGTGTTTCGCGCAAGCCGATTGGAAGGGGCAGCGCCGTTTAATTGGTTATCAGAATTGTTGTGGAGGTTGTTATCGGAGCCGTTATCGGAATTGTTGTCGGGCGCATCCATCTGTACCGGATTGAAATCGGCGACGTCGGCGGCGGCGGGATTGGTTTGCGGGCCAGCCGAGGCACGCATCGTTTGCGTGGACAGCGGAATGTCGTGCGGTATGTTGCGATATGCCAGCACCTGTTCGGCAATGTGCCTAAAGGCCGGAGCAGCCACCGCGCCGCCCTCATGCGCGCCGACGGTAGGNNCGCCCTCATGCGCGCCGACGGGCGAGTCCAGTTGTACGAGAACCGTGACAGCGGGATTGTTGATAGGGGCGAATCCCACAAACGAAGCAATCAACTGGGTGGCGGAGTAGCGTCCCGTCGCGGGATCGATCTTTTGCGCCGTTCCCGTCTTGCCCGCCGTGGTGTAACCGTCTAGCTGCGCGAGCTTGCCGGTGCCTCGCAAGACCACGCCTTCGAGCATCGCTCGCAAGGTGGCCGCGGTGGTGACCCGCACGACGCGCCGCGGCTCGGGTTCTGTAACCGTAATTTGTTCCGAGCCCTTGCGCAGTGCCAGAACCACGTGCGGGCGGTACAGCAGGCCACCGTTGGCGATGGCGGAAACTGCGGTAATCATCTGCACGGGCGTCACGCCGACTTCCTGGCCCATGGACACTGCGCCTATCGAAATGGGCGTCCAGTTGTCGAGCCGGCGCAGCAAACCGCGGTTTTCGCCCGGTAGATCAATTCCCGACGGGCTGCCAAAACCATACGCGCGAATGTAGTCGTAAAGCTTGGGCGCGCCTAGCCGCAGGCCGATCTTGATGGCGCCCACATCGCTCGAATGCGCGAGAATCTCGGAAACAGTGAGCAGGCCGAAGGGGTGATGATCGCGAATGCGATGGCCCGCGATGTAGATGGCGCCCATCTGGCAGTCCACGACTTCGTCGGGAGTCGTGATGCCCTGGTCGATGGCCGCCGATAGCGTCACGATTTTGAAAACCGAGCCCGGCTCGTAAAGCGCGCCTACCGCACGATTCATTCGCGCCTCGGGCGCGCTGCCGCCCACCGCGTTGGGATTGAAAGTGGGCCAACTGGCCATCGCCAGGATTTCGCCGTTGGAGGGGTCCTGCACGATGACGGTCCCGGCCTTGGCATGGGTGTCGGCGATGGCCGCAGCCAGCTCTTTCTCGGCAATATACTGGATGTTCTCGTCGATGGTCAGCACCACGCTCGAGCCCGCTTCCGGTGTTTTTTCGCTGCTGTCAAACCAGCGGCTGTGCGCGTCGGCCAAAATCATCATGCGTCCCGGCTTGCTGCGGATGCGGCCGTCAAGCTGGTATTCGACGCCGCCGATGCCGTGCTCGTCGATGTCCACGTATCCGAGAACCGGGGCCGCGAGTTCACGCTTGGGATAAAAGCGCTCATCTTCCCGCTGAAAATAAATTCCTCGCAGATTCAGCGCCATGATGCGCGCCGAGGTTTCCGGCGGCAGCTTGCGCGCGATCCACACGAAGGAATGGGAGGAAGCGAGGCGCGTGGCGATCTCGTCGGGCGAGACGCCGAGGATGCGTCCGAGCAGCGTGGCAACCATGTCCGGGTCGGCAATCTCCGACGGGACGGCGAAACAGGAATCGACCGAAGTGCTCATCGCCAATTCGTGCGCGTTGCGATCGAGAATGTCGGCGCGTTTCGGGCTGATTTCGATGAGATGCTGCTGCTGGTGTTCGGCGCGGGCGAGGAAATCCGCGTACCGAAAAAGCCCGAGGTAAGCCAGCCGAAAAACCGCGCCCCCACAGCACAACACCAGCACCAGGGCCACGATCATCAACCGGGTCAGAGGACTGCGCAATTCCATTCCGCCACCTGGTGGGCACTTGCAAAACTGCCCGGCTGAACTTGCGTATGAACGGGCGCGCCACGCCGACAAGCTGCCAAAAGCTGCAGTACGATTAGGCGGCCCTATACGGCGGAATCGCTGCGCATCCGGCCCCAATTGGCGACTGCTGCTGACAATTATTGCGCGCCAGTCGCTGCCGTAGCGCGCATCTCCGGGCGCATCTCGGCAAAAACAGGTTCGCTCGCGCCTTCAAACGGCGCCACCTGCGCGGGGGCCGGCGCAGTCAATCCCAATTGCTGCCGGGCAATGTCGCTGATGCGGGCGGGGGCACGCAGGCCCGCCTCTTCGAGTTTCAGGTTTTGATTGAGCTCCACGGCTTGCGCACGCTGAGATTTCAGCGCTTCGAGCTGGTAGCGCATCTGGATATACGCGAAATGTTGCCACGCGTAGAGCATGGCCACGCCCGCCAGGAGCGCGCACAAGGCCACCAGGCCCAAAAGCTTGCGCAGGCCGTGCGGCGCCACCGGGCGCACCAGGCGCGAGTTGTCAATTGGCTTGCGAGTATGAAACTCCGTCATAACCGTGGCCAGTCCGCCGGAATTTCCTCCGGCATAAGTTTTTCCGCGACGCGCATCTTACCGCTGCGCGCTCGCGGGTTCGCGGCGATCTCCGCATCTGTAGGACGCTCGACTTTGCGCGTCAGCACCGCGCACACGCCTTCTCGAGACAATTGCTGGAATTTCTGTTTCACCAGGCGGTCTTCGAGCGAGTGGTAGCTCAGTACCACCCACCGCCCTCCGGGAGCTAATGTGGCAGGGACGCGATTTAGAAACTGCCCGAGTGCCTCCAACTCTCGATTCACCGCAATCCGCAGCGCCAGAAACGTTTTTGTCGCGGGATGCAGTTTCTGCCTTCCCCTTGAAGTACCGGCCCCTGCCACAACCGTTGCCAGGTGCGTGGTGCTGCGAATCGGCCGCGCACGCACGATGGTCCTGGCGATCCTTCTGGAATCCCGCTCTTCCCCATATTGGTAGAGCAGGTCGGCGAGTTCCCGCTCGGCGGTCTGATTCACGATGTCCGCCGCGGTAATCGCCTCATCCGAATCCGAATCCATACGCATGTCGAGCGGCCCGCCCAGCCGGAACGAAAAGCCGCGTTCCGCCGTGTCGAGTTGCAGGCTCGAAACGCCCAAGTCGGCCAGTACGCCGTGCACCGGCCCGGCGCCGAGGCCGTTCATCACTTCGTCGATACTGGAAAAATCCGCCTGCACCAGAGTCACCCGCTTTTCATATTCTTCGAGACGTTTACGCGCTACTTCCAGCGCCCGCGCGTCCCGATCGATGCCAATCAGCCGCCCGGTGGTCAGTTGCCGCGCAATTTCGAGAGCATGCCCACCCAGCCCCACGGTCGCATCCACATATGTTCCCTCCGGGTCGATCCGCAGCCAGCGCACAGCCTCTTCGGCCAGCACGGGCGTATGCCCCGCGCTCAACTAGATGCCCAGATCGTTCAGGGTCTGGAGGTCCTCATTGGTGATGGGACTAGCTTTCAAATTCTCGAGGAATCGTGCGTGATTCCAGACTTCGAGATAAGTGAGATAGCCGAGCACGTCCACCTCGCCCTTCATCTGCGCGGCCTCCCGCAAAATCGGCTGTACCAGGATGCGTCCTTGGGCATCCAGCTCGACAACCTGCCCGTAGTAATTCGTGCGCGTCAGAAACTTCTGCTTGGTAGCATTGTGCGATGACAGGCGCGCGAGCTTTTCTTCAATGCCATCCCAAACCTTCATCGGGTAGATCCGCACACGATCGCCGTTTTCGCTGGTGACGAAAAACTTATTTCCAAACTCGCGCAACGATTCCAGAAAGGCGGCGGGAATTTTTACCCGGCCCTTCTCGTCGACCTTCGCGAGATAGTTGCCACGGAGCATGCCTGGACCCGACCGGGGTGAAACCGTTCACGCCGTTTACCCTAAGAATTGGTGCGCCACTCGTGCAAAAAGCCTGCTGGCCTAACACTGGGCTCGCCACAACGCCACTGATTTCCCGGGTACTCGCCACTTTTATGCGCTACGTACCACTGGGGGCCACTGCTGACCACTTCGCTCCACTTTATTCCACCGATCTTAGTCAGGTTCAATTTCTTGTCAACAACAAAATCGCCCGCGTTGCAAATAAACTGTGAAAAAGTGCGCAAAGTTTTACATGCCGAAAATGCCATGCCGGGAAACTACAACGCGCAGGTTTAAGGGGAGGTGCGGCGGCCTATGCTTGTTGCCCGGACGGGCACAATGTCTCTAAACGGCCGTCTTTCGGCGATTCTGCTGGACGGGGAGCTACAGATAAAAAAAGGTAGAGTCCGTACGCCGCCCAATACAGCACAAGGTACAGCGCGCCCCGTACCGCGCACGGAACGCCGCACAACCCCGCGCCGGACTACGACCCGGGCGGGGGTTCGGGGCCGGAAATGCGCAGGGTCGCCAGGTCCCGCAACATATGCTGCTCGTCGGGACTGAGCCCGCTCACAAACGACGGGTCGTTGAGTTTGGCGTTGCGCTGGGAGTCGTCGAGATCGCGCATGTCTCGCAATTTCTTCAGCACGATCTGACGGCGCGCGGCGGGCAAGCCCTGCCACTGCGGAAGCAAGGTTTCCCGAACGTAGCGCTGTTGCGCCGGTGTCATCTGCTCCCACACCAGTTGGCGCTCAATGAGGGCTTGCCGCTGGTCGGGGGTGAGATTGTTCCAGGTCTGCAGGCGTTTGCGGATTTGATCCTGCCGTTGCGGGGGGAGGCTGCGAAAACGCTCATTATTGGCGAGGAATCGCTCTTGCTGCGCGGGCGGCATGTCCTGCAAGCGTTCAATCCATATGGGCGGCAGATCGAGCATCTGGCGGGTGGGCGGATTAGGCCGCTTCGCCAGGGGCACCGGGCGCTGCAGCACGTTGGGCGGCGGAGGCGGGGGCGGGTTACGTTGTGCAAAGGCGCTTATACCCGGCAGCAGCACAAAGGCGGCGGAGAGTGCCAAAAACACGCGTTGTAGAGGACGCTTCATCGAATTTACCGCTGAATGATTTAGCTTTAACACCTAATAACTTAGCGTCGAATAAGCCGAATAATTTGACGGCGAAACCTCCCAACCTTGCCGGACCCCCTCCCACATGCTTGATGTCGCGACACGCTGCATATCACCACTCTCATCCGACCCTCCGACAACCTTTGGGCCGGCAGGGGCTACATCTGCGGGCGCTCGAGCTCCGACCCTGCCTGTGGCGGCGCGCTCAGGTCCGAAAGCGCATCGAAGTCGGCCAGCACGTCGTAATCCTCGAGGACTGGAAGGTCTTTGATCATGCGGAATTCCGCTTCGCTCCCCTGCTGCGCCGTGGCCACTTGCTGGCGCGCCGGCGGCACCGAGGAGGACAACCACAGCGACAGAACCACCAGCGCCGTGCCCGCAAAAGCCAGCCGTGGCGAAGGCCGGACCCAGTTCCAGAAACTCGCGCGGCGCGGTTCCTGCGCCACGCGCGCCCGCACGGCCGCGCTGAAAGCCGCCGAAGGCGGCACGGCCGGCAGCTCGTCGAGCACGCCCCAAAGCAGTTGGAACTCCTCAGCGCGCCCGCGGCAGGCCGCGCATTCCGCAAGGTGCGCCTCCACCTGGCGTCGTTCAGCGGGCGTCGCTTTGATATCCAGGTAGGCGACCAGGATTTCCTGGAGTTGTTCGCAATTCATTAGGACCTCATTTCTCCTCTGCGCGACTGGGTTTTCGGCTGGGATTCCGCGCGCCGCGTCTCCACCAGGGACGCCAGCTCGACGCGCAACGTTTCGTAGGCGCGAAACAGCAGCGACTTCAGCGCGCTCTCCGAGCATTGCAAAATCCCAGCGATCTCATCGTAATCCATTTCCTGATACTTGTGCAGGAGCACCGCGGCGCGCTGCTTTTCGGGCAGCGACTCGACGGCCCGGCGTATCGTATCCGCGCGATCCCGGGCGATCAGCTGGTGCTCGATTCCCGGCTGCCGGTCGGGCACTTCAAAAGCGGGCGCGCCGTCTTCCAGCTCGGCGGGCTGGTCGATGGACACTTCGAGTTGGCGGTAGCGGCCGTCGCGTCGGGAATTTAAAGCCAGATTGGTGGCGATCCGGAACATCCACGTAGTGAACTTCGCGCTCGGCGCATAATCCTTTCGCGCGCGGTATACCCGGAGGAAAACTTCTTGCGCCAAATCCTCCGCGGTCGCCGTGTCGCGGACCATGCGGTAGAGGAAATTGACAAGAGGAGTCCTGTATTTGCGGAGCAAAAGCTCGAAGGACGAATCGTCCCCGGCCTTTACGTCCAGCATCAGTTGGACGTCGGACCTGGCCATGACCTCCACATTCTGTCGAACCCCAGCCGCGTCAAAAAGTTGCGGTCGCCAAATCACGGCCGGGATTGCGGAATCGGTCAACCGTCTGACGCTGCTCGCAGGCTCGTGCGAATCGAACTGGGGGGCAAATATACGGCGAACCAGTCATATCAAGTGTTTCCGCAATCAAAGGGGTTTCGAGCATATCAGACGTTCCCTAAATGTGCACCAGTTTGTGCAAAACGAACAGAATCGCTACCCCGATGAACACCAGAATCGCCATCCACGGACCCGGCTCGCGGTTTACCTCGGGCATCAAATCCGACGCCGCCACGTATAACGTCACCCCAGCAGAAATGGGCAACGTATAGGAGACCACGCCATGCAGCAGCCCGGTAAGCACTACGCCCGCCTCGGTCGCCGCACCCAGAAGCACGGCCCCTAATAGGGCGCTGCGGCGGCTTTGCCCCCCCGCCAGCATCAGGGAGGAGATCGCGAACCCCTCCGGGAGCTTGTGCAACACGATGGCCAGGAAAATCACCATGCCGAGCCAGCCGGACACCAGAAAGCCGGAGGCAATGGCCACGCCATCGAAAAATGTGTGAATGCCCAGCCCGGCGAGCGCCGAAAAGCTGGCGCGATGCAGCCGCATCTCCGCACCGTGTGTTTCTTCGCCGAAGTGGAAATGCGGCGCGACGGTATGCTCGAAGAAGTGCACCAGGAAATAGCCGACCAGCACGTAAAATAGCGCCGGATCCCCGGCCAGCCGGATCGACTCCGGCAGCATATCGATCAGCGATGCGGCCAGCATGAACCCGGCGCCAAGCGCCAGGAAGTAAGTGAGGTAGCGCCGCGACCAGTTCCGCCGGACGATAAACAATCCGCCGAGGACGTTTCCGCCCGCGGCCGCCAGGCCCAGGCCCAGCGCGATCCACATCCGCGGCTGCACGTGGAAGCTCATCACCAGTTCCACCAGAAACACTTATTCGCCAGATCAGTTATGCGCCAGATCGCACAAACGCCGCTGGTCAGAGCCCTCGGAAAGCACCTCACCCCGCGTGCCGGAAAAGAATGACATCGCCTTCCTGCACGACATATTCCTTCCCTTCCAGGCGCACTTGCCCTTTTTCCCGGGCCGCCGGCCAGCTTCCCGCCGCAAGCAGATCCTCGCAGCGCACGACCTCGGCGCGAATGAAGTTCCGCTCGATGTCGGTGTGAATTACTCCCGCCGCTTTCACCGCCGTGGTGCCCCGCCGGATGGTCCACGCGCGCACCTCCGGCTCCCCCGCCGTAAAAAACGAGATCAGCCCGAGCAGCTCGTAGGTCGCTTGAATCAAGCGGTGCAACCCCGGCTGCTTTAGTCCGTACGCGGCCAAAAGCTCGGTCCCTGCGGCCTCGTCAAGCTCGGACAATTCCGCTTCGATTCGGCCGCACACCGGCACGACCGCGCTTTGTGGCCGGCCCGAGAGCTTTTCGAGTCCGTGCCGCGCGACGGCGGTATCGAGCTCGCCCACCTCGTTGTCGCCCAGGTTCAGCACATACAGCATCGGGCGCAGCGACAAAAACATGAAGCCCGTGAGCATCTTGCGTTCCTCGGAGGTGAACTCGAGTTCGCGCAGCGGCCGCTCCGCCTCGATCGCCTCTTTGCAGCGCAACAGCATGGTCTGCTCGTGCTCGATGGCCGGCTCTTTTTTCTTTTTCAGGTCTTTGGCTAAGCGCTCGAGCCGCCGCTCGATCTGCTCGAGGTCGGAGAGCATCAGCTCGAGGTCGAGCGATTCGGCATCGCGCAGCGCATCGACGCTGCCGGCGGCGTGCGGTACCGCGGGATCGTCGAAAACGCGCAACACGTGCGTGAGCGCATCCACCTCGCGCAAGGGCGCGAGCGCCGCGGAGTTCCGCGCGCGATCGCTCACCAGGCCGGCAACGTCAACGTATTCGACGGTCGCATACGTCACCTTTTTGGGATGGTAAAGCTCGGCCAACTGGTCGATGCGCGGCTCGGGCACGCGCGCGACGCCCACGTGAGTGGCCCCTCGCGCCGATTTCTCATCCACCTTGGTACGCGTCAAGATTCGGAATAATGTCGTTTTGCCAACCTGCGGAAGCCCCACAATCCCAGTCTGCATAGACCGGGCATCGTAGCACAGCCGCGCCGCTGGTCACCGCGACGTGAACGCGGCAGTCCGGCTTCCACGCGAATTTTCAGAAAAATTTATTGCGTAGCGCCGAACCGTCTTTGGTAGCACAGGCATTCCTGACTGTGCGCTTTTACCGCAACATGTCACGTAGCTCGAACTTTCGGCTTATGAGGACAGTCCTGTTAATCAAAAATGGCCGTTCTAAGGCGCGGTCGGCCGGCTGGTGAGCACCAGCGCAATGAGCCCCGCAATCAGCACGCCCATCTCCAGCCGCACCGACACCGTATGCAGCCGGTCGAATCGCACGCGCAAGGCATCGGTCGGCGGCGTCGCCGCCACCGAACCCATTTGCCCGCGCAGCGCCTCCATCGTGCCCACCACCCAGAACTGCGAGACAAATGTCAGCAGAATCATAGCGAACACCAGCAGTGGCGCAGGCCGCAGCAGCGCCTTCGCGGAATGCCCGCTAAGCGCCGTCGTCAACAAATAAATCACACCGGCCGCCAGTCCCAGCAGGTGCAACCGCCCCAGCGCCAGCCCCACAATGGCCCCGGCTTGGTCGGTATTCGATAGCACCGTAAACGCCGCAGGCGCCACAATTGCCGCAAAAAAAATAACGCTCCCAACCCACGTCCCCAGCGAAAAAATTTGCAGAAACCGAAAGAGCGTGCCCATAGGCACGCATCCTAGCACAAGCCGCCGCCGGCTCATCTCAGGGAGATCCGCAGCAACATTGCAGATGCACCCAAAAATGTTTTAAGTGCCGAGTGGAAGACAACCGGGACAAGCAATCGCGTACGTGTGAGGATTTGAACCTCCGACCCTCTGGTCCCGAGCCAGATTCCAAGCCTTGTTGAAGTCTATGGATTCTCATTGCTTCTAAGTGATCCCTGTTGAATCGTTTGCGGTCCTCTTGTTCGAGTCTGTTGAAACTGATTGAACCTGGGTGCTCTCGCAGCTACAAATTTATCTACAGTGGTCGATTCCGGCGCACGGTGGAACGCTGCGATGCCCGCTTTCGCGAATCCGTTTTCCCTCCTGCAATGGGCTCAGTGAAAGGAACTCCGGAAACAAAGCGAGTGACGTTTGGCTCTGCCATTGAATCGAACATGTAGGAGGACGAAAGTCGTGGCTCTGCCTCCGAAGCACTCTCCCCAAAGAAATTCCAATAGGTTGTTTGTCGTGTTGCTAGCCTGTGCCGCGCTGCTTCAGTCAAACGCCCTGCCAGCAGAAACAGTTACTGTGCGCCATACCGAAGGCCTGATGCATGGCTTTCTTGCGCTACGCACCCTTGAAGGCCAGATTCTCGCGGACGGTGAAATGACACAAGTCGCACAGGGCGATCGCGTCACCGACCATCTGTTCTTTCACTTCAAAGATGGTTCGATCTACGAGGACACGACTATATTCTCTCAGCGCGGCAGCTTCCGACTTTTGAACGACCACCTCGTCCTGAAAGGCCCGGCGTTCAAGCATCCGACGGAAACCTCAATTGAAGCCTCTACAGGTCAGGTCACGGTTCGGTACACAGGTGATGATGGCAAAGAGAAGGTCCTGACCCAACGGCTTGAGCTGCCTCCAGATGTTGCGAATGGCTTGATGTTCACGCTGGTGAAGCAAATTCAACCAGGCGTGCCGCGAACGACCGTATCCATGGTGGCGACCACACCAAAGCCACGGCCGGTCAAGCTTGCGATCCTTCCACGAGGTGAGGAGCCATTCTCCAGCGGTACGATCAAACATAAAGCCATGCACTACGTTGTGAAAGTGGAAATCGGAGGAGTCGCTGGGATGCTGGCGCACCTGTTGGGGAAGCAGCCCCCAGACACGAACGTATGGGTTCTCGGTGGCGAAGCCCCGGCCTTCGTAAAATCAGAAGGTCCGCTCTACGAGGGCGGCCCTATTTGGCGGGTCGAGCTGGCGAGCCCGGCTGGGTTCTAGGCCGACCGACTGAAATTATCAGCGCACTCTAAAAAATCATCTACATCGCTCCAGACGGAACGCCAGANNGGATTTGAACCTCCGACCCCCTGGTCCCGTTTAAGTTTGGTGCTTTCGCAGCTACAAAATTATCTACAGTCATAGCGAAGACAAGGCGAATGGCCTGCAGCTGTTGGCGGAATTTGACGTGTCATTCCTTTGTAGCTCGGACCGTCACAGAAGCGCGCCCTCATTCTGTATCAGTCTTGAGAGCAGAACGAGGGTCAACCGGATGGCATCGCTCGCCCGCCAGGGTTTAGCCTTCCTTTCTACGTAGAGAGCGAGTTGCTTCCTTAGAAAGAGGTTTTCAGCCTTCAGGGCAGTACTTGAGCGTGTGCCAAGGAGCAGGAATCGAAAAGCATCCTTCCCAAGACAGAAGAGCACGGAGACGGCGTGAAACTGCATGCCATACAGGGGTTGTAGAGGGCAAATTCCGAGTTTTCAGTAACATCTAAGATCGCAGAGCGATATGAAGTGCCGACATCCGGTCCCTGTCGGTTGAGTTCCGTTGGATCGTGACCCACGGAAAAGAAGATGCGAAGCAGCTGGCCATACGTAATCCGAGATGGATCATAGACCACCTCGACCGATTCGGTGATTACCTGTTTGTACGTCGCGGTCGAGGCTGAACCACCGGCATACCCCGCAGTGGTCTTGATGACGCCTTTTACCCTTTCCAACACAGCTTGAGTGCCCCAGAAACACCCACCGGCAAAGACGGCAGTGTCTTGCCCGGCCGCGACTGGACGCGGCTCGTCCACCTTCGGGGAGGGATTGGCTACCCTGGCGCGGCGCTTGCGCTAGACGCTAAAATCGAGAACGCAAATCCAAGACTCAAAAGCAAATGTGTTGACATAGGAATGGACCTCACAACATGTGATTATAGGACGTTTCTTGCGTCAAAAGGTTTGCCTGGAGCGATTCTTCTGTAAGTCTACTATAAACCGCAGGAACTTTCTCCAGCGGCCAGCTCGCATTGCATAAATCGAGAGAGGTAATCAAAAAAACCTCCGAAAACGCTTTCGATGCGGCCTCACTCGCTTCGCGTCTCGCTATCATTCGCATTGTTGAGACGTACTTAGCCTGCTAGACTGCGAGTCGCGCCGAGATTAGAGCGAATGCTATCGGGTTGTTGTAAGTTATTTGTTTAAGCGCAATGTAGCTCACGATGAGCGCGCCTGTTCCGCCCCAGCGATTGTGACCCTCCGCAACGGCGGTGATAGCATCCGATACTTACTTAAGCTGCCCACACAGCGATGGTGCCTGATTGTTCGCGAGCTTGAACCTGTGCTGGCTCAGCCTGAAATG
>PLJR01000051.1 GCA_003140295.1 Acidobacteriota bacterium
GACAAAGATAATGGTTCCCCACACCTTGTGCGTCAGGACTCGGTCCAGTCTGTCGCTTAACGTTTCGCCCGGCGCGTCGGTTTCGGTTGTTACCGTTTCCTGGATGGCCGAAACGGTCAGGTAACGTCCTTCGATGACCACCCCACGCCAATCTACCCCGGCGGCCTCGAGTCTTTTGCGCGCGGCCATAACGGCGGCGCAAATCGCGCCCGGATATTGCTCGGCGCTCGCTTCGAGTGATTTTTCGTTCCCCAGAATCAAGAGGGCCTCCGCATCGGAGCGGACCGGTCGCGGTTTTGGACCCTTGGCGAGAAGCGCGGCGATTGCATCTACTTCCAGCTTGAGCATGCCTGGCAACTCACAGAATTGGCGCGTGCTGGCGGGTTGAGGCCGGCGAAGCATTTGCTCGAGAGCTTGCTTGAGTTCGGGCAATCCCTGGCTCTCGCTGGCGACGATCGGGCAAACCGGGACTCCAAGCTCTTGCGAGAGTTTCAGCGCGTCAATATGGTGGCCATTATTCTGCGCGACATCGATCATGTTCAGCGCAATCAAAGTGGGGTAGCCCAGTTCGATGACTTGCGTAGCGTAGTAAAGATTGCGCTGCAGGTTCGAAGCATCGACCACCACAGCGACTAAAGAAGGAGCGGGCAATTCAGCGAGGCGGTTGAGCAGCACGTCGCGCGCGATTTGTTCATCAAGCGACTGCGGGCTCAAGCTGTAGGTCCCCGGCAAATCCAGCACGCGGATGTTTAAATCCGGCGGGACCCCGAGCAAGCGTCCCTCTTTGCGCTCGACAGTGACCCCGGCGTAGTTGCCGACTTTGGCTCGAAGGCCAGTCAAGGCGTTGAAAAGCGTCGTTTTTCCACAGTTGGGGTTACCTGTCAAAACCACGTAGAAGGGCGATGCCGGCGCGGATTTTTTTTGATCACTGCCGAAAGGCGGANNGGTAAACTGCCCTGGGGTGCTGGAGGTTCCGGAACTCATCTTAACCTCGGCTCCCGTTTGGGTTATTGGTTTGCTTTGACGAAGATCTGGTCCGCTTCGTGTTTTCGCAAAGTCAGGTTGTAGCCCCTCACCTTGATCTCGACAGGATCTCCCATAGGCGCAAAGCGCACTAATTCGACGCGGGTTCCCACCAGCAGGCCCATTTCCATCAGGCGGGGACGACTCTCCGGAGGNNGTCCAACTCCGAGCAAAGTGAGCGGCTGCAGCGTAGCCGTCGCGGTGGTCACAATCGTCCCTCGGAGGCGGGCAGTGCCTCTACCAGAATGGAATCAGCCAGTTTCTCGCTAATGCCGAATCGGGCATTGCAGACCTGGCAAATGAAAGTGGACTCGCAAGCCAGCACTTTGATTCGCTGATCCTCGCACANNCGGCTGAGCGGGCAGACCTTGGGCCCGGCGCATTGGCCATCGAGAATATAATAGGTGGGCGACGGTCTTTTCTTCACTGGGGCGATCATAGGCTAATTGAGACTAAGTTGCAAGAGCCACTTGCGTAGGGTGCGTAGGGCAGCCTTTCCGGGCTTGCCGGTAAGCGGCGCTTTCCAGCGCCGCGCCGCGGTCTGATGGGGACTAAACCAAGCGGTATCACGCGAGGACCCTACGGTATTGAGAGCTATCCACGGGCGCTAGAAAGCTCCCCGAACTGGCAGCCCGGAAAGGCGCCTGGAAAGGCTGCCCTACATAGGGGGAGAGAGCGAACCTACTTGGCCTTAGCCAGGCGCAGAGCGAGGCGGGATTTCTTGCGATTAGCAGTAGCGCGGTGGATGACACCGGATTTGGCGGCCTTGTCGAATGCCGAAGTGACGACGCGCAAAGCGTTGGAGGCGTCATCCCGCTTGCCGGCGCCGACCAAATTGAGGTAGCTGCGTTCCAGCGTGTGCAGGCGGGATTTAACACTGCGATTCTGCAATTGCTTGCGGGCGCTATTGCGCATCCTGCGTTCGGCTGATTTCGTATTGGGCATAATCCGTATCAATAAATCGTTTTAAGGGGCGAGACAGTAGCCGAATGGGTGAAGTTGTCAACGGCCTAATTCTGGCATCCGGCTTGCTGCTGCTAAGCTGAGAATTGTGATTCTACACAGACACATGTGAACGAGGCGTTGCGAATCTTACATTTAGAGGATGAGCCCGATTTTTCGAGTTTGGTGCGGTCGCTGCTCGAAAAGGAGGGGGTGTCGGCGGAATTGGTGCTGGTCAGTACCAGAGCGGAATTTGAAGGGGCGTTGGAACGGGAAACTTTCGACATCGTCCTGGCGGACTACCTGCTTCCCGGCTACACCGGCATCGATGCACTTCAATTCTTTCGAAAGCAATACCGTGAGACGCCATTTCTTTTGATTTCGGGGACCATCGGAGAGGAAGCGGCGATCGAGAGCTTGCGAGCCGGGGCAACCGATTACGTCTTGAAGCATTGGCCGGATCGGCTGGTGCCGGCGTTGCGGCGCGCGGTTCAAGAGGCCACCGAACGAAAACAGCGCCGGCAAGCCGAAACGGAACTGCATCGGCGCGAGAAATACTTTCGCGCACTGACGGAAAATGCGCTCGACATTTTAACGATTCTCACCGGGGAAGGCGTTTACCTTTACAACAGTCCTTCTTTGAAGCGCGTTCTTGGTTATGAACCGAGAGAATTGGCGGGACACAGCGCCTTTCCGTTCGTGCATCCGGACGACCTCAAGCAAGCAGAGGATGCTTTTCGCCAGGCAATCGAGAACCCAGACAGAACGGTGCAGCTCGAATTTCGTTTTCGCCACCAGGATGGTTCTTGGCGGTACCTCGAAGCGATCGGCCAAAGCCACTTAGGCGACCCCGAAATTGCAGGTGTGGTGATCAACTGCCGTGACGTGACTGACCGAAAACTTGCGGAGAGGGATCTTCAGGATCTCGAGGAGCAACTACGTCAATCGCAGAAAATGGAGGCGGTCGGCCGTCTCGCCGGAGGGGTGGCCCACGACTTCAATAACATTCTTACCGTCATTCACGGCCATGCTTCGCTCCTGTTGCAGAACGGCAGTCTCACCGGCCGGCCGGCGAGGTCTGCGCAGCAGATCGCCGAAGCTGCCGAGCGGGCGACTGCGCTCACGCGGCAATTGCTTGCTTTCAGCAGGCGGCAGGTGATCCAGCCTCGCCGGTTGAACCTGAACGAAGTCGTGAGCGATATGAGCAACATGCTCGGGTGCATTCTGGGGGAAGACATCGCTCTTCAGGTAAACTATTTTCCCAAGCCGGCCGTGATCCAAGCCGACGCGAGCATGATCGAGCAGGTGCTGCTTAATCTTTCGGTGAACGCACGGGATGCGATGCCCCAAGGTGGCTCGCTCACGCTCAGCATCGCCGTGGTCGAGACGCAAGCCAATCGCCGGGCGGCACATTCGGAAGCTCGCGCGGGCAAGTTCGTTTGTTTGAATGTGAGCGACCGGGGTTGCGGCATCGCTCCCCAAAATCTAAGCCGGATTTTCGAACCGTTTTTCACCACCAAGGAAGTGGGCAAGGGCACGGGCCTGGGCCTCGCCACCGTCTATGGCGTCGTGAAACAGAGCGGCGGCTACGTTTGGGTAAACAGCGAAAAAGGCCGCGGCACTACCTTTCAGGTGTACCTGCCGCGCGTGCTGCAGACCGCCGAACCCTTGAGTTCGCCGGCCGCGAGCAATGAAGCTCCCAGCGGGTCGGAAACGATACTGCTCGCCGAGGACGAAAAAGACGTGCGGGAAATCGCGCGCGAATTTCTGAGCCTGGCCGGATACAAAGTGCTCGAGGCGCGCGATGGCGCGGCCGCGATGGAGATTGTCCGCGGATACCAGGGGCCGATTCACCTGCTGATCACCGACATGGTGATGCCCAAAGTCGGCGGCCGGGAATTGGCGGCGCAGATTGCGGAGCTTCGGCCGGAAATGAAGGTTATTTATATGACGGGATACACGGAACGTTCGGCAGCCTCCAACGGGGATAGCAACAAAGCGGTCATGCTTACCAAGCCGTTCACCCGTCTGGCGTTGGCGCGAACCGTAAGCAAAGTCCTTAAATCCTGAGTCCGCGGCCCGATTCGTGCGGGGCTGGGCGTGAACCGGCGCGTGCCCCGTTTGTACCTGCAAGAACGCTAGTGACCCAAACTATCGATGAACCCTCTAACGGCAGTCCCGACGACGTTGTTAGGCTGAGCTTGACGCCCGCCCGGTATTTCGCTAAATTAGCGCTGTCATGAGGCCACGCGCGCAGCATCGCCATCACCACCATCACGGCGCCCAGCCGTGCCCGCGGAGGCTTGAGTAGCCGGTCCAACAAAGCACTCATTCGCCCCGCTGGCGCGTAAACCGCCAGCGGGTTTTTTTTTGCCGATTGGTTATTTGAGGGAGGCTTGATGCAGCTCGACTTTGCAAAGCTCGACGGGTTGGTGCCCGCCATCGTGCAGGATGCGGAAACCGGTGAAGTGCTGATGCTGGGGTTCATGAACGAACAGGCTTACACGGAGACGCGCTCGTCGGGCGCGGTAACTTTTTTCAGCCGCACGCGCGGAAAGCTCTGGCGCAAGGGAGAACAAAGCGGCCATACGCTGCGCGTTCGTGAAGTGCGTGTGGATTGTGACAATGACACGGTGCTGGTGCGCGCGGATGTGACCGGGCCCGGCGTGTGCCACGAAGGATACCGGAGCTGTTTTTTCCGCCGCCTGGAAGCCGACGGCTCGGAATCTGTCGTGGAGGAACGCACCTTCGATCCGAATGCCGTGTATGGAGAAGGGGCGCGGCGATGAAGCCGTTGCGCCTAGGCCTGCCCAAAGGCAGCTTGCAGGACGCGACGCTGCAGTTGTTTGCGCGCGCGGGCTGGCGGGTGACCGTAAACTCCCGCAGCTATTTTCCCGGCATCGACGATCCGGAGATTACCTGCATGCTGGTTCGCGCGCAGGAAATGGCCCGCTACGTTGAAACCGGCGCGCTCGACGCGGGCATCACCGGGCGCGATTGGGTGCTCGAAACCGGGGCGGACGTGGCCGAAATCGCCGAGCTGCCCTACGCGAAGCAGAGCCTCTCCACGGTGCGCTGGGTGCTGGCGGTGCCCGATGAGGCGCTGATAAAGTCGCCGCGCGATCTCGAAGGCAAAGTGATCGCCACTGAAGTGGTGAACCTGACGCGGAAGTATCTGGAAAAACATGGCGTGCGAGCTCGCGTGGATTTTTCCTGGGGCGCCACCGAAGTCAAGGTGCCGCACCTGGCCGACGCGATTGTGGAGATCACCGAGACCGGATCTTCGCTGCGGGCCAATCGCTTGCGCATCGTGGATACGGTGCTCGAATCCCGGACGGTGTTTATCGCCAATCACGCCGCCGCGGGCGATGCGTTTATTCGCGAGAAAATTTCGAATCTCGTACTGCTGTTGGAAGGGGCGATTGCGGCATACAACAAGGTGGGCATCATGCTCAACGTCCGCCGCGAGCACCTGGACCTGGTGCTGGGCACGCTGCCGGCCCTCAAAAATCCCACCATTTCGCAGCTTTCCGATCCCGACTGGGTGGCCATCAACACCATTGTCGATGAAGACGTGGTGCGGCACCTGATTCCCCGGCTGAAGGCCGCCAACGCGCAGGGCATCGTGGAATATCCGCTCAATAAGATCGTGCTCTGATGCGCATCCTGGCACTCAGCGATCGGGTGGCCGGCGAGATTCTCGCCGCGCGGCAGCGCGGCAACGCCGCGGCCGAGCGCGTGTCCGCGCGCATCGTAGCGGACGTCCGCCGCCGGGGCGATGCCGCGTTATTCTCCTGGGCGCGGCGGTTGGATGGCGCGCGGCTTACGCCGCGCACCCTGTGGGTCAGCGCTGCCGAACGTCGTGCGGCCAGGCACGGCGTTTCGCGGGAGTTGCGCTCCGCGCTCAAGCGCGCTGCCCGCAACATCCGGCGGGTCGCGGAACAGCAGCGCCCGCGTTCCTGGAGCATCGCGGTAGAACCGGGCGTGCGCGTCGGCCAGCGTGCGACGCCGCTCGACACCATCGGCTGCTACATCCCCGGAGGAAGATTTTCGCTCGTGTCGACGCTGTTGATGACGGCGGTTCCAGCGCAAGTGGCGGGCGTCAGGCGGATTGTGGTGGCGTGTCCCAAGGCGAATGCCGCGCTGCTGGCCGCGGCCGATTTGCTGGGCATCACCGAAATCGCACATGTCGGCGGAGCGCAGGCCATCGCCGCGCTCGCCTACGGGACACGCTCGATACCGCGCGTCGATAAGATTTACGGTCCGGGCAATCGCTACGTCACGGCTGCGAAACGTCTGGTGAGCGCCGATTGTGCCATCGACCTGCTCGCCGGGCCGACGGAGGTTTTGGTAGTGGCCACGCGAGGTGAAGCGCGCTACATCGCCGCCGATCTGATTGCGCAGGCCGAGCATGACGCCGATGCCGTAGCGCTGTTCGTCACGACTTCGCGTTTGCTGGCCATTGCTGTGAATGAAAATGTTGCCGAACAGTTGAGCGTCCTGCCGCCGTCGAATCCGGCTTGGCGCTCGCTCGCCGCCAACGGAGCGATCCTCATCGCGCGCAACGCGGCCGAAGCCGTGCGCTTTGCGAATCGCTTCGCGCCCGAACACTTGAGTATTCCCGGAGGCGAGCCGGCGCTGCTTNNGAGCATTCCTGGTGGCGAGGCGGCGCTCGTGCGCAAGCTTTCCGTCGCCGGCAGCGTCTTTATCGGTCCTTGGAGTGCGCAATCGATTGGCGATTACGCCAGCGGCACCAATCACGTGCTTCCGACCAGCGGCGGCGCGCAATCTCGCGGCGGGCTGTCCACCTCAGATTTTATGCGCGTTGCCAGCGTGCAGCAGCTTTCGCGCAGCGGACTCCGGCGGCTGGCGCCCGTGGTGGCGGCGCTGGCCGAAGCCGAAGGCCTGGTCGCGCACCGCCGGGCGGTCGAGGTGCGCGAATGACGCGGCCGGCAAAGTCCCGCG
>PLJR01000119.1 GCA_003140295.1 Acidobacteriota bacterium
TAGGTGCGGCGGTGGCCGCGAATCTCGGCTTCATCCCGCACGCCGCCGAGTGAAACGCGCACAAATTTGCGCCCTGTTGCGCGGCCGATGGACATCGCGAGAGACGTTTTGCCGACGCCCGGCGGTCCCACGAGGCAGAGAATCGAGCCTTTCGGATTTTTGACCAATTGGCGCACCGCGAGGTACTCGAGAATGCGCTCCTTGACCTTGTCCAGGCCGAAGTGGTCTTCCTCGAGAATCTTCTCGGCCACAGAGATGTCGCGAATCTCCTTGGATTTTTTCTTCCAGGGCACCGCGAGCAGCCAATCGAGGTAGCTGCGGCTGACGGTCGATTCGGCCGACATCGGGGGCATAAGCTCGAGCCGCTTGAGTTCTTGGGTGGCCTTTTCGTGCACGTCCTTGGGCATCCCGGCGGAATCAATTTTCTTTTTCAGCTCGTCGAGCTCGTTCTTTTCGCCGCGCCCGAGTTCCTTGTGGATGGCCTTGAGCTTCTCGTTGAGGTAGTACTCTTTTTGCGCGCGCTCCATCTGCCGCTTGACGCGCGAGTTGATGCTGCGATCAACGTTGAGCTTTTCGAGTTCGCTTTCCAGGATGTCCGCGACGCGGTTGAGGCGGTCGAGAACATCGAAATTTTCGAGCAGTTCCTGCTTTTCCTCGACCGGAATCTGCAGGTTCGCGGCAATCGTGTCGGAGAGCTTGGCGGGGTCGTCCACGCGGGCTGCGGCGATCATGGTGTCGTAGTTCATGCTCTGCGACAGCTTGACGTATTGCTCGAAGAGCCCATTGACACGGCGCGCGGCCTGTTCAAATTGCGGGGAAGGTTCGGTGCGCACCGGCACGGTACGCAGCACGGCACGGTAAAAGCCTTCTTCACTGGTGACCTGTACGGCTTTGGCGCGCTCGACACCCTCGACCAGCACGCGAATGTTGCCGTCCGGCAGCTTAACGCTCTGAACGATATTGGCAAGCGTGCCCACGGTGAAAATTTCTTCGGGCTTGGGATCGTCGACCGAGGCGTCATGCTGAGTGGCGAGGAAAATCTTTTTTTCGCCGGCCAGAGCTTCTTCGAGGGCGCGCACCGATGCTTCGCGGCCGACGATAAACGGCTGCATCATCTGCGGAAAAATCACCATATCGCGCACCGGCATCATCGGAACGCGCTTCAATTCATTTTTTTCACGGCTGAACATGATTTCCTGGGGTCCCCGGTATCCCGTAGCTAAGATTATCCCGCTTTTTCGAGCAGGGTCCAATTGATTTCACGGCTGCGAACCATCTCCGCGGTCACCGCGAATTCGCGCACCTTGCGCTGAGCCGGCAGGTTATACATGAGGTCGAGCATCAGATCTTCCAGGATCATGCGCAAGCCGCGCGCCCCGACTTTACGCTGCAGCGCCAGGTCGGCCACGGTTTCGAGAGCCTCTTCGGAAAAGCGCAGGCGCACATTCTCAAACTCAAACAGACGCTGGTATTGCCGGATGAGCGCGTTCTTCGGCTCGGTCAGGATGCGCATCAGCGCGCTCTTGTCCAAGTCGCCCAGCACACCGAGAACGGGAAGCCGGCCGACGAATTCCGGGATCAAGCCATAGCGAATTAAATCGGTGGGCTGAGCCTGCTCGAGCACCTCGAAATTGCGCCGGTTGGTGGTGGTGGGCTGCGAGTCGGTATGAAACCCGAGAGACTTCTGTCCTACGCGGCGCTCGACCACTTTCTCGAGTCCCACGAAAGCTCCGCCGCAAATGAACAGGATATTCGTGGTGTCCACGGGCGTAAATTCCTGGTGGGGATGCTTTCGGCCGCCCTGCGGAGGCACGTTGGCAATGGTGCCCTCGAGGATTTTCAAAAGCGCCTGCTGCACGCCCTCGCCGGATACGTCGCGGGTAATCGAAGGATTTTCGTCTTTCTTGGAGATCTTGTCGATCTCGTCGATATAGATGATGCCCTGCTGCGCCTTGGTGACGTCGCCATCGGCATTCTGCAGCAGCTTTAAGATAATATTCTCAACGTCCTCGCCGACGTAACCCGCTTCGGTCAGGGTCGTGGCATCCACGATCGCAAAAGGAACATCCAGCATGCGCGAGAGTGTCTGGGCGAGCAAAGTCTTGCCGGTCCCGGTGGGGCCAATTAGCAGGATATTTGATTTCGTCAGCTCCACATCGCCCGGCTGGCGGTTGAGAAAAATTCTTTTGTAATGGTTGTAGACCGCGACNNGGCGGACGCGGCAGCCGCCGATTGACGGGGCCGGCCTGTTCGCGCTTCTCTTCTTCGAGAATCTGCTCGCAGACGCCCACGCACTCATTGCAAATGTAGGCGCGCGGGTAGTCGGAAGGCGAACTGATCAGCTTTTCGACCTGCTCCTGCGTCTTATGGCAAAAAGAGCAGCGCAGCGGTTCGTCGGTATTAAGTTTTCTCACCGTATTATTAGCCTCATGCAGGTTGCCTTTGCCGCGCAGCAGCCCCGAATCTTCTAAGCATATTCTATGGCTGTTTCCTGCTCCACGTCGCCGCCTATTAAAGGTCGCTACTAACTGTTTGGTACGCTTAGCGGTGCTTGTGGATGATTTCGTCGATCAAGCCGTACTCCTTGGCCTGCACGGGAGACATGATAAAATCGCGCTCCACGTCCTTTTCAACTTTNNNNGTCGCTTGTCCCGACAGCCCCGACATCCAGGGCTGGTGAATCAGGATCCGTGAATTCGGCAACGAAAAGCGCTTCTTGGGCGCCCCGGCGGTCAACAGGAGAGCGGCGATCGAAGCGGCCTGGCCCACGCAGGTCGTCACTACGTCGGGCCGCACGTACTGCATCGTATCGTAAATGGCCATACCTGCGGTGATTGAGCCTCCCGGCGAATTCACGTAGAGCTGAATGTCGCGCTCCGGGTCTTCCGCCTCCAGAAACAGGAGTTGAGCGGTCACCAAATTGGCAACGTGGTCGTCGATCGGCGTGCCGATAAACAGGATGTGATCTTTCAGCAGCCGCGAATAAATATCATACGCGCGTTCGCCACGGGTGGTCTGCTCCACCACCATGGGAATGAGCGTCGTTGCGCGCGGCGCCGAATCGTCATCATATCTCATCGAAATGAATGGGAACTTGAAGGTAACCGGTCAGGTTCGTTCCGGCTCTCGAGTCCGTATCTTTGCGTTTTGCTCGAGCCACGCGAGAGCTTTATCGCTGCGGAGCTTCGATTTCATCCTATCGAGCGCACCTTGCTTTGTCAAGCTGGCGCGGACCGCTGCTGCGGATTCGTTACTGCGTTCGGCGAGGGCGGCGATCTCGCGCTCGACATCTTCGTCGCTGGCGTCGATGTTTTCAGCGGTGGCGATGCGGTCGAGAAGTAACTCGGCTTTGACGTCTTCGACGGCGCGGTCGCGTTGGCGGTTCCGCAACGCCACCCAGTCCACGTTTACCGCCCGCGGATCCAGGCCCTGCGCGGCCAAAGAACGGATGGCTCGCTCCATGCGCACGTTCATCTGGTTTTCAACGAGGGCTTCGGGCGCTGGGAAGTCATGGGCAGCGACGATTTTCGCCAGCAGCGCATCGCGAACTGCCGCCGACCTTCGCTGGTCGCGGTCAGACTCGAGACCCTGCCGTATTTTCCCGCGCAACTCCTCGAGCGTCGCCGAGTCGCTGACATCCTTGGCGAATTCGTCGTTGAGCTCGGGTACTTTCTTTTCCTTGATGCCGGTCACTTCCACGGCATAGGCGTAACCTTTTCCCGCCAGCTTCTTGTCGGGATAATCTTCAGGGTAGGAAACGTCGAAATTACGATGCTCGCCCGGCTGCGCACCCAAAAGATTATCGGTGAATGCTTCAAACGTTTCCTCCGCGCCCAAATGGCAGAGCACGTTATCCGCCTGGATCGGATCGCCTCCGGCCGCCGGGGTGCCCGTCAATTTGAGCTGCGCGTAATCACCTTTGGCCAGCGCGCGTCCCTCGATCGGCACGAAGGTTGCCGCCCGCTCGCGCGAATCGCTCAGCGTTTTTTCGATGTCGGCGTCGGTTACTTCGGCTGATTCGATTTCGACGTCCAGGTCCTTGTAAGTTTCCAGTTCAAATTCCGGCAGCACCTCGAACACGGCGTGAAATTTCACCGGGCCATTTTCGGCATAATCGACGCGATCCACCTGCGGCTGCGTGATCGGCAGGAGATTCTGGTCCTTTACAGCCTTATCGATCTGTTCGGGGACCAGCGCTTGCAGCACCTCGTCTTTGATGCCATC
Organism: Acidobacteriota bacterium; assembly: GCA_003140295.1. Taxonomy (GTDB): domain Bacteria; phylum Acidobacteriota; class Terriglobia; order Acidiferrales; family UBA7541; genus Palsa-189. Next base: position 4,225 of record PLJR01000119.1, read on the forward strand.
GGCAAACCGGCGCCGAATCAGCGGCAGCGGAGCTTTCCCCGGACGGAAACCGGGAACACGCGCCACTTTCGCGAAATCGCGGGCCACTCGTTCGACGGCCTTCTGCACTTCTTCCGCGGGGATTTCCAGTTCGAGTTCGCGGCGGCAAGTTGCTTCAGTCATGAATGCTTATGCGCCTCTCGGCCAATTTCGTCGCGGTTGCGGGGCCATAAACTGCGCTAGCGGTCGCCATGCCCAGTCCATTCCTCAGGCCGCATCGATGGTGCCGACATCGTTCAAAAAACGCGAATGCTGGGACCGTAGGAAGCGAGATCTGGAGGAACCGTATCAATGGCGCGCAAATCCAACCTTAACTATAGGGGAACGCCAGAAATGCGTCAACTTCTCACCACTCGCAAGTCTTTGAGCCGCTGGGTGTGCGGAAGGAGGGATTTGAACCCCCACGGCCTTTCGGTCACAGGATCCTAAGTCCTGCGCGTCTGCCAGTTCCGCCACTTCCGCACCGAGGCGTAATTCATTCTACCCCAGGCAACACCGATTCTGACTGTGGGTAAGGCTATCTGCACGAGTATCATAACAGCCTGAATAAACGTGCGCCTGCGGCGTACTCACCGACGACAGATTATCAGCTCTTGCGAAATGAAGCGGAGTTGCAGCGGATGAGAAAGCTGCGAGCGATTTAGCCGATACGGGGATTACAAAACACAATCCAGAGAATAGCCGCTTCGGGATGCTGCCCAATAAAGGTGAAGAGGCACTAAAACTGGAGTTGGAAAAAATGCACGGTTCTGACCTTTGACTCGTGGTGTGCTGACGCCTGTGCCCTGAGGCGCATGCAGCGGAGGGGCACGATGATATTCCTTCTTCTGGTCGCAGTCAGCGTCACCATCTGGTTGCAATACCAGACGAGACTCGAACTCCGTCGGGATCGACAGAAGGCGGAGCGACTCGACGGACTTAGAGAGCGGCAGTGCGCCAAGGTCTACAATGGCTGGGTGCAATCGACCTACTTTGAGTTCCAGGAAAACTTCGCCAAGACCCGCGGCTTGGACTACATGAACGTCGTGGCTGCGATGCCGAAGTTAACCGAGTTGAAATCCGATGACATTGAGATAGCACCGTGGGATACCCCAAACGACTTCATTCGCCGAGGCAGAGCCGGAGAGATCGTGTTCCAGTCGCATCCAGATTATGAACTCGTTCTCGCCGCTATCAAAAAGATCGACGCAGCAAAGACCAAGGAGGCATCATGAGCGCACTCTGTAGCACAAGAGTTGACGTAACTCGACAGTGCCCGACCCGGGGGGTAGAATGCCGTCAACCGTAACTATTAAGGACATCATGAGCCGATGGACGTAAACGGTTCGCTGGTTCTCAGCATCGCGCTTGGTATCATCGTCGCAAAAGCACTGCTGTATTTGTTCAAAGACACGATTCAAGCCGTCAAACTGCGTTTGGAAACGAAGCGTCTCGCGTCGCACAATGTCGCAACCGATGATTTGCTAGGAGAAAATGCGGAAGATTGATTGGAGTTGTGGTCTAGTTTGTCCGAGTCTGGCAAGGAACGGGCGAAGGAATTTGTAGAAGATGACCAGTTGCGGCGTCGCGCTCAAGATTTGAACCTGTGGCCATTCTTGTGGTCTGCCGCGCCAGAAGAGACAAAACAGAAACTCCGTTCCCGTTGGAAGGCGTCAAAGAGTCAATCGAAGTCTCGCACGTTGAGCATCCGATAGGTACCGTATGGAAGACATCCGATTATTTATTTGGACGCACCCTTGGTGGCACGCGGCTGCGGTCCTCATTCCAGCTATCTTTATGTGCGAAGAGTCGGCCACAATCCGGCGCATGTTGCACGTTCCCCATCATCGTGAACATCACCCGCTGTCGGAGATGCTTACCCCATGTTTTGCATAAAATGTGGGAAGGAGAATCCTGACTCAGGAAGTTTCTGTTGGAGTTGCGGAAGCACGCTGTTCAAAGACGAAAGTAGCACCCAACAAAACATCGTTTCATCTGGGGCCACGACGCTAACCGCGATGAAACATGGGGGCAAACTGATAGTGCCGCGAGACGCGGTACTGCCGCATGCTTGTGTCAAATGCGGAGCCGCTGGCATTCCCCACGCTTATAAGTTTGCGTGGCTCAGTTCGGGCTACTATGCGCTAATCCTTCTAGGGATTCTCCCGTATTTCCTTGTGCGTTTGTTGCTACGAAAGACTGTCAGGCTGCTTATCCCGTTGTGCGAGAGACATCGCCGCCGGGTTCACACCCTGGGTATGGCAGCGGCGGTCGTTCTGGTTGGCGCGATCCCGACTGCTGTTATCATAGGCTCGGTGTTCAGCGAGGAGGGCGCAGCCTGGGGGCTTTTTTCATTCGCCTCGCTAGTTGTGGTCGGGCTGGTGCTGCTGTGGGCGTATCCCCCGCTTCGCGCTGTGCATATTGATAAGAGCCACGCAACATTTGATGGTGCGTGCATGGAGTTTTTGCGCCTACTTCCAGAATGCCCGAAGTACGTCGTCGGATCGCCCCTTTTTGAGTAGTCTGCTACCAGTTGCTAGCAGCACGCCCATTTTCGTGTCTCTCCCCGTGACACCCGCGCGACTCGCCGGGGCTCCCCGTAGCCGCCGAGATGTGGTGTAAAGGCGTTCGCTGGGCGTAATGCAGAAGCGACCTAGGTGTGGCGCAGGCGGCGCGACGTCGAAAGTAGGTCGTATGGACGTGTCCGACGTCGAAGACGGTTTCGCGTTAAAGAAGAGAAACAAGACTACGCGGGCGGGCAGTCGAAAGCGGAAGCGTGTTCGGGGGGNNGCATATCCTCAGCAGTTTGTCGCTCTCGAATCCCGTCAGCAAGCGCGCCGTTCAGGAATACGTGGAATCGCAAGCGCGAGGGGAGAGGGTAGAACACGCCGAAAAAGTGAAATCAGAGCACTTGTTGGGTCGCGAATACGACTGTTGGGACGTACACACGCAGCGCGACAGGTATTGGGTGATTACTTCGCCGTCAAATCTCTACTCGCAAAGATTCTTCCCAAGTCTCGATTTCACGCTCTCTTTTCACGTTGGCGTAACGACGCGCATCATGGCGCTTCAACGCGGCGCGCCCAACGCTGTAC
>PLJR01000015.1 GCA_003140295.1 Acidobacteriota bacterium
GGAATTCCAGAAAAACGAATTCGAAGAAGAAGTAGTCATGGCCCCTCCCAGTCCGACAGACCGTAAAGTATATCCGGCGAATGGCAATTGCAACGAAGGTGCTTAGTGCGTTTGCGCGTTCTTGATGCGACTTCTTCAGCGCCAGGGCGCAGCCGATAGAAAATCTCAAAAACCCTCGCCAACCAGGCGTTCTACCGTCAATCGAGAGGTCGCGGGAGCGCGCCGCGAGTCGAGCAGGCGCTCGACATATTTTGCCAGGATATCGGCTTCGAGGTTCACGGCGTCGCCGGGCACCAGCGTTTGCAGATTCGTATTCGCATAAGTGAACGGGATAATTGCCGCTTCCACGATCCCATCGGCGACGTTCGCCACGGTCAGGCTGATGCCATCAATGGCGATGGAACCTTTCAGGGCCACGTAGCGCTCGATTTCCTCGGGCACGCGCACGCCCAGCCACCAGCTGGCGCCCTCCTGCGCCAGACGCGTGACGCGCCCGACGCCATCGACGTGTCCCTGCACGAAATGGCCGCCCAGCTCCTTGCCGGCGGTAAGCGGCCGCTCGAGATTCACGCGCGCGCCGGCCTTCATTTCGCCGAAGGCGGTGCGGCGGAGCGTTTCGAAGGAAAGATCGGCGGCGAACGTTTCATCCTGCGCTTCGACCACCGTCAGGCAGCAGCCATTAACGGCAATGCTTCCGGCGATCGCGCACGACGCGGCGAGCGGGCCGGCGTCAATGCGCAGGCGGCCACCCGCGGCGCTGGTTTCGAGCGCAGCTATGCGGCCGAGGTGCTCAACAATTCCCGTAAACATCGCGCAGGTATCCTTCCACGGCGAAGTCGGCGCCGAATTGTTCGATCCGCAGGCGCGAAATTTCGTGCCCGGCCGGCTCGTCTCGCGGCAGCGGCACTGAACGAGAGAGAGCTGCCGCCGGCGAACCGCCGGCCAGCTTCGGTGCGTAGAACATGCGCACCTTGTCGACAATTCCTGCGCCGAGCGCCGCCGCGTTGAGCGTCGGGCCTGCTTCGAGCAGAACGCTCATGATGTTGCGGCGGCCGAGTTCCTCCAGCACCGCGCGCAGATCCGGTCGTGCGGTCGCCGTCTGCCGGGTACGCTCGCCGATCGTGACCACCTCGACGCCCGCGTGCCGCAGCGCCTGCGCCCTGCGCCCCTTTTCCGCGGCACAGGTAAAGACCAGCACGTCTTGCTGGGCCTCGCGCACCAGCCGTGAGCGCACGCTGAGGCGCAGCTGCGAATCCAGCACCACCCGCAGCAAAGGCCGCCGCCGTGGCAATCCGGTTCTATCGGTAAGCATGGGATCGTCGGCCAAAACCGTGCCGATTCCGGTGAGCAGCGCGTCGGAGGCGTGGCGCATGCGCTGCACCTCGGCCCGCGAGGCGCTGGAGGTAATCCACTGCGGCCGGCGTTCGTTGGAAGGTCCCGCGACCGCGCCCGGCAGAACCAGGCTGCCGTCGAGCGTCATCGCGGATTTGAGCGTCACCAGCGGCCGTTGCGTAGTGATCCATGTCGCGAACGCTTCGTTTAAGCGCCGCGCCTCCTCGGACAATTTGCCCGCTTCCACTTCGATTCCCGCGGCGCGCATTTTTTTGAAGCCGCGTCCGGAAACGGCAGGATTGGGATCGGGCATCGCCGCAACGACGCGCGCAATACCACCTTGGATGAGCGCCTGCGTGCACGGGCCGGTACGCCCGGTGATGCAGCACGGCTCGAGATTCACGTAGAGAGTGGCGCGGCGCGCCGCCGAGCCCGCGGCCTCGAGCGCAATAATCTCGGCATGCTTCAGCGCATCGTAGGTGTGAAAGCCTTCGCCGACCACCCGCTGGTTGCGGACCAGCACCGCGCCGACCATCGGGTTGGGGCTCGCCAATGCCTCACCGCGTCGCGCCAAAGCGAGAGCGTGCGCCATCCACTGTTCGTCACTGGAAGAAAAGGGGCGCGGCATGAGCCTCAGTCGAACAGCGAATTGACGAATGTTTTGGCGTCGAAGGGGACCAAGTCCTCGGCGGTCTCGCCGGTTCCGACAAAGCTCACCGGCAGACCCAGCTCGCGCACGATGGACACGACGATGCCGCCTCGCGCGGTGCCGTCAAGCTTGGTAAGCACGATGCCGGTGACGCCTGCAGCGGCGGTGAATTCCCGCGCCTGCACCAGACCGTTCTGGCCGGTGGTGGCGTCGAGCACCAGCAGCACGTCGTGCGGCGCGCCGGGGATGAGCTTCGCGGCGGTGCGCTTCATTTTTTCTAGCTCGGCCATCAGGTTGGACTTCGTGTGCAGCCGCCCCGCGGTGTCCACGATCACCACGTCCACCGAGCGCGCGAGTGCGGCCGTCAGGCCGTCGTAAACCACCGCGGCGGGATCGGTTCCCGATTTTTGCTTGATGATCTCGGCGCCGGTGCGCGCCGCCCAGATGGCCAGCTGCTCGACAGCCGCCGCGCGAAACGTATCGCCGGCGCAAAGGAGCACGCTCGCTCCTTCGGCGCGCAGGCGGTGCGCGAGCTTGCCGATGGTCGTGGTCTTGCCGGTGCCATTCACGCCGACCACGAACACCACACGCGGGCGCGGGGTCGCCGCGCCTCCATTGCGCGCGCCTCCATCACGCGGGCCCCCATCGCGTGCCGGGGGCACAGCGTTGAGGACGCCCAGAAGATGCGTCTTGAGCGCATCGCGCAGATCGGGCGCGCCGTTGCGCGGCCCTGCACTCGATGTTTCGCGCGCGGCGTCCAGCAGTTCGCGCGTCGTACTCACCCCCAAATCGGCACTGAGTAGGGCATTTTCGAGCCGCCGCAGCTGCTCCGGATCGAGCTGGCGGTCGCCCGCCAGCAATT
>PLJR01000405.1 GCA_003140295.1 Acidobacteriota bacterium
AGGCGTAGGTTCGTGCGGCCCGAAGGGCCGCTTTTTCCCGCTCTGGCCGCGCTTCCCCGCCCTGGGGCCGTGTCCGGCTCTAGGATGGATCGTTCAAGCCCGCGAATCGGGTTAAAAGAGCGGAAGTCGCCCCTTAACCTCCCTGGAGAGCAATCCGCCACTTGGCGGTCCTTACTCTATGTAAGAATCTGGAGGTGGATTCTCTCTGCGAAGTAGAATCGCTAAAGGTGTCAGGTTTGGGCTTGAACAGAGGCATTCCCAGGTCGCCGAATTTTGTGCGATCGGGAACCGGGACGTTCACCATATAGGCATTCGTGATTTGCTCGACCTGCACGAGTTCGAAGAAGCGGCGGCTCAACTCGCTCCAGACTTTGTAAGCCTTGCGCGCGATCCGTCTTTGGATTTCGAGGATGCCCGCGCGTTCAAGGCGCTTTAGCGCCACGGCAATGGTCTGTACGCAGAAGCCGGTCTGCGTCTTGATCTGCTTGTAGCTCGGGTCGAGTTTTCCGCTCTTGGTGTCGAGGAAATGGAACAACAGCGCTCGTAGCACCATGAGCGCGGACTGACCGAGCACGCCGTCGCGTTGGCCTTTCCCTTTGGTTCTCCGCTCCAGAGTTTCGGCGCGGTCCATGACCAGCGCGCGCGCTTCCGTGGGGAGCGGTCGGTAAAATTCGCCGCCGCGATCGAAGACGCTGCCTCTGCGGAAGCGGTAGGGGCATTTCTCCATCGCGCGGGGTGATTCGCAAGTCATGGGTGTGATCGGTGGAAGATGGGCGAATAGCGACATGATTCTCTCCGTTCCGGTTGCGTGGCAACCGCCCGGATGGGCCGAAAATCGGCGCACAAATCCCCGTCGCAAGAATCACTCTTGCAAAAGCGGCGATTTGGGGGAATTCTTGTGATTGCACGAGCACAAGAAATCCCCGGCTTCGGCCGATATTCAGCCCGCCTCCCAGGCGGGTTGTTTATTTTGGGGCTTCGATAACTCCGTCAATGGTGGTGGTGCGGAGCGAATCGGCCCCGCAACGTAAAAGCCTGCCGGGATTCTGGCGATCCGTCGAGCCGGAATTTTTGAGGGATTTCATACCCTTGTATGGTGCGATGTGACTCGCTGGCGGTCGGGTGAAAAATGGAGCGGTTGTGGGCGGGTAAAGCGATTAGGCGAGGATTGCGCCAGCAATTGCGGTGGCTGCGGCTCCTGTGGTCACGGCTTTAGGCCAGGCTCGCTAGCCTGAGCCGTTGCACAATTCGAGCAGCACGTCTGCGTGGCAGCGCTCGGGCGCGCACCAGCAGACGAGATTTTTGCCTCGCAGTTCGCCAAGGGCGGCCATGAGGTTCGGCTTTGCCAGGACCCATGCGCGATATTTCGCGATTACTTCATCGCGAGTGCCGTCGCGCCCGATGACGAACGGATTGCCCCAGCGACTCGGCCTTCCGACATAGACGCATTCAGGCCCCGGATTTTTGCCGACGCGCTTCGCATTCAAAACCTTGCACATGTTTTCCTCCTCTTTTGAGTCCGCGCCACGCGGAATCGATGCGGACTGGCCACAGACGGCGCGGAGCGGGTCAACTGGGTTTCGAGTGGAACCGGAAAGCAACAAAATTGACCGTGGGAAATTTTGTGTGTCTTTCTGGGGGAATACCCATTGACCCAATAGCGACGCGAACGGCTGTAGGGTCGCGAAAATCGAGTCAGCGATGGATGAGGCGGACTCATGAACATGCGAAAGATGGGCGCTGAAGATGAATGGGCGGCGAACAATTCAGGCTACTCTCGCTGGGGAGCCGGTTTGACAGGCGAGCTCCCGCGCATAACTCTGGGGTCTGAAGCCGAGAGCGTGACGAAGGCGCGGAATTTGGCTGGGATGGTCACCTCGGTTTTTTATCGGTCAGAATGATTTGAATGACCGTCAGCCACTCTGTGGTGTCGTCGCTGCGCACGCGGAAGTATCGGTCCGACACCTCAGCGCGGAAAGAGACATTGAAGTTCTCGATATTGCTGACGCAGATCAAATCTGGCTCGGCTAAGAGTTTCGCCTCGGCTTCCGCTTGCGTCTCCGCGTCGATACGGATGAGGTTTGTACCGTCGTCATCGAAGATGTCTGCATCGTCGCAATTGAAGTAGAACTTGGTCATTTTTCTCTCCATGTGTTGGTGTTCGGGATATGCCGGAGCTTCAAGGTGAAGCCCCGGCACACGGTTCCTAATAGAGCTCGCGGTCAAGCATTTCCTTAAGCGCGGACATGATTTCCTCCTGGTCCGCGTATTCATCGATTTCGAACGATTCGAGCGGTTCGGAGTTGGCGATTAGGTTTTCGAGTTGGTCGATGTCGGGCATGTGATTCTCCTTCTGGAAATACGCGGCCCCGGCGCAATGCCGGGGCCGCTGGTTTCGGGGCGCTTATTCAGCGGAGTTTTTGGACTTGCGGCTGTCGGGTCGATTGAATTCCAGGGTGTGTCCGGAATGAAGGTCTTTGACCAGAACACAAAAGACGGGCCTGGCGAACAGCGGGCAGTCGAGCATGACCAGTGTGTACTCGTTGCCGTTCTTCTTGCTTTCCCGCTTCCAAGCAGCCCCGATTTCCATGTCTTCGAGGAGGACGCGATAGATCGGGGCCTTCTCGCTTTCGCTCACGACCGGCACGAGCGAAATTTTTCGCGCGGCCAGAGTGATGGTGGAGAGGGTTCCGATGAAGCCGCCGTCTTTTTGCTTCGTCAATTTTGCGATCGTTGTCATGATAGGTCCTTTCAGATTCAGGAGACCGCCCAATGCGGCCTCAACGCGTACCCAACACAGACGGCACGGCGCGGGATCAACTGGGTTTCAAGCTTAAAAAGCTGTACAGAAAGCAACAAAATTGCCCTTGGGAAATTTTGTTTGTCTTTCTGGGAATACCCATTGAGCCCAATAGCGCCGGGAACGGCTGTAGGGTCGCGTGGAGAGGATGCAATTGGATGGGCGGTGTCCTGATAAAGCTGAAAGAAGAACGCATGATCTTAGGATCGCGATCGACGAAGTGAAAAGCGTATGCGGCGGCTTCATCGGGACAGGATTCATTCCAACCATGCCGTGGGGGAAATTCGCGGCGGTCGAGAATGGCGGCGGGAAGGCGCCGGTTTATCCGGCGGCGTCGCCGGGATATGGTTCGGGCTGATTGAGGCGGCTGCAAGCCGTGACGTAGTGCGCGCTGTCAAGCTCGATGCCTATGTAGTGCCGACCGGCGTTCTGGGCAGAGATCAGAGTGGAGCCGGAGCCGCAGAACGGATCGAGGACCACGCCGCCCAAAGGACAGAATGCGCGGATAAGCGGCTCCAAGGCTGCGGTCGGCTTTTGCGTGGGGTGCAACG
>PLJR01000255.1:0-733 GCA_003140295.1 Acidobacteriota bacterium
ACGGCCGGGGAGCTCGCGTCGCTGCGTGCACAGCCTTTTTGAGTTTTAGTCTCATATTTGATAAGGGCTGCGAGCGTGTCAAGTGGCCTGTCTAGTCAGGTGTAAAGACACCGTAGCAAAAGACAAGCATACCGATATTTTGCACCTATGGCTAGTGATCGTTTCGCCGCAGAGCCCGCATGCGCTGGCGCGCCGGTAACGTCGGTGGGCCTATACTGGAACCGGATAGCCGTTAAACGCTACCGCCGATGCGCTCTATCATCTCGATACTCGTCGTAGCCGTAATCGCGCTGGGGGCGTGTTATTACTTCCTGAAGCGCGCCTCTCCGGCCGGTACGCTTGCGACGCAAGCGATTACCTCCACCGGCGTGCAAATGGATTTGAACGCCATCGCCCAAGCCGAGCGTTCTTACTACGCGCAGAACGGATCCTACGCCAGCCTCGACCAGCTCACCTCCAGCGACTCGCTAACCATGTCGCGCACCGAACGTGACGGTTACACCTACACAGTTGAAACGTCGCCCGGTGCGTTCACTGCCACCGCCCACCACGCTGCGGCACCGCCGCCGGCCGCTGGCGGCCAGAGCCTGCACTATCCGGAGATCTCCGTCGATCAATCGATGCAGATTCATCAGAGCCCCTAGCCCGCACAGTTTTTCTTTACATTCGTGCATTTCTCTCGTCCATTTCTCAGGGGGGCGCAGTCTCCCGAACAGGACCATGGGCCGGGTGC
>PLJR01000255.1:827-3405 GCA_003140295.1 Acidobacteriota bacterium
CCGCACCCGTGGCTCGCGTTGGGAGCGCGCAGGACTGGTCCGGCCGGCGGCACGTACGCGTATGTTAGAATAGAGCCTAGATGCGTCCGGAAATTAAGAGCCTGGTCGAGTTGCAAAGCGTCGATATGCGCCTTGCCGAGTTGCGTGCCAGCCTCGAGGCTTTGCCTAAACAGCTCGCCGAAACAGAAAAACAACTGATCGACGCGCGGCAGAATTTGGCCAGTGCCAAGGAAGCGCTCAAAACCAGCACGAAAGACCGCAAGACTTTTGAAATGGATGTGGAAGCCTGGAAAGAAAAAGCCCGCAAATACCGGGACCAGAGCCTCGCGGTAAAAACCAACGACGCCTACAAGGCGCTCCAGCACGAAATTCAATACGCCGAGACGGAAGTGGCCCAGGCGGAAGACCGGCTTCTCGAGCGCATGGTCGCGGGCGAGGATTTCGACCGGCAGATCAAAGCCGCGGAGCAAGCCATCGTGGGGGTCGAGCGAATGGCGCTCGCCAGCCGCCAGGAAATCAAAGCGAAACAAACCGCGCTGCAGCAGGAACTCGCAGCCAAGCAGGCCGAGCGGCAGCAAAAGATCGCCGCCGTGCCCGAGGAACTCTATAAGGTTTACGAGCGCGTGGCCGGCCGGCGAAACCACATCGGCGTGGCGGCAGTCCGCGAGGAAGCGTGCACGCTCTGCGGCGTGCGCATCCGCCCGCACGTTTTTCAGGAACTGCGCCGCGAGGATTGCACCGATATTTTTCAGTGTGAAACCTGCACGCGAATTCTTTACTACGTCGAGCCAGAACCCGCTGCCGCACCTGGCGGGCCCGCCGAGTCCGCGAATGTTCGCGCCAATGGGATTTCCACCGATGGCGCTTCCGCGACGAATGTTTGACCCCCGCTACCACCCCTGATGAAACGGCTCACATCACGTCCTCCGAATTCGGCTGCCCTGCCGTTTGGCGGGCGGGAATTGAGCGTTCCCGATCAGCCCGCCGGAGTGTACGTCGCTTACATTGACGGCGCCTCGCGAGGAAATCCCGGGCCGGCCTCTTACGCGGTAGTCCTGCAGGGTCCGGATGGCGCCACTAAATTTGAAATCGGGAAGTATGTCGGGCGCGCCACGAATAATGTGGCCGAATATTATGGCCTGATCGCCGCCCTGGATTACGCGGCCTCCGAAAAAATTCCCCGATTGCGCGTGCGCAGCGATTCGGAGCTGCTGGTGCGCCAGATGCAGGGCCGCTACAAAGTGAAAAATGCCGCGTTGAAGCCGCTGCACGAGCGCGCGCAAAAGCTGGCGCGAGCGCTGGACTGCTTCGTCATCGAACACGTGATGCGCGAACAAAATCGCGACGCGGATGCGCTGGGCAATCTCGCCCTCGACCGCGGCGGAAGCGCCGACACTGCCTCAAGGCCGGAGTCGGCGTCAAGCGCGGCGCCCCGCACGACAGCTCGCGTCGCGGAAAGTCTTGCCCCTATGCAAGCAATCCGCGCCACATACAAGGGCGGAGTCTTCGTCCCCGCCGAGAAAATTGACCTTCCCGAAGGCGCCACACTTGAGCTTACCTTCCGTATCTCCAGGCGCATCTAGCATTTAGCCTTCCCATTTTCATTTTGCCCGCACGCGAGAATTAGTACTGATGGCGGATTGCGGTCCACTCATTCGCGATGCTACCTTCCTTCGCAGCGCCTTTGGGGAACAATTTCGGGAAAAAAGCGACCTGTGACTTCATTGCTCGACAAGCTGCCGACGATACTGATCCTCGCCGTTCTGGTGGCGATTTTCGTCTCCCTGCGCAAACATTCCCCGTCGGAACGCACTAAGGTTATGGATTTTCGCGTGGGGGCTGGTTTTCCTGCATTTTTTTGTCCAGATTTTCGAGACGCATACCGGCGTGCTCGAAAATATCTTCGAATCGATTGATCTGGGCGCGCTGGAGCTTGCCGGCGTCTTGTTTCTCGTTTCGCTGGCGCGCTCAGCCGAAGACTATGTACGCAGAAATGCTCTTCTCGCGATTCTCGCTCCGGCGGCCGCATTTCATGCTACCGCGATCACTTTCGGATGGCACAATCGCTGGGCACTTTGCGGAGCGCTGGCGATTTTGACCGTTTTCACGCCGATCCATNNGTCGCGCTCTTCGCGCACCGCACAATATCTCGATTTAATCTCATTTTGGCCGTGTCGCTCACCGCAGTCGGCGTTTGGGTTGTGCGCACACAGTGGCATGGCAGTCCCGTGCCTGCCGTGCATGCTATATTGGCTTTGACGTTCGCGGTTTCCGGCTTTTTGTTCTGGAAGCGATTTCCCAGATTTTCGCCGGGGGTCATCACCGTCACAATCGGATTCGNNCCGTTGGGGTGCTGTGTTCCCAACCGCTTGGCTGACCGATCATTTCCTGCCGCACTTGCAAATGAACCCGGAATTATGGAACGTGCCTAAATTCTTCGTCGCGTTTGGAATGATTCTTTCCGCCCTCGAAGAAAAATCTCTCATTGTTGAGGAGAGCGGCGCGCGCGAACACGCCGAGAACGCGCTGTTGTTGCGCTTTTCGAAGATTACGTCTCACCTGCTGAGCGGCTCGGACC
>PLJR01000029.1:0-260 GCA_003140295.1 Acidobacteriota bacterium
TCTGCGATGCATCAGGCTCCTGGAGAATCCACGGCCAACGAAAAAATGGAAGACGCCACGATGAAACCTAAGCCGCGCTGTCGTCGGTCGATCAACTGCTCTGGCGACCGACGCGGCGGCTCATCTGGGACGCCCAACGTGGAAAGGAGGCGGCCGCTCTAACGAACTAGCGAGCCGGCCCCGACGAGTGCGGACACGGGCGTCAGCCAATTGTGCCGGTCGGGCTTGGTGCCGGTGAGGATGGCGAAAAACTCCTCTTG
>PLJR01000029.1:314-17311 GCA_003140295.1 Acidobacteriota bacterium
AGCATCTCGCGGGGAATCATCTGCTCGCGGACCGGGATGGCCAAGTCTTCGCAGAGAGCAAGAATGGAATTGCGCGTAATGCCGGGAAGCACGCTCGACGCGAGCGGCGGAGTGGAGACCACGCCGTCCTGCACCAGGAAGATGTTTTCGCCCGATCCTTCGCTCACGTAGCCGTTGGTATCGAGCGCGATGCCCTCGGCATAGCCATTGGCGATGGCTTCCATACGGATGAGCTGCGAATTCATGTAATTTGCGCCGGCCTTGGACATGGCGGGCAGCGTGTTCGCGGCCATGCGCGCCCATGAGCTGACGCACACGTCGACGCCCTGCTCGAGCGCCTCGGTGCCCAGATAGGCGCCCCATTCCCAGCAGGCAATGTACACTTCGATGGGATTTTGCAGCGGATTCACGCCAATATCGCCATATCCCCGCAGAGCGATGGGCCGGATGTAGCAGGAACTTAGATGGCTTTCGCGCACGACTTCCGCGGCCGCGGCGCACAGCTCGTCGAGCGAATACGGGCACTCCATGCGATAAATGTGGCCGGAATTGAGCAGGCGGCGCATGTGTTCGCGCAGGCGAAATGCGGCCGGGCCCTGATTGGTGTCGTAACAGCGGATCCCCTCGAATACCGACGACCCGTAACTGACGACGTGCGAGAGAACGTGAATTTGCGCGTCCTCCCAGGGAATCAGCTTTCCGTTATGCCAGATTTTCTCGGTCTTCTTGATGCTCATGAAGGCTCTCCGTGGCGAAATTATAGCATACCAACGAAAAGGCCCGTCCGAAGTCTGCTCGGAACGTTTGGACCGGAAATAGCATGCTTTCTGAAAAATTCAAGTGGCTAAGGCATCCGCCCACGCAGTACTCTGACCGGTTATGAAGCTGTCCCACCCAGTCGTTTTGCTATTCGGCGCAGGGGCAACTAGAGGTGGTCTGCAAAACTATATCGTGCCGCCACCGGTCGACTCTGATTTCTTCGAAATAGCCGGCCAAATTAAAGGGCACGGAACGCCCGGTCTTGCGCGCAAGGTTCTCGGTGACGTGCGGAATCTATACGGTAGGATTTTTGGCATTGGCCTCGAAAATTACTATAAAGACATCGAAACTCGCGCAAAAATAAGCAGTTTTGCTAAGTCTGCTAATAAACCAAAGGATTGGAAAAAGCGCCAGAGAAACTTGGAAGAGTTCATTCGTCGCGTCATCATCCACACAACCTGTTCGACGACAGCAAACCATCTAGCGCCGCTCAAGAGCAGATGTCACACCCGAATTCTACGTAAACTCAAGAGCGGAGATTGTATTGTCACTTTTAATTACGACCTACTTATTGAGGAATCTTTTGAGACGACAGAGGCTTGGACGCCTGTCGGAGGTTATGGGGATGCAGTGCATGGGGTAAGAACGGGATGGTGCAAAAACTGGTTAGAGGAGCGGGGTAGGAACATTTCCACGCGGACCAAGATCCGGTTGTTGAAGTTACACGGGAGCGTTAACTGGGCACTCTATAAGACGAATGAGATAAGGTTGAAAGATCGTCCGTTTGTCGTCCGCACGAGAGGACAATCTGCTGTATTTGAGACGGTATCCATTTTGCCGCCTGGTTTAAACAAGCGGATCGACAAAAATCCTTACAAGCAATTGTGGAGGGAGGCGCGTCTTAAGTTGGAAAAGTGCAAAACAATTATTATCCTCGGGTATTCCCTTCCTGAAGCGGACTTGTTGGCGAAGGCTTTGTTTACTGAGGTTGTAAGACTTCGCGCGGCTAGAAAACGGTTCGTAAAGCAGCTGCATCTAGCGGACCCGAACGATTCTGTTAAACAGAGATTTGTTGACTTGTTTGTTCCAGCTCTGAACGCTCAAAGCAAGGTGTTTCGATACAAAAACATAGGAGAATTTTCGGCGATGCAGGACCGGAGCATAGTTGGCGGCGTACCTTCTGACCAAGGAGAGGAGGACGAAGGCGATTCCAACTAGCGTGACGCGAGACCTTACTTGGGAGCGTCGCTGGAATCGGCGTCCGGGGGAGCGGTGCTTGGAGGGGCGTCGCTTTCGGGCATCATGCGGAGCCTTCCGCGCGTGCGCGGTGCGGCTTGTTGGACCGTGGACATGAAGTCGGTGGTCGCGGTCGAGCGCACGTGGCCGTACGACGTTTCCCATATGCCCAGCAGCACAAACGGGATGATTGCGGACGCCGCCCAGAGCTTGGCGCTGCGCGGCACTTTCGATTCGGGCTCCCAGCGAAACAGTTGCTGGCTGACGGCGAAGGCAATCGCGGCGCACACGGCGAGCGAAAGAAGTTCGGCGCGAATCGCGTACGCGCCCACGTGCGCGATCAGCACGCGCTCGAGACCGACCACCAGATAGGTGGCGGGCATGAACAGCGCAAAGCTTTGTATCCAGCCGGGCAGCATGGGGAGGGGAAGCGTGGCACCGGAGAGAAATAGAAAAGCCGACCACAGGAGCTGGTTGATGACCTGGGTTTCCTGCGCGGTATTGGTGACGCTGGCGACGATCAGGCCGAGCGAAGCAAACGTGATGATGCCCAGTGTGACCAGGATAAAGACGCCCCAAAGGTTTCCCCATTCGCGCATGTGGAACAGGTGCCGCGCCAGGGTGAACTCGATGAACACCGTGGGCAGCGTCAGCAGGTAATTTGACGCGATGCTCGACGCCAGCATGGCCCCCGCTCCCACGGGAGCGATCCGAAAACGCCGCAGGATGCCCTGCTCGCGGAACGTAACGAGCTGCATGCTCAAGCCCCAGAAGCTCCCCATGATGGTCAGCGCCAGGACGCTTGCGAGCATGTAGGGCACCGCCGACACGTTGCCGCGGGTGAACAGCCCGAGAAACAGAAATAGAAATACTAAGGGGAACACCAAGCTGAAGAAAAGGAAGGCGCGGTTGCGCAGTGCCAGCCGCATGCGCACCTTGGTCAGCGTCCAGGAGTGTCTCAATCGCGCAGCCTCCTGCCGGTCAGCTCCAGGAAAACGTCCTCCAGCGAAGGGGCCGCGATTTCAAGACCGGCCAGCTCGTTGCCCTGCGCTTCAAGATATTTCACGAGCGAAACGATGGTTTGCGGCACGCGCGTCGAGTGCATCAGGTACAGCCCGTCAGTGGCGCGGCAGTCCGCAACGCCTTCCAGGCCTCGCAAAGCTTCTTCGGGTTCGGGGCGGGCGAGGCGCAATTCGATGCGCGAGGTGCCGGCGGCGCGTTGCTTCAAGTCGCGTGGGGTGCCGTAAGCAATCACGCGGCCCTGATCGACGATGGCCACGCGGTCACAGAGGCGCTCCGCTTCTTCGATGTAATGCGTCGTCAGGAGAATGGTTTTCTTCTCGTGCTTCAACTCTTCAATGATGTCGTAAATTTCGCGGCGCACTTGGGGATCGAGTCCGGCGGTGGGCTCGTCGAGAAACAGCACGCGCGGCTCGTTGACCAGCGACATGGCCAAGGCCAGGCGCTGCTTTTGCCCTCCCGACAGCTGGGAATAAAAGGCGTTGCGCTTCTCTTCAAGGCCAAAACGCTTCAGGAGGCCATCCGTCTCCCGATGGCGGGTGTAAAAGCTCGCAAACATCGTCAGGGCTTCATTCACGCGAATTTTGTCCGGCAGGGCGGTGGACTGCAGGACCGCGCCGATCTCCTGCTTAAAAGCATTGCCGGAGGTTTGCGGGTCTAGTCCGCAGACGCTGACCAGGCCGCCGTCGGGTGGCCGCAGGCCCTCGAGGATTTCGACGGTGCTGGTTTTCCCGGCTCCGTTGGGGCCGAGCAGCCCGAAAACTTCGCCCTCGTCGACGGAAAAACTGACGCCGCGGAGGGCTTGCACAGCGCCATAGCTCTTCGTCAGGTTATGGACATCGATGATTGGGACGGTCACGGTAAACGATTATCTATAGCACATTCCGGGGCTGCGGCGAACTCCGCGCCGACACGCTCAGGACGCAACGGAACCATTTGCACGGGAAAGTCGGAAGCCAGCCATTCGAAAGGCGTGCTTATCACCGCCGCGAACGCGCTTTGCGAGCCGTGCCGCGCCAGTGATGGCGCGCGATGTCCACGCGCTTGCCGACGAATTGCGTGCCCTCGGCTTCCAGCAGGCGCCGTTGCAGCGAAGCGCGCGGCTCCTGCAACAGAATGCGGCCGCCTGCGCCCACTACGCGCTGCCACGGTATGCCCTGGCCGCTCGGGCACGCTCCCATGGCCCAGCCGGCGGCGCGTGCGCCACCGGGAAGCCGCAGCATACGCGACAACTCGCCGTACGTGATCACGTAACCGCGGGGGATGCGTTTCACCAGAGTGTAGACGCGCTGCCAGATTTTCG
The DNA here is from genome assembly GCA_003140295.1 of Acidobacteriota bacterium. Lineage (GTDB taxonomy): Bacteria > Acidobacteriota > Terriglobia > Acidiferrales > UBA7541 > Palsa-189. Next base: position 4,633 of record PLJR01000029.1, read on the forward strand.
AACGCTGCTCGCGCAACTATTTTGACCTCGCGTAAAGATAGCACTGGTACTAGCCCGCATAGCCCTTCGAAGTGGATCCAACTGTAATGGACGCGCGCGCCGGCACGCGAAAAATTCGAAGAATAAGACCAAAATCCGCATCTAATAGAGTGGAAGCAACACACAAAAACAGATGGGGCCAATAGAATTTTCGAAGAGGTGAGGACCTGACTCTGGGACACGGAACAAGTACAGTAGTAACCGTTACGAGGCCTCCGCTGTGGTAATGTCTGCATCTTGATTGACGCTGTAGTGGAACATCGTTACACTACAGCTAGATCGGGAGCACAGGGGATTGGCATGGCGTTCGTTCGACGCAAAGGCAACTCATATTTTCTGGTGCACAACGTGCGCCGGGCCGGCAAGGTGAAGCAGCTGCACCTCGCGCGTTTGGGCGTTCGGCCGCGGATCACCGACGACGTGGTGCGGCAAGTAGCGCGTGCCTATCCTTTTGTGGACGTAAACTGGGCGGCTCTTCGAGAGCAGGTCAATAACCGGGTTGAATTGTTTGACTCGAAATCCGCCTACGTACGGAAACTGGTTGCGAGTCTTCGTACGCTCAACCTTGATTTGGCCGATCTGTTTCCGCCGGTCCTGGATGTGTCGGAAAGCGCTGCCGCCGGTCATGACCTGGTGACGCAGTTGCGCCTCTTGCACTCGACCGTGCGCGTGAAACTCGACCAGTTCGACCGGGCGCCGCATAGGGGTGTATCCCTGCCGCGGGGCTTACGGTAGGAGGTGGGGAGCCATGCGAACCAACCAGCAGCCACAACGTTCTAGCCTCGATCCCACGCGGCGAAGCCTAGAGTCGCAGGAGTTTGAAGCCTCGCTGCGGCAAAAGATCGTCGGACAAGAAGAAGGAATTCGCGCGGTCGTGGACCTGTACCAGGTTTTCTGCGCGCAAATGTGCGCGACCGGGCGGCCTGTGGGTAACCTGTTGTTCCTGGGGCCAACGGGCTCGGGCAAGACCCGCATCGTCGAGGCGGCCGCCGAAATTCTGTTCGGCGATCCGCGCGCGGTGATCAAACTCGATTGCGCCGAATTTCAGCACTCGCACGAGATCGCCAAGCTGATCGGCTCGCCTCCGGGCTATTTGGGCCACCGCGAGACCCATCCGCTGATCACCCAGGAAGAGCTCGCCAAACATCACAAAGAAAACTTGAAACTGAGTTTTTTGCTGTTCGATGAGATCGAAAAGGCCTCGGATGCACTGTGGCAATTGCTGCTGGGTATGCTCGACAAGGCCACTCTCACGCTGGGCGACAACCGCCGCGTGGACTTGTCGCAGACGATGATTTTTCTCACTTCCAACCTCGGCGGCGGCGAAATCACCGACATGATAACCGGCGGCATGGGGTTCGTGCAGCCTGGACACAAGCCGGCTGAAGTGCTGGATGGCAAAGTCGAACGGACCGCGCAGGAAGCCGCGCGGCGCAAGTTTTCGCCGGAGTTCATGAACCGCTTGGACAAGATTGTAGTGTTTCATCCGCTGCGCGCCAGACAACTCGAGCAGATTCTCGAAATCGAGCTGGACATGGTGCAGAGACGCCTGCTGGATACCGCGCGGGGACAGTTTCTGTTTCGGGTGGCGCCCGCTGCCAAAGCGTTCCTGTTGCGCGAGGGCACGGATTTAAAATACGGCGCCCGGCACCTGAAACGCGCGATCGAGCGGCACATCGTTTATCCGCTAGCCAACCTGCTGGCCACCGAACAGGTGCGCCTGGGCGACATGCTATGCGTCGACTGGGACGAACGCGAGCAGCGGCTGATATTTGAAAAAGAGGGCGAGGGCGCAGTATTGCCCGTGGCCGTTCGCACTATCCTTTCCGCGAATGACCAAGCGGCAGGCGCCACTGGCGGCAAGCCCACCGAAGCGCCAGCGTCGGTCGCAGCACGCGAGGCCCAGGCGCCGGTCGCGTTGCCGCCAGTTACACCTATACCGGCGCCGGCCAACCGGCGAAAGAACGATACCTGACCGTCGCATCCCTGGCCCTCGCCAGGCGTCGCCCGCAATAAAACGACTGGGGCCGTTGCATGGCCAGCCTGGCACCTGAGATAGCGCGTCAGTCGGCGGCTTTGGCTGGCAGCTTTGGCTTCCAACGCAAGACGGGTCGCCGCGCCGCGCCTACTTCATCCAGGCGGCCCACGCGCGTCGAATGGGGCGCGGTCTTCACCAGTTCAGGTTGCGTCGCCGCTTCTTCAGCGATCGAGCGCATGGCGTCGATAAACAGGTCGCACTCCTCTTTCGACTCGGATTCGGTGGGCTCGATCATCAGGGCGCCCGGCACGATCAGTGGAAACGCCGTGGTGTAGGGATGGAACCCGTAATCGATCAGGCGCTTGGCGATATCCATCGTATTCACGCCAAATTTTTTCTGCCGCTCGTCGCTGAAAACCACTTCGTGCATGGAAGGCGATGAATAGGGCAGGTCGAAGACGTCTTCGAGCAGCTTGCGGATGTAATTCGCATTCACCACGGCGTCTTCGGTAGCCTGACGCATGCCGGGACCGTACGCCAGCGTGTACGCCAGAGCCCGCACCAGAACCCCGAAATTTCCGACGAACGCGCGCACGCGGCCGATGGACTTCGGCCGATGGGTCTCGAGCGCGAACCGGCCGTCCCTTTCCACCAAAACGGGCACGGGAAGAAATGCTTCGAGTTCCTTTTTTACCAGCACGGGTCCCGCGCCCGGGCCGCCGCCGCCGTGAGGCGTGGAAAACGTTTTGTGCAGGTTAAGGTGCATCACATCGACTCCGAAATCGCCGGGACGCGCGACCCCCGCGAGCGCGTTCATATTGGCGCCATCCATATAGAGCAGGGCGCCGCGCTCGTGAAGCAGTTCGGAAACCTCCGCGATGCGCGGCTCGAACGTTCCGAGCGTCGAGGGGTTCGTAATCATCAGCGCGGCGACATCTTCGGTGACCAGGGTTTGGAGATGCTCCAGATCCATCTGCCCGCGCGCGTCGGAGCGGATATTTTGCACTTCGTAGCCGGCAATCACCGCGGTGGCGGGATTGGTCCCNNTGCGCCGAATCCGGAATCAGCACTTTTTTGCGGGCGTTGCCGCGGCTCGCGAGACAAGCGCGAATCAGCAGCAGCCCGGTCAACTCGCCCTGGGCGCCGGCGGCGGGCTGCATGGTGATGGCGTCCATGCCCGTGATTTCGAGCAGGCATTGTTGCAGCGCGGCCAGAATCTTGAAGCAACCTTGCGAAAGCTCCTGCGGCTGGAACGGGTGCTCGGTGGCCAGGCCGTCTAGCCGCGCCACGAATTCGTTTACGCGCGGGTTGTACTTCATGGTGCACGATCCCAGCGGATACATCCCCAGGTCGATGGCGTAATTCCAGGTGGAAAGCCGCGTAAAGTGGCGGAGCACTTCGATCTCGCTAACCTCGGGCATCCCTTCAACGGTATCGCGGGCGTACTCGGCGCCCAGCACGCGTTGCGCATCCACCGCTGGCACGTCCAGGGGAGGCAACTCGATGCCGCGCTTTCCCGGAGCGGATTTCTCGAAGATTAGCCCCTCGTTCTGGCTGGGATGACGGCGCGCTTTTTTGATCCTGTCGGGCAAGTGCTCTCCCCTAAACCGGCGTCGCCAGTATGCGTTTCACGGCAGCCGCGAAGCGCTCGATTTCCGCCCGCGGTGTGGTTTCCGTCACGCACACCACGCCGCACTTGGTGAGGTGCGGGTACCACCCGCCCAGCGGCAGCGGCCCGATAATTTTTTCGCGCAGCAGTTGCGCGTTGACCATGCGCACCGAACGCGGCAGCCGTATCACGAATTCATTGAACACCGGTCCTGTGAACGCGCGCGTAACACCGGGAATTTTCGTAAGCTCCGCGGCGGCAAAATGCGCCTTGGAAAGATTTTGTTCCGCCAACTCGCGCAGCCCTTGCTTGCCCAGCAAGCAGAGGTGCACGGTCGCCGCCAGTGCGCAGAGCGCCTGGTTGGTGCAGATGTTCGAGGTGGCGCGTTCGCGGCGGATATGCTGTTCGCGCGTCGCCAGCGTCAGGCAGAAACCGCGCCGGCCGTGCGCGTCGGTGGTCTCTCCGGCCAGCCTTCCCGGCAATTGGCGCACGTATTTCTCGCGAGTAGCGATCACTCCGGCGTAGGGGCCGCCGTAGCTCGGGGCCATGCCAAAGCTTTGGGCTTCCATAGCCACGATGTCAGCTTCGGCGGGTGGCCGCACGATTCCGAGCGAGACGCCCTCAGCCACCGCCGCCACGGCGAGCGCCTCCGCGGCATGCGCGAGTTTCGCGATCCGCGCCACCGGTTCGATCACGCCAAAAAAATTCGGCGATTGCACCACTACCGCGGCAGGACGCATCTCTTGCTCGGCATCCTCACCCTCGCCGCCGCGCAGCGCCTCCTCGAGCGCGGCCATATCTATCTGGCCGGAGGGACGAAAGCCGATCAGTTCGATATCAATTCCCAGGTTACGCGTGTAGGTCGCGAGCACCTGGCGGTATTCGGGATGCACCGATTGCGCCACCAGGAAGCGCCGGCGTCCGGTAAGCCGCTCCGCCATCAGCACCGCTTCAGTAGTGGCCGTCGAGCCGTCCCACATGGAGGCGTTCGCCACCTCCTGTCCCGTCAGCTCGCATATCAGCGTCTGAAATTCGAATATCGCCTGCAGCGTGCCCTGGCTGATTTCCGCCTGGTACGGTGTGTAGGAAGTTAAAAATTCGCCGCGCTGAATGATGGCGTCAGTGACCACGGAGCGCAGGTGGTTATATACGCCCGCGCCGAGGAAACTCGTGTAGCCTTGGGAATTCTCCGCCGCCCGATCGCGGAAATATTGGATGAGCTCAGCTTCGGAGAGAGGCCCCGGAATCGCAAGAGGCCCCGTGAGCCGAAATTTCTCCGGAATGGAGTGAAATAAGTCCGCAGCGGAGCGTACGCCAATCGTTTCGAGCATCTCCTGACGCTCGGATGGGCTTTTCGGAAGATAGCGCATCAGGCCGAATGGTCCTTCTCTTTCTCGGCGACATACGCTTCATATGCGGCTGCGTCCATGAGTTTCGAGACTTCGGCCGGATTCGCGAGCTTTACCTTGATGAGCCACGCCTGCCCGTGCGGGTCTTCGTTGATGCGCTCCGGCGCATCCGCCAATGCAGAATTGATTTCGGTTACCTCGCCCGAGACCGGCGCGTAAATGTCGCTAACCGCTTTCACTGATTCCACGGTGCCGAACGACTTCCCGGCCTCGACTTTCGCGCCCACCTTGGGCAATTCGACAAACACGACGTCTCCCAACTCATGCTGCGCGTAAGAAGTGATGCCGACGGTGGCCGTAGCGCCTTGCACGTGAACCCACTCATGTTCCTTGGTGTAGCGATAGTCGCTGGGATACATCGTCGCGCTCCTATATTACCGGGGTCTTCGCCTACCGGGGGCTACTTCGCCCGTTTGTAAAACGGCGTGGGCACAATCATGGCCGGCGCCTGGTTGGTGCGAATGCCGATTTCGATTTTCGTTCCGGGCGCGTTCGAATTGGCGGGCACGTAGGCCATGCCGATATTTTTCTTCAGAAACGGCGCTGGCGAACCGCTGGTCACCCGCCCCGCCACCTCGTCAGCAGCGTGTCCCGCCAGCGTCACGGGATAGCCGTCGCGCGCGATCAGCCGCGACTGCATCTCGAAGCCGGCGAGGATGCGCCGAACGCCGCTCTGACGCTGGGTCACCAGCGCATCGCGGCCGATGAAATCGCCCTTATCGAGCTTGCAAATCCACGCCAGGTTCGCTTCCCAGACGGTCGTGGTGTCATCGATCTCATGGCCGTAAAGGCACATGCCCGCTTCAAGACGCAGCGTATTTCTCGCCCCCAGGCCGCACGGCGCGAGGCCGGCAGGCCCGCCCGCTTCCAGAAGATCACTCCAGATTTTCTCGGAATGCTCGGGCGAAAAATAGATCTCGAAACCGTCTTCGCCCGTATAGCCCGTGCGCGCGATCAAACACGGCACGCCATCCACATCGCCCAATAAGAAGTGATAATACTTGAGCACCGCAATTGACGCACGGGTGAAGCGCTCCAGAATGCCCAGCGCCTTCGGTCCCTGAATGGCCAGCTGCGAATAGCGCGCACCAGCGTTTTCGAGTTCCGCCTGAACGCCAAAAATGTTTTGCTCGCGAATATAATCGAAATCGCCGTCCTGATTGCTCGCGTTCACGCACAGCAGATAATGGGTAGGCGAAATTCGATGCACGAGCAGGTCGTCGACAAATGTGCCTGCCGCCGTCAGCAAGCCGGAATACTGCGCCTGCCCGTCGACCAGCTTTGCGGCGTTATTCGAGGTGACGCGCTGCACCAGATCAACCGCGCGCGGCCCCCGCACTTCAATCTCCCCCATGTGGCTCACGTCGAACAGGCCTGCGGCTTGGCGCGTGGCCAGGTGTTCGCTCACCAGGCCGGTGTACTCGACAGGCATATCCCATCCGCCAAAATCCACCATTTTGGCGCCCAAGCGGCGGTGCGCGGAATTAAGCGCAGTTTTGCGAAGCTGCGTGGTCGTAGGGGCCGTCACAGGATTGCTCGAAAAAGAGATGTGCTCGAAAAATATGGCGAACAGCGAACGTAACATGCGCCCGAGAACAGAGTCAAGAAAGCCAAAGAGTCAAGAAAGCCGCCGCTCCGCACCCGTACCGCAGGCGCGTCCGACAATCTGAGTAAGGATGTGGCCCGTGCCCGCGCGGAAAACGAGGGGCAAATCCGTCTTGTCGAGGCTAGCCGTGTCGCTTATATTCGGGACGAAATGGAAACCACTGTTTGCGGGATGTGCGACCAGCCGGAAAGCCACTGCAAATGCGACCGCTACTGCTGCATCTGCATGGGACAATCGGGTATCCGGCTATGCGGCGACGGACTGTACTATTGCCCGGATTGCCGCGAGGCGTGCCAGGTTAGCGTGCTGGAACGCCCCGAGCCATGAATCGGCCCAGTTGCTGCGGCGGCTTTCTGCCGAACCCGCCCCGAAACTGCTGCAACGCGCGCGACGCTCGTCAGGTTACTCACGCCGCGCGGCAAATAATTGATAGCGCGATAAGTTTTTCGACCCACAAGCCCCTTACAAATGCATGGCAAAGGTATTCCGCCGGATCAGGCCCACCACTTGATCGTCGGTAAGCGTTAGACGCACGTCCAAACGTTCTCCCACGGGTGCAATGCGCGCCTGATCGAGCAGCGCCGCGAGTTCCGGGTTGGAATTCGCCACCTGGTAGCGCTGGTACATCAAGCCCGCTTGCAAGAGGGCGGCAAACGTATTGGCGTCGTCCGGCGTGGCGCAGACGGCCAGAAAATTGGCCTGGACGGAGGTTCCGGCCGTGATCTCGATGGTCAGGGCGCGCAGCTTCGCCACCAGCTGTTGAGCCTGGGGGAACTGCGCCGTTTCCGGCACAAGCTGCTGCATCGCCAGCCGCGCGTATGCCGAGCTGAGCACCGCCCAAACCACGCCACTGCCATTAGCTTGAGCGATCAGCGGAGCAAGCTCGGGGTTGTTCGACAAACCGCGCTCCTCGCCGTAACGCACGGCGATCAATTTTTCGAGTTCCTTGCGCTGCCCAAATGCCGCGGTGTTTGAATCGATAAAGAAGAAGAAAAGATTTTCCGCGCCCGATCCGCCGCCAAACGCGAAAAGCGAATAATTGCGCACCTTCACGGTGGCCAGCTTCTGCGCCTTGAAATAGGCTTCGGCGGATTCCGGTCGAAACGTGCCCAGCGCGACACCCACGACTTCTTCGCTCGCGGGAGCCGCGTTTTGTGCCGCACCATTCGCCGGGGCAGTGGGCACCATCGCCCAGGCCAGTTCTTCTACTTGTGAATTCGGATCGATGCCCGCCGAAGCGAGAAAGCGCTCGAACTGCCGGAAACGCTCGGGCAGCATCTGCTCCTTGAGCTGCGGGAACCAGCTGAGGGCTCTCGCCTGGCGCAAGTCGGCATAGGCAAACTCCCCCGCGTTCTGCGGGAACATGCCGATTACTTCCGCGCCCAGTTTCGTCGCATGCGCCATTCCCGGCCAAGCCGGCGCCATCACCAGCACGGCGGCCATCAATGCTTTTCGGTTCATCATTCTCAGGTCTCCCTCGGTGTAGCCTTCGGCAGGACTGGCGCCGCGCCTCCGCTGTTTCGTTCCATCCGCGCTTCCTCGTATGCTGCCTCATACATAGATGCCCTCAAGGGCTTCATCGTCAGTGCCTCCGCCAGGCGATTCTCGAGCACCTGTTCCGGAGCGAAGTGCTCCAGTCGCAGATCGCAGCCGCCCGTCATTTCCAGCGCCCTCACGGGCGCCAGACCCACAATTTCACTGCCGGCAATATCGCAGCCCCGGCGCACCGCGGCCCGGCGCACCGCCTCGAAAACGCGATGAAGCGGAGTAATTTCGAAATCGGTTAGGTTGATCGAAACTTGCGCCAGGTTGCGCTCCCGCAGCGCTACGCCCATCGCTTTCACCGCCGGCAGGCCGCCGTTCGAGGAGCGGATTTCGCGGGCGATCTCCTTGGCGATGGAAATCCCCGCGGCATCAGCAGCAGCCGTTAGATTGATGTTGTAGGCAATCAGCAATTTTCTCGCACCCACCGCCACCGCGCCGGCGGTGGGATGCAGGGCCGGCCCGCCGACATCCGGCGCACGCTGCGCATTTCGGGGAGCATCTTCACGCAAGCTTTCAAACTGTCCTCGCCGGATATTTTCAAGACGTACGCGCTCGGGACGCATGGCTGCGGCTTCATAGAAATAGACTGGTATCGCAAAGCGGCTCCAGATTTCCCGGCCGGCATGGTGCGCCAAGGCCGCGCATTCCTCGAGCGCAATGCCGGCAATGGGCACGAAGGGCAACACGTCGGTGGCGCCGATGCGCGGGTGCACTCCCGCATGTCGCGTTAAATCGATGAGCGTGGCCGCAACGCCCACCCCGCGGAGGGCCGCTTCCAGCACAGCTTCCGGTTCGCCCGCGAGTGTAATCACGGACCGATTATGGTCGCGATCGGAGTGCCGGTCGAGCACCGCGGAACCGCAGACTGCGCTCATCGCCTCGGCCACTGCGTCGATCACCCCCGTGGCGCGGCCCTCGGAGAAATTCGGCACGCATTCGATGAGGCGTTTCATCACGGGTGGACCGAAAAACCAGCTATCGTCGCGAGGCTCAAAATTCCCCCGCACGCATGCAAGCCGCGAGATTTACCTCCTCATGTTACGAAATCCCGCGGCGTGCGGCCACCACGAACCCATCAGGTTCGGCGTAACCGCTACTCTGCTCTCCAGTACCAGAAAGCCCGGTATCAGAAATTCAGGGCGGCCGGTATTCGTGCTAGAGCCTCACCACGCGGACAAGGCGCTCCCGCAACAGGTCGGCAGTAGCGGCATTATCAACGAAACGCTGCGGCACGATCGATCGACTGGCGCGGCTTGCGGTCGTACGCCGTTCGCGCTCCACGCGCGCGGAAGTTTCGCGCGTTCCATCGGCCACCATCGTCCGACAAATGCGTAGGTTGCGGCCGTCACCTTCTTCGCGGCCCCCGTCAATAACAGGGATAATAGAGATCCACGCGGCGCTCCCTTCGCTTTCGAGCACCGTGCCGATAACGGCGGCGGCCCCATTGTCGGAATTGGTCTCGGAATTGGCGTGGGAAGTGGCCGGTTCGCGCCCTCGCGGAAACCCGGACTCGCCGGGTACCCTGAAGCGCGAATTCGCGCACGCGTCCGTCCCGCCATTCTCGCCAATCACAACCGGAGCCTGGAACTCGCCTCGTGCGACTAAATCATTGACCGCGGCCATGAATTCGCCCAGCTTCGCGAATTCCAACCAGCACGCGCGCGCTGGCAATCCCTGAAAGCGCACATGTTTTTTCACCAGCGGAATCCACTGTTGCAAATCGGCATCGTCTTGGCAAATTTCCAGGAGCAGCCGATCGGTGCGCGTGATGTCGGCAGGCGCGCCTGAAAGCGCCACGCACGTTATCGCCACGCCGTTGTCTGGAATCAAACTTGGTGCATCCGAAATCAAACTTGGTCCATCCAGCATCAAACTGCGGCCGTCTTCCGTGGATGCCAACCCGGGAATGTCGAACGCCTCGCGAACACCGCGGCCATCCTTCCGGAAACGGTGCGCCAGCGCGCGAAGGCCGTCCCCGCAATCGTGCACCAGCGCTCCGAGCCGCTGCAATGCGAGCAGGCCGCGCACCTGCTCTGCGATGGAGTCGAGCGCCTGCTCGCGATAGGCATCCGCATCGCGCTGCAGCAAATCAGCAGCCTGCTCAACCGTAAAATTCCGCGGGATATATACAAGCGCATCGCTGGCCGCCGCCGCGAGACCCGCCCCGCCCGCGGCCGCGGCATTCATTCCCACCGTATTCATAATCACGTCGGGCAGCACGCCCCGGCGCGCCAGTTCCGGAAGGAGGGCCGCGCAGTTTCCGATCAGGCCCACTGAGGTCCTCACACGTTGGCGCACCGCGTTCTTCAATATCCGCAGGGCCTCATCTAGATCATTCACCATCAGGTCGCAATAGCCGGTCTTTACTCGGCGCTTGATGCGTTCCCCGTCCGCGTCAATGCCTAACACCGCCGCCCCGTGCAACGCGGCTGCGAGCGGTTGCGCGCCGCCCCGCGTGCCGAGACCGCACACAGCTACCAGGCGGCCAGCCAGGCTTCCGCCGAAGTGCCGTAGCGCCACGGAGCCGAACAGGTCGAAAGCATTTTGCAAAGTGCTTTGCGTCCCTGCATACATCCAGTTGCCGGCCGTAAAAGGCTCCCGGTCGGGAATATTCACACTCGAAATATTCCCACGCGAGACATCCGCAGAGTCCGCCTCCAGCTCTGAAGTCAACTGCCAACCTGAAAACGCGTTGGCCAGCAACACCCGCGGCGCTTCCAGCCCCGTGCGGAAAATAGCCACGGGCCGGCCGCAGTGCACCAGCAGCGTCTGATCGTTTTCGAGTGCCCGCAAAGATGCGACGATGGCCCGCGAGTTGCCTCCCTGGAAAAGGAGTTCTCCGGGGCGCTCCGCGACGTCGGGATCAACGCTGTTCATCAGCATGCGCAAGGCGGCTTCCTGCGCCCAACCCTTGCACGAGAGCGTCATCCCGCGTGGAGCGCGAATCCGCTCGTCGGGCATGGCGTGCGCCCCCTGTGTCTCCTTCATTGTGCGCGATTCCTCTCGGCGCTCATCTTAGCGCAGCCGCCCACTACGGTCATGTCACGGTCATGTGACCGCCATATCCGCGTGCCACGCACGCCACCACCGCCGCGCCGCCATTGCCTCTGCAACTTTCGTGCTGTAGATTCGACTGCGGCACTTTGACGCATCCAGCCGACGGGCTACTCATGGAATATTCCACCCTGCCGCAGCGTTTACTCGACGCCATCGACCGCTATCACTCGCCGAGCGCACAGATGTACAAAGCGGGCGGCCGCTGGGAAAGCATACCGGCCGAGGAGATGCTTCGCCGCATTGCTGCGCTGGCGAAGGCGATGGCCGAGATAGGCGCCCGGGAAGGTGACCGCGTCGCGATTTTCGCGCCCAATTGCCCCGAATGGCACATCGCCGACTTCGCCGCCTCCGGCCTCGGCGGCGTAGTAGTCCCCGTTTATTTTCGTGAATCGCCTGAGCGCATCGAATACATTCTGGGCCACGCGGGAGCCAAAATCGTTTTCGTCGCCGGCGAAGAGCAGGCGGCCCGCCTCGCGGCGCTGCGAGACAGGACGCCCAGCGTTGAGCGCGTCATCGTTTGCGCCCCAAGTCACTCTGGTGAAGAAAACCTTGGCAATACCTTGCGATATGACAGTCTCATTGCCGCGGCAACTCCCGCCGATATCGCCGCCTACCGCCAGCGGGCCGCGGGCGTACGCCCGGATCAGCTCGCCTCGATCATTTACACCTCCGGCACCACCGGCACTCCCAAAGGCGCGATGCTCACGCACGCCAACCTCACCGCCGCGACCAGCCAGTTCATGGAGACGACGAAGGTCGAGCCGCCGGTGCTCGTCCCCGGCGAGGAGCGGACGCTGTTGGTGCTGCCGCTCTTCCACATCTACTCGCTCACCGCGTGCATGCTGCTGTGCGTCCGGCTCGGCGCGGAGATNNCCCAAGGGCGTAATGCTTTCGCACGCCAACCTGGTCTCGAATGAAATGGGCTCCTTCGAAGGCTTCTCCTGCGGGCCCGCCGACGTGGCTCTGTCCTTTCTACCGCTAGCCCATGTTTACGAGCGCGTCACCGACTATGGATATCTGTTCCGCGGAGTTTCCATGGCCTACGTTGCGCGCCCCGAAGACGTATCTCAGGCGCTGGTGGAAGTGCGCCCCACCATCGTGGCAGCCGTGCCGCGATTTTTCGAAAAGCTCTATGCCACCGTGCTCGAGCGCGGCTCGCAAACTACCGGCTTGCGCCGGCGGTTGTTTGATTGGGCCATCCGCGTCGCCGGCGAGTCAGTCCCATGGCGCGCCTACGGCCGCGCGGCGTCGCCGCTTCTGCGCCTCGAGTGGGCAATCGCCGATCGGCTCGTCTATCGCAAGTTTCGCGCAGGCGTGGGCGGACGCCTGCGCGCCTTCATCTCGGGCGGTGCGCCGCTTTCCACCTCACTGGCGGAGTTTTTCATGGCCGTGGGCCTGGAAATTGCCCAGGGCTACGGCCTCACGGAAACTTCGCC
>PLJR01000214.1 GCA_003140295.1 Acidobacteriota bacterium
ACCTGGTCTTCTTCCAGGTTCAGCGCGATGCCCACCACATCGTGCGGAAATTCGAGCATCTCCCCGGCCATCACTTTTTCCAACCCATGCACGCGCGCGATGCCGTCGCCAACCGAAATCACCGTGCCCACTTCTTCCACCGCCACCGATTGATCGTAGTTGGCGATCTGCTCGCGCAGAATCTTCGTTATTTCGTCCGCTTTTATCGCTGCCATCCCTGCTCCTATTCGGAAGCCAGCCGCGCGCGCAGCCGTTCGAGCTGCATCCGCACGGAGCCGTCATAAATGGTCGAACCCATGCGCACAACCGTGCCCCCGATCAGCCCCTCATCGAGGTGATACTGCGCCTCCACGCGCCGCCCGGAGATATGTTCGAGCGCCGCGCCCAATTGCCCCTTCTCCGTATCGTCCAGCGGCCGCGCCGAAGTGACGCTTGCGCGCGTGATCCCCTGCCGTTCGTCGAGCCGCGCATCAAAAGCCTGCTGAATTTCCGGCAGCAGCGCCATCCGTTCCCGGTCCAGCACCACGAAAAGAAAATTGCGCAGCGTCTGGCTCGCGCCCATTCGCTCGACCAGCGCGCGTATCACCGCGTGCTTGCTCTCGCGCGGCACCGCCGGGCTGCCCAGCACAACGCCCAGGTCCGGCGACTCGCGCAGCAACCCCATGAAATCCCCAAGTTGCCGCGCGATCTCCTCAGCGGCGTTTTGGGAGAGCGCCACATCCGCCAGCGCATCCGCGTAATGGTCCGCCGAGGTGCTCATGAAGCCCTTCTCTCGAGTTCGCCGACAAACGCGCGAAATAGCGCCGCATCCGTCGGGGGATCCATTCGTCCGCGCATTATTTCCGCCGCCCGTTCGGTCGCCAGGCGCGCCGCAATGGCCCGCAGTTCCTGCCTTGCCACGCGCTCGCTCGCGACAATTTCCGCCCGCGCGGCCTTATGAATCCTTTCCGCTTCCACTCGTGCCAGCTCGCGCAGCCGCTCGGCCTCCGCCGCCGATTCGCGCACCGCCACGCGGCGCAACTCCTGAATCTCCAGATTCAGCGACGCCACCCGCTCGTCCACCTCGCGCAGTTCCCGCTCCGACGCGGCGCGCATCTCGGCCGCGTCGCGAATCGACTTCGCAATCCCCGCAGCATGACTCCGGAAGTAAGGCGCGCCGAATTTGCCAATCAGGTAAGCGATCCCGCCCATCACCAGCAGGAAATTCAACCAGCGGAAAATCGTGCCCATCGCCGTATCGGCCGGGTCGGGAGCGGCCTCCTCCGCCGCCAGCAGCGGCCCGGCCACCAGCAGCATCACCGCCACTGAGGCCAGCGTGCTGGCTATCGTGCCCACTGTCTTGCCGCCTATCGGGCCCGCTTTTGTGAATATCCCGCTGTCGGGCCGCGCCGCCGACGCGTCCGCGTTTGAACCCGTGTCACCGTTAACGCTAGCGTCAACGCCTGGAAGCCTCATCCTTCGCAGGCCCGGTGCCCGCCAACCCATCATCGGGCCTCGCCCGCCGGGCTGGGTTGGCGCTCGAAAATCGCGCGTACGATCTGTTCCGCCAGTTGGTTGCCCGAAGCCGCCAGCTCGCCGCGCGCCGCTTCGATTTCCACCGCGATCCTCATCTTGGCCGCATGGATTTCTTCATTGGCGTGGCTGCGCGCTTTCTGAATGGCCGCGCTGCGCTCGTCCAGCGCCTTGCGCCGCGCCGCTTCCTGTTCGGCGAAAATCTCACCGCGCGTCTTCCGCAGCGTTTCCTGATACGTCTTGTTCTTTTCCTGGGCCGCCGCGCGTACCGATTCGGCATAGCGCCGCGCGCCTTCAATACTCGCGTGCCGCTCCGCCATCACCCGCGTTATCGGGCCGAAAAAACTCCAGCGCAGGAAAAAATAAAATATTAATACGAATACGGCCGTGGGCACCGCTGCCAGGAACAGCTCACCAAGCTGATGCAAAATCTCCATGAGTCGTGGACGATCGCTTCAGGCTACCCGACGACGCGGCCCCCCCCGGGTGAAGACCGGTGACGGCCGGTCAAGACCCCGTCGGGGCCGGATACATTACGCCGGACACACCCACGGCGCACACACCCTGCCAGCCTGAAAGGGTGCTGAACGAGAACAAAATTTATAGCATCCGGGGTAGTTTCCGTCAACGCCCACGCCCTCCTCGTGCACTTTTTAAGTCAACCGAAAAACGACCTTGCTAGAATGATCCCGCGCATTCCCAAGGAGTTCCCATGCCAACCTTTCCCGGGGTGGACTTCCTCGATTTCGATTCCTTGCTCAGCGACGAAGATCGCCTCGTCCGCAAGACCGCGCGCCAATTCGTCGATAACGAAGTCTTGCCCATCATCGAGCGGCACAATCGCGAAGCCACTTTTCCCATGCAGCTGCTGCCCAAACTGGCCGCCCTGGGATTTTTTGGCGCCAATCTTTCCGGCTACGGTTGTCCCGGAATGTCCAACATCGCCTACGGCCAGGTGATGCAGGAGCTTGAGCGCGGCGATTCCGCCTTGCGCAGCTTTGTTTCCGTGCAAAGCGCGCTGGTGATGTATCCCATCCACGAATTCGGCTCGCCCGCCCAAAAGGAAAAATGGCTGCGGCGTCTGCAAAGCGGCCGGGCCATCGGGTGTTTCGGCCTTACCGAGCCGCAATTCGGTTCGAATCCCGGCGGCATGCTCACGCGCGCCGTGCGCCGCCCCGGCCACTACATCCTTAATGGCGAAAAGATGTGGATCACCAACGGCTCTATCGCCGATGTCGCCGTCGTCTGGGCCAAGGACGAAGACGACCGCGTCCGCGGCTTCCTGGTCGAGAAAGGCACTCGGGGATTCAAGTCCTCGGACATTCACGGCAAATGGTCGCTGCGCGCGTCGGTAACCTCCTCTCTAGCGCTCACCGATTGCGAAATTCCCGAGGAAAATGCCCTCCCCGGCGCCGTAGGCTTGCGCGCCGCGCTTTCCTGCCTCACGCAGGCGCGCTACGGCATCGGCTGGGGCGCGATCGGCGCCGCCATGGCTTGCTATCACACCGCCCTCGAGTACGCCAAAACCCGCCGCCAGTTTCAAAACAAGCCCATCGCGTCACATCAGCTCGTCCAGGACAAACTCGTTTGGATGATCACCGAAATCAGCAAGGCGCAATTGCTCGCCCTGCACGTCGGCCGGCTGAAGGACCAGGATCGCGCCGAGCCCGCCCACGTTTCGATGCTCAAGATGAACAACGTCTGGATGGCGCTTGAAGCCGCCCGCAAGGCGCGCGACATTCTTGGCG
>PLJR01000289.1 GCA_003140295.1 Acidobacteriota bacterium
GCCGGTGAGGACGCCTGCAAACGCTTTCGAGAAGAAATCCCGGCGCGAATAGGCGTGGACGTGGTCACGCATCGCTGTTCCTCCTGGCGACCTAGCATCTCTCGGCTTTGGCCGCCACGAAATGCACCCTTATACACCCGAGGCCCTCCGACAGAATCAATTTTCTTCAATGATAGTCAATGCGCGCTGAAAACTTAGGATCACTGCCTCGCTGATGTTGCGCAGCAACAAATATAGGGGAGGCAAGATACGCAGAAATGGTCTACAGCTTCAGGCGTGCTCTCAGCGGGAACAAAACTGACAGGTTATGGTTAGGACGCTTGCGACGACAGAGTTGACGATTGGGGATACTTCTACGCCGACGCACTGGCGAACATAACAACACCCAATTTTCGCAACGGCGTTTCATTACCGGAAAAGGCACTCCTCAAGAGGATAATGATAATGACAGCCGAGCGGTTTTCGCCACAGAGTCTTTCATTTTGGAAATGGTAGCACTCTGAACGAGAGCATTACTGGAAGGTGAGACTCATTCCCGCCCTTCCTTCCTCATAATCCATCCTTCGAGCTGCAAGAAAAGGCTTTGTGCAGGAGGGCTTTGGCCACGTCAGCAGCAAGGCCGTACGAATCGCGGGACAAATCTCGTAGTGCTGGTTTTGGAGCAATGCCGCGAGCGACATTGGTGCCCTCTTGCGTATCCGTGATTGGATCGTGAGGATCACGAGCGATCCAGTGGGGCTTGNNGCGAGCTGGTTGACAGAATCGGCCCGGGCCGACTACGCTCGGGCGGTTCGCGGTGACTGGGATATGCGACGCAGGTGCCTTCACAAGGATTGTGAAAAGTGGGTTGTCTGCGGCCAATAACGGAATTATGCAGCTTGATTTGAAATCTGATCTCAGGACTGAAGGAGATTTTATGTCAGACCGCTTTATTGGTTTGCTGCATCGAGCCTGGATGTTAGCCTTTGCGCTTCTTTTTCTGACTCCCCTCTTATTCCATGCGGCACCACAAAACACGGGCTATCACCTGATCCGCACCATCTCGCTCGGCGGAGACGGGACGTGGGATCAATTTACGCTGGATCCCGATGCCAAGCGTATCTACATTCCTCGCAATACCCACATCATGGTCCTCGATGAGGTGTCCGGGAAGGTGATCGGTGACATCCCGAACTTGGACGGCCTTCATTCCGTTCAAGTCGCGCCCGAGTTCAATAGAGGATTCGCGACCACGAATACCTCCTCAGCCTCAACCATAACTATCTTTGATCTGAAGACGCTTCAAGTCACTTCAACTCTCACGTCGATCGGCAAAGCCACGGATGCGGCAATGTATGACCCGGCCACCAAGCGCGTTTTTGTCAACAACGCTCAAGGCAACAATGTGACCGCAGTGGACGCGTCGACGGGACAGATCGTTGGGACCGTGCCACTAAATGCGAGGCCAGAGGCGGCGGTGCCAGACGGCAAGGGCAGCATGTTCGTAGATATTCTGGACAAGAATCAGATAATGGAATACGACGCGAAGGCGCTTACAGTGAAGAACACCTGGCCGACCGCACCCTGTGAAAGACCGATTGGGCTGGCAATGGATCGCGCCCACCGGCGTCTCTTCGTCGGCTGTCAGCCCAATGCGACGAGCGGGATCATGGTCATCATGAATGCCGACAGTGGCCAGGTTGTGACTTCGATCCCAATCGGGATTGGCTCGGACGGAGTTGCTTATGACCCGGCAACAAGCGAGGTTTTCGTTACCTGCCGCGATGGGGGTGATGGCAAAAATGGCGTGGTACATGTCTTTCGCGAAGATGTACCGGACAAATACACGAAGATCGCCGATGTTAAAACGATGTATGGGGCTCGTATGCTCGCACTTGATGCAAAAACCCACCACATCTTTACGATAGGAACCGAGCAAAACGATCCAGTCCCGGCGACCGCGGATAATCCGAATCCGCGACCAAAACCCGTGTTGAGCACATTTGCGGTTCAAGAGGTTGGAAAATAGGCGACGGTTGTCGGTGCTTCGGCGGAGCAGTAAACGTAGCACCGAGGCTACTTCAGAGGCCGATCCTCTGACGGTTCGGCCTCCGAAATTTTGTTACGCGGCCGGAAATTTAGTGGCGATCACGGTCATCGCGGGGCTGTCCCGGCCATTATTACCAACCCGCCGGCCAAGACACTCCTGAGAACAATGGTTCTCAACAGGTTCTTCGCCAACATGGTCCGCCTCCCAGCCTGGCGTTGCCACACTGTTCAGGCTGAGCAACGCGTGTGCCACATTCAAATAAAGGATTCCGCAGACAGGCCACGCAGAATCAGCGGATGCCAATGCAAACAGCACAGGCTCGGATGTGACCTGCTCAAGATACATCCTATTCGTCCTTAGATGAAACGTGCAAAATGCCAGGCACGTCTGTTACCTTAGGCCTGCACGTTTTCCACCCAGTATAGAAAGGGAGGGAGTCATGCGTATGAGACAGCGGAATGCCTGTTTAACAGGTCTGTGTGCAATTTTGGTGGTGTTGCTTGCTTTGGTGATTTCTGCCGCGCCCCCATCAGTGCAAGCGCAAGGGCAAGGGCAAGCGCAAGGCGCCGCACCGCCACCTCCTCCGGCGCCGTTCCTCCCGGGCCAGACGGCGGGGCAGTACTACAAGAACGTAACGGTCTTGAAGGATATTCCGGCTGCTGACCTGATCCCAGCGATGCAGTACATCCGGAGTGCGCTCGGCGCGGATTGCGAATATTGCCATGCTACTGACCGCTCAAGTGACGAGAAGGAAGCCAAGAAAACCGCTCGCATGATGATGTCGATGGTGCTGAAAATCAACGCGGACAATTTCAAGGGCGGAAACAACGTGGAATGCTTCAGTTGCCACCAAGGCTCGACGAATGTCGCCACTGCACCGCCGGTGCCTGAACTCGGAATGAAGCCCGCTGTCCTGCTCATGGCCGAGCCCAAGCCGGCGGAGGGCCTGCCCACCGCCGATCAGCTCGTCTCCAAGTACATGCAGGCCATTGGCGGCAATATCAGTTCGCTCACCACGCGGACGGCCAAGGGCACTGTGGAAGCGGGGCAGAATAAGAATCCATACGAGCAAACCTTCAAAGCCCCGAACAAGTCGTACATCGTGACGCACGGCCAGCAAGGGGACGCAGTGCAGGGTTTTGACGGTACCACCGTCTGGCAGCAGAATCCTCGCGCTGTCCAGGAAGTCGTCGGCGTCGCAGCCTTGAATCCAAAGCGCCTGGCCGATTTCTATCGCACACTCGACCTGAAAAAATCGTATTCGGCGTTTCGCCGGGTGACGAAGGACAAGGTCGGCGACAAAGACGTTTATATGGCGCTCGCGCAAGCTGCCGATGGGTCTGGAAACGAACGGCTGTACTTCGACGCCAACAGCGGCTTGCTAGTACGCGTGGTCCAGCGGACACCCACAGCCTTTGGTCCAAACCCAACGCAATACGATTTCAGCGATTATCGTGATGCCGGCGGGGTGAAAGTTCCGTTCGAGGTTCGGGTGGCCGGCCCCAACAACATCGCTTTCTGGCACTTCACCGATATTAAATTTAATGCGCCTGTGAACGACAGCATATTTGCCAAGCCCTCGAGCCCCTCAAAGGCTGCCGCCAATTAACCATCACACCGACGGATCATCACCAAGGAGGGAGCTTGCTGTTCACACAGAACAGCGAGCCCCCTTCTTTTAGTTCCGCAAGAGCGCTTGAGAGTCTGGCCTCGCTCCACTCGGTGCCGGTGCGGTGCTTCTGCCGCTGCGGCTCCTTGCGGGGAGCAACAGCCCCATCCTCGTCGCCGAGGATGGGGCTGCTGAGCAGTCTATGGAGTGTGAACCTATTTCTTCACTTCGCCATAAACGATAGCGGTGAAATCCGCCATGTTCGGGCGGGCTGCAGCTGCGGCACCTGCCGGCCCTCCGGGTCCGCCGCCGGGTCCACCTGGGCCGCCACCTCCACCGGGGCGTGCTGCCGGGGGCGGCTCGTTCAGGCCTTGCCGGACGTCATCCAGCGACTTGCCTTGAGCGGCTAGCGCTTTTATCTGATCGCGCCGCGCCGCCGTGTCGGCCAGCCGCTTTTGCAGATCCGCCTTCATCTGCACGTCACCGTGCCCGGGAACGAACGTGACGGCGTCTGTAGCAAGAATTCCATTCATCGTGGTGATCCAGCCTTCGCTCGTTCCATTTTTTTCCGTGTGAATCAACGGATAGGGCGACTGCGTCGCCACGATATCGCCCGTGAACATGATTTTGTCATCCGGCAGATAAACCATCAAATCGCCGCTGGTATGGGCTGGAGCGAAGTGCAGCAGCCGCAGATGAACCCCTTCGATGGTCGCATCCTCCATATTCTTCGTCACGGTCCGCGTGGGCATGTGATCGGCGAGAGCAGCTCCCGCGGGCGTATTGCTGGCCGCTTGCATTTCCGTCTTGCAGTTCTCCTGGGCAATGATCGCTATCCCCGCCGGGAAGGAGGCCAGCCCATTCACGTGGTCTCCGTCGCTGTGCGTCAGAATCACTGTGGTGATTGGCTTTGGCGTGATTTTGGCTACATCGGCAACCAGCTCCGCTCCGGCCGGCGCTGTTGTTTTTGTGTCCACGACAATCACGCCGTTATTTCCGACAATAACAGCCGAATTTCCGCCAGCTCCTTCTACCCAGTAAATGTTCGGTTTCAGTTGGTGAACCATCAGCGGCTGCGGTGCTCGTCCGCCAGCGCCTCCGGCTGGTCCCTGTTGCGCCGAGACCATTAGCGCGGCCGCACCCAGCGTCAATACCAGTGCGGCTCCACGGAGTGACTTCGCTGCATGCTTCTTATTCCGCATTCTTTCCCTCCTCAGGGTTCCCTCTAGTCGCCACCATTCGCAATCGTTTGCGTTGGGCGGGCAGGGCCAATCGTTGCAAAGCCTGGTCGTTTACATAGACGTATCAAACCGGTGAAAATGTACGCTTTTAATGATGGGTGGGCAGATTGTAGATTGCATCGGGATCCTTCCTTCGACTCCGCTCGAGTCGCCGGCCTGTTCGTGCAGCGCACTTTCTAAGCGATGAATGCCGATCATGACGCGCCTCGTGGAAAACGGGACACATCTCCCATCGTCAGCACGAAGGCCAGCGAAGTCACCGGCCCCACTCCCGGCTGGCTCAGCAACAGCTTCGCCTGAGAATTTTCCTGCGCGGCCTGCTCGACCGCCAGGTCCAGAGGAGCGATCTGCTGGTCGAGCATGCCCAGTAACTTCAACAGGTCTTCTCGCCGCCGGCTGCCCCAGCGCTGCAGCGCCAACTCGTTCAGCACCTTTTGTTCCGCGGCACTCCACAGCCGCTGCTTTCGCTGCACGCCCTGGTTGAGCGCCAGATGTTGCAACTCATTTTTCACCTGCGCCCGCACCCGCACCAGTTTGTGGCGGTGAAAAGCTGCCGATAGAAACGCTCGGCCTCCCCCGAACCATGAACCAACTTCTTCTCCTCCGTTTCCCCAGTAATCGTGTCCACCCAACAAACCTGTTGCCAACTAGGATGAAAATCACATCCAATAACCAGCATCGAAGGCTCCTTCCCAAATTCTTGGTCCTCCAACCAAAGAATACAGACTACGCGAACGGAGCCTTCGTTCTTATCCAATCAATCCTTGCGATTTTGGTTCATGCAAGGGTGGGTCTTCCCTTGAACTCGAGATGAGGACGTTTATGGAGCGGGCGATTGGAATCGAACCCACACGCCCCTAAATCCGAGCCGTACCTCGTCAACGATTTTCGAAATCAAGTGCTTTTGAAAATCGCCAATCAGTTCCCTGAATGACCATGCCTTGGTGGTGGTGGCATCTCCCCGAGGGGCAGCGAGATAGTTTCCGGCGTGGCCCAGCGCTCCAGAAAAATCGAATCCCATCCCTTGCGCAACTTGCGACTCTTCATCTCCTCTAGGAGGTCGCGAGGCTGCTTCTCAAGCCGAGCAAATTCGAGATAAGCCGTGGGAACCCCGGCACGGTGGAGGGGTTCCAGGCGCTCACGCTCCACTGAGGAATAGAGCAGCGTGTACTTCTCGGTGAGTTTTTTCAGTAAATCGATCGCCTCGTCGAGATCAGAGAATCTGGTGTCAATGTTGTCATGGGGAGCATTGTGCGCAACCCTTTTGCTAACGAACCGATTGGTTTTCTCCGCGATACTTATCACAACCTTCCGGTCCTCACCGAGAAGCTGCTTGCAGGCCTTGCTCTCCCAACCCGGACCAAGCCCTCCAGCTTTCGAGACTCTGGCACGCGCTCTGGCAGCGTCCGCAGGATAGTGGCGCTCGAAGGATTTCCAAAGCGAGCCAGGATTGTAGATGAACAGATTGAGAAGTCTGACTAGGTTCACGTCACCATCCTGAAAGGTCCCGCTCGCAAGACGTCTCACTCCCGAGGCATTCGTTGTCGCGTAAACGATTTGGGACCACAAATTAAAAATGCCGCGGGCGCTGCCCTGCAGCCGAGGGTTACGCCGGGCAATTTCCTGGTGAGTACGGAAAACGTAGCGGATGAAGAGTAAACCGATCACTTCTTCGCGGATGTCTTGAAACAGATTGCCAATCATGTCTGCGCGGCTTCGATGTTGGGCGTTGTGCGGACCACCCTCGTCAGCAGCTCCCTTATCGTCTCAAGAACCTCTTGGCTGCTCGCACCGCTATCTTCTACTTTCATATCTATTCCAAATGGAGGCTGGACAGCATACCCATACCAGCTACCATCGTCGTTTTTATGCAGAACAACATCGAACTTAACCTTATTTCCTGTTATTTCGTCAGTAGCTGTTATCTGCTTTGTGAACACCTTCACTGTGAAAATACCTCCAGCTATAGAGTCTACCGGTAAGGGCTACTGCGGCGGAAGTGTGACGATCGCGCTGCAATTGCCGCACTCGCTTTCAATCTCGGCCACCTTTGTGGCGGGGAAGTTCTTAGTTTAAGGGGGAGGATATCTGGGTGCGGGCTTTGCGGTAGGGGCCGCGGCCCCGCTGAGACGACCGAAAATGATAGAGTGGACGCCCCCAGGCGGGTGGCCCAGCCTCTGATTTGGAATTTGTGGGTGCCCCGTCCTTGACGTTTTTGGGCGGGCACTTCTTGCCCTGTATTTTGTGGAGTATTCGAATAGTACCTGCTAACTAATCGGTTTACAAAGCAGGCGATTTCTGCTAACATGTGATGTGACACTCGGATTTAATTCGACCGTCTCCTCCGCTTCCGAACCGCAGTACCCGCTCTCTCACGCCGCACTCCAACATTCGCGCCGAAGTTCCTCTCGCAGAAGGCGCAAAACGCAAAAACTCGCGCAGCATTCACCTGCATTTTCAATCAATTACCAGCTGCTATTCCAGCATCACGTTTATTTTCATATCCTTATGCATTCGGTCGGGCTATGTGTCTTACTTTCACATCCTTACAAAAAAAGACCGGGGGGTGGGGTGTTAACGTTCTCGCCAACAGCTCCGAGCGCCATGGGCCACCAACGTGGCCCCGCAGGTGGCAGGGTGGAGGACCAAGACTCTGGAAATCTCACGCTGAATC
>PLJR01000206.1:0-167 GCA_003140295.1 Acidobacteriota bacterium
TCGCACGACGGCTCCCGACTCGCGTATCACACGCCCGGCCCCGGAGACCCGCTCTTCGTTTCAGACGGCAGCCAGCGAGCGGAAAATCGGCCCATCTTCACCGCGCGTGACGGGCTGCACAGTCACTTTCCGTTATGGTCGCCCGACTCGGCATTCGTCTATTTCGC
>PLJR01000206.1:177-6359 GCA_003140295.1 Acidobacteriota bacterium
GTGAACGAATCACGTCGCAATCTGGCCACGTAAGTTATCCCGTGCTATTGGATCGGCGTACGCTGATGTATATCGCCACCGATCCCGATGGTGGGGGGCCCTGGCTTTATAGCATGAACGTGGAGCACCGCATTCCCCACCGTCTGACCTCTGGCCTTGACCGGTACACGTCACTTGCGGCCAGCGCCGACGGACGGCGACTCGTTTTAACGCTCGCAACTCCGACGAGAACACTCTGGCGTTTGCGGATCGCCGATTCACCCGACAAAGCATCGGCACCTGTTCGCATCTTGCTGACGACCGACACGGGGTCTTCGCCGCGACTCGGTCCAAATTATCTTCTATATGTATCCGCGAACGGCGCGAGCGAAAGCATCTGGAAGCTGGCCAACGAAACCGGCACGGAGTTGTGGAATGGTCCCGGAGCCCAGATTTTTGGTGGACCGGCAATCTCCCCCGATGGACGGAATATTGCGTTCTCAGTTCGGCAACGCGGGCAAACGCTCCTATACGTGATGCAGGCCGATGGCACGAACGCCCGGATCGTGGCCGACTCGCTGGACTTGCAGGGTGCTCCCACATGGGCATCCGACGGCCAATCGATTACTTCGGCGGTGAACGATCACGACGTCCCCCACCTCTTCCGCGTGCCGATCGACGGTGGCTCTCCCACTCCTTTTATCCAGGGGTACTCGCTCGATCCAGCTTGGGCGCCCAACGGCAGCTTCGTCGTCTACTCGGGACCCGATGTTGGCACGACGTTTCCCCTGAAGGCCGCTACGACCGCGGCCGCCGAACATCCCCTGCCGGCAATGACCCTGACTCGTGGGGCTCGGCATCTGGCTTTCCTGCCTGGAGGACAGGCACTTGTCTTCCTGCAAGGAGAAATTGAACATAAAAATCTCTGGACGATCGACTTGCAAACGGGCGCCGAACGGCAGCTAACCAACCTCCCCGCCGACTTCGACATTCGCGACTTCGACGTTTCGCCAGACGGTCGTGAAGTTGTGCTCGAACGAGTGCAGGAGCGATCCGACGTGGTGCTGCTGGATCTGCCGCGGCCGTAACTCCCGGTAAGTCGTGCGGGCTCAACCGGTCGACGCAACACCATCCAATCAGTTGATCCGACCATACTTCCTCTAGGGAACCGATCTATACAGGCTGTACTCAATCAGAACCTAAACAGGTCAGTGTTCCGTTCACATCAACGCCCTTGGAACGAATTTAGCTTCGTAGACTCCTCCACGTGGACGTTGAGCGAGTGTTGCGTCGACCCATTGAGACCACCCGAGCTTGGGGGAAAGAAGAAAGGAACACTGCTCCGTTTCCAAAGCGTTGCGTAATCTCGAAACCAAGCACGCCGAGGTAAAACCGCAGCGCCCGTTCCAGATCGGCTACCTTTAGATGTACATGCCCAATCCGCACCTGCGGCGGAATAACGAATGGCTGTACTGGGAACGATTGTGCTGGCTTATTTTTTGGCACCACCATAGGTTCCATCCAACGCTACACACACACGCTCCCAAGATTTCGTAATTATGAACCTGCTGCTCGCTAGGCTGTTGTGTGGGTTCCGCGCCGTTAATCACGCTTGGTGCTTTTGGGTTAGAATCTAGTTTCGCAAACGCGAGGAGGCCGGCTATATGCGCTCGATCAGGTGGGGTCTCTTTTTCGCTCTTCTGCTGCTTCACGCTGGGTCTTTCAATTCTGCCGCACACGCGCAAGGCGCTGCCCAGGTCTCTGCCTCGGCAACCAACAGCCGTTTCGCGCCTCTCGATCGCTGGACGGCCGCCGTTCGCGCCGGCGACAAAACCAAGCTCCGCGGCCTCTACGCCACTGGCCCGGGGGCGTTTGTGCAAACGCCCGAAGGAAAGCGGCCCGATCTCGCTGCGGAAGAGGCGGAATTTTGGTCTGGGCTTTCTTCCCAGGGCCTTACCTCCGTCGTAACTAAAGTCCTGGCGCGCACTCCGTCCGACTCGGGAACCACTCAGCTGGTCCTCCGCGTTGAACTCGCTTTTCACTCGGGCAGCGACACGCACCGCTCCCTGGTCGTGGTGCGGCAACAATGGGCCGCGCAAAACGGGGCTTCGCGCATCACTGCCACCACACGCGGCGATCTCGAGCCCTTACCTACCATTACCCTGCCGCAGCCTGCCGTGCCCAACACCCAGCTTTATCCCGATCCCGTCGACGCCCAAGTCGAAATCGACTCCGCACTCGTCTCCGCCAAAAAAGATCACAGACGCGTCCTGGTAATATTTGGCGCGAACTGGTGTTACGACTGCCACGTCCTTGATGCTACGCTTCGTTCCGCCCGCGTCGCTCCGCTCGTCGCCGCCAACTATCACGTAATCCATATCAATATTGGAGATGGCGATCGCAATGGCGACTTGGCCGATCGCTTCGAGGTGCCCTTGAAAAAGGGCATTCCCAGCCTTGCGGTGCTCGACTCCAACGGGCAGTTGGTCACCAGCCAGAAACAGGGAGAGTTTGAATCCGCCGCCAAAATCGGCTTGAGTGACGTAACGCAGTTCCTCACTCGCTGGAAGCCCGCGAACGCCGCGCCGGCAAAAGCCCTGCCCGCCAAAGCCGTCAAAGATTCCTAGCGCGCACCCGCCCAAACAAGCCGCCTCTTGGCACCGCCCGGAATTCGCCGCGCAGGAGTTTTGTGCCCAAACCGTATCTACAGGAATTTGTGTACTAACTAGGTCATTTATGGGTATTACCGCTACTGAACACTGCCCCGAGATATTTCTACGCAGCCTGCGTTCCGGAATAGATACTGGAATCTGGAGTGCCGCAGCCGAGCATGGGTTTTGACCGGCAAATCGAATGGGCGCCCGGAAACGGATCACGCGCCCTCTGTCTGGTAGCGGCAGCCTCCGCGACCATCGTCATTTTCGCGCTCCACCTGCGCGGAATGGAATTCACCGAACAACCCCCGCTCGCCGCCAGTATCAACGTCATCGGCGTTTTCCTCAGTTTCACTTTCGCCGCCAACACCATGGTCCGGTTTCGCGGAACCCATGACCGCATGGCCCTGGTCCTCGCCCTCGGCTTCACGATCTCCGCTCTGATCGAACTCGGCGTTACCGCCGACATGTTCGGACATCTCGACGATACCGCCGGCTGGTTTGCGCGTTCCGGGATTTCCTGGACCCAAAGCCGCGTCCTGCTCGCCGAAGCTCTCCTTCTGGCCATGGCCTTCGAGCAACGCATGCCCCACACCCGTCCATCGGGGCGCAGGTTCATCATTGTTTTAATGGCCGTCGGTACCGTCGGCTATTTTGGCAGCGCCGTCTATTTCAGCCTCATGGGATATCCGCACATTTATGCCGGCGGTACGGTTCCCCGGCCCTGGGATCTGCTTCCGGCCGGCCTGTTCTTGCTCGCGGCCATCGGTTTCCAGCGGCGGCTGCTCGATTCTTCCTCGGCCTTGGATCACGCCTTGACCGCCGCCGCCTGGATGAACTTCGCCTCTCACCTGGTGATGCTGGAATCTTCCCGCGTTCTCGATGCGCCCTCGGCGCTCGCGCAAGCCGTGCGCGTATCCAGCTACGCCGTGGTCTTGGGCGGCACGCTGCTCGATAATGCCCGCACCTTCGCCGAGGTGCGGCGCCTCGCCATTACCGATCCCCTTACCGGGCTCGCGAATTATCGCCATCTCATCGACGTGCTGGAAACCGAAGTCGAAAGGACAGCCCGCACCGGCCGGGAGTTTGCCGTCATTCTGCTCGATCTGGATGGGCTCAAAAAGGTTAACGACCATTACGGCCATCTGGTGGGCAGCCGCGCGCTCTGCCGGCTCGCCGAAACTCTGCGCGTCGGATCGCGCTCCATCGATACGCCCGCCCGCTATGGCGGCGATGAATTCGCCATGGTTTTACCGGAGACCGGAAAGAACGCCGCTTTAGGCGTCGCCGAGCGCATTCGCCGCCATCTCGCGGAGCAGCCGGAAATTCCGCAAGTGTCCGTCAGCACCGGCGTCGCCGTCTATCCGGCCGGTGGCGTCACCGCCGAACGCTTGCTCGCCGCCGCCGATCAGGAACTTTACGAAATGAAATCGGCGCGCCACTCAAAAACCCGCTTGATCACCCGCTACTAACACTGGCACCCGACAACGCGCTAGCACGGCTGCGTTCGGTCAGGCGCCGCTGACCGCCACGTTTGATCACGCGCTACTGCGCCTGCACTTGATCGAAGCGCGCCGGTGAGACCTCCGCAGCGCCGCTGTCAACTTGCCAATCCTTGCAGTGCCGCCGTCAGATCGTCCATCCGCGTCAAAGAAATTCCTTCGCCCGACAGCGGAAATCCAATTTTAGCAGTCCGCAACTTTTTCAACCGGCTAAGCAGATGCTTGGCATCCATCCCCGCCGATTCGCATACCTGTCGAAAATCGGTGGTATCCCCGAAGAGATATGCTTCCGCTTCGCGCCGCCGTGACAGCGGCCCCGAAAACCATTCCGCGATCGTTCCCGCGATCACCGCGCGCCACAATCCTTGCTCCATGGTTTTCTCGTGCGGTATTCCCTGTGTTGTGTTTCCCTGAGACATGCTTGGCACCCCCAGCACCTGTCGCGACATGGCGCAGCAGGTAGCGATAGAGGTGCATTCCGAACGCCATCCCTCCGCGAATCGGTACTCGTGCGTTGTGCGTAGGTTGCGGGTGCGATGTGACTTACGGCCTTGCGGCGGCAAACTGTTTTGGGCGCGAAACCTACGACTGTTCTGAAATGAACTGCGCGGCGAAAATTGTACCAGCCTGGAACAACCCGCCTTTGCCGCGAGCGTGACGGCGAGCGTGCATATGCCGCGCCCCGCGCGTCAGCCGAGCGAAACTCCGGGCGCAGCTTCAAATAATTGGCGGAAGGTGACCCGGCACAGCCGCCCATCGACGCGATACTCGAAGATGATTTCGTGCGGATTGGCGATGTGCCCCATCCCGCGCCGTTTGGAGTGCGACAACACCAGCCACTGGCCGTTCATCACCTGGTAGGTTCCCCGTTCGCCCCAGATTTGGTAGCTGCCATCGCTGCTGAGGATCAGCGGCGGGCTTTGGCAGGTGCCGCTCTGGTGGTTGAATTCGATTTTCACGCAGCGATATTTCCCGGCGAGTTGCTCCTGAGCTTTTGCGGCGGGCATTGCGCCGAAAGCGCCCAGGCAGCCTAGCAGCACCAAAAACGAAATCACCGACCTTGGCAGAGGGCGTCGCATGCGGTGGTAGGAGCATTCTTGCTTCCACCGGAGCCGCCATCCAACTTACTGATAACAGGTACCTTAACGGACGACGGTTAATGAATTGAACACTTAAGGCGCGTTTTTGTCGGCGCGACTTCACAAGTATGGCACGCGAATTCCTTTCGCCCGTACTTTCGCCCCGCCTTGCCCCCTCCAGGCCGGCTATCATTGTTACTCTCACGGTTACTGCGCACCTCCCGGCAACGGAAGCTCGGGGACGGCGGCACCGTCCTTGCGCGGGTCGGAGGCGCCGTAGTTGACGCCGGCAGCGAAATCACGCATTACGGCCTGGCCGCCACCGAAGGTATCCGAATATCCGTTATGCAGGGTGATGACGTGGCCCTTGGCTTCGAGCTCGGCGCGCGCGTTGGCGGGCAGACGATTTTCGATCAACACGTCGCAGCCGGTGAAGGTGGGCTTGTAGAAGCGGGCCGTCTCCATGGCGGCCTGAATGTTTTGATTGGAATCGACGATGTGGGAAACGTATTGCGCGTGGGCCTGCGACTGATTCCATCCGCCCATGATGCCGAAGGCNNGGCGAATTGGCATCGAGCGTGAACAGGCCGCCGCGGTTGTGCAATACAAATCCTGTCCCCTCGGCGACGACGCCCGAGCCAAACGTCGAGTAATTGCTTTGGATCAGCGAGACCATGTTGCCGTCGCGATCGACTGTGGAAAGATAGGTGGTGTCGCTGCCGTGCTGCAAGGTGCCCGGCTCAACGTTGCAGTTCGCTTTGTTGGGATCGATCAGCTTGGCGCGTTCGGCGGCAAATGCTTTCGACAGGAGTTGCGCGACCGGCAGCTTGGAAAATTTCGGATCGCCGATGTAGCGCACCAGGTCGGCATACGCTAGTTTTTTCGCCTCGATCATGGTGTGCAGCGAACTGGTGGAGTTTACCGGCGATTTATCGAGCGGAAACGTCTCCATGATGTTGAGCATCTCG
>PLJR01000066.1 GCA_003140295.1 Acidobacteriota bacterium
TGGTCGTCGCCGCGGTCATTGCTCTGCCCATCGTCCTTTCCCACTACTTAAAGCAGAACCTCACCGCTGTTCTCCAGGAGCGATTCGGCAGCCAGGTCGAAATCAAAGGGCTGCAAGTGATGATCCTGCCACACGTTTATGCTTCGGCGGAAGATATCGTGCTGCGATACAAAGGGCGCACCGACGTTCCTCCGCTGATGATGATTCACAGGCTGAGCTTCTCGGCCACGATTGCCGGATTGCTGAAAGCTCCGCGCCATGTGGACAAGATCCAGATACAAGGTCTGCAGATTCATGTGCCTCCCAAAGACAATACTCAGCCCCAGCAAGTGAAACAACCCCGTAAGAAGTTTGCACCCGACATCCTGGTGGACGAAATCGTCTCGGACGACGCCTTGCTGGAGACGCTGCCGAGGGACCCGTCAAAACTTCCACGCGATTTTCAAATACATAGCGTGGTGCTGCATTCATTCGCCTTCGATCGGCCGGCACCTTTTCACGCCATCCTCACAAATGCCGTACCGGTCGGGTCAATCGATTCGGAGGGGCAGTTCGGGCCCTGGCAGTCCGACGAGCCCGGCGACACGCCGCTGGCGGCCACCTATCGCTTCACGAACGCCGACTTCACCACGCTTAGAGGGCTTTCGGGCACGATGTCGTCGACCGGAAAATATTCCGGCACGCTCGATCATCTGGACGTAGTGGGCGACACGGCCATGTCGAATTTCGCGCTCAACGTTAGCGGCAACCCGATGCCGCTGGCGACGCATTACGTCGCGGTGGTCGATGGCACCAACGGAAANNAAGGGCAACCATCCCGTGATGACGGGAGCTGTTTCGCTGCGCAGCAAAATCGAAATTCGCCCCGGTAAAGGCGATCTGCTCGAGCGCTTGCTGCTGAACGGCCAGTTCGGCATTGTGAACGCGCACTTCACCGATCCCGGCACCCAGAACAAACTCGATTCCCTGAGCCGCCGCGGCCAAGGGCAGCCGAAGGATGAAGAGATCGAGGATGTTATCTCCAACCTGCGCGGCCGGTTTATCGTGAGCAATGGCAAGGCCACGCTCAGGGATCTGACCTTCAACGTACCCGGCGCAAAAGTTGAGCTTGCTGGCGCGTACGATATGAAATCCGAGGCGCTGGACTTTCATGGGCATTTATTGCTCGATGCCAAGATTTCGCAAACCGTTACTGGGAAGAAATCGCTGCTGCTAAAGTTTGTCGATCCTTTTTTTAAACGCCGCGGCGGCGGTTCATCCATCCCCATCAAGATTGTGGGAACCCGCTCCCAGCCNNCAGCGTTTCTCCTCGTCTTTCTTCGCGTCTGGGCCGCTAAAGCGGTTCAGTCCTACCTTGGTCGAAACAGGGCTTCCGGTGTCTTTTTGGACTTCCGCGGTACGCTCGAGTCTTTACACCGTTTGGCCCTACGGCCTATAGTCTCGAAGGCTCGCTGTCGCATCGCACCCGGCAGTTGAAACGGGCCGCTGAAACCCGGCGGCTGAAACCCGCCACGTGAAAGAGGATCGGCAATGATGCCCGTGCTCATCGTGATTGCGNNGACGTGCAACTCAAGCGCCGCTACGACCTGATCCCTAACCTGGTGGAGACGGTGAAAGGCTATGCCGCCCACGAAAAGGGGACCTTCGACGCCGTGGTTTCCGCGCGCAATCAAGCCATGTCCGCGCGCGGTCCCGCGGCCAAGGGCGAAGCCGAGGGCCTACTCAGCGGGGCGCTGCGCCAGGTGTTCGCGCTGGCCGAAGCCTATCCGCAACTGCGCGCCGTCGAAAGCTTCACCCAATTGCAGCAAACGCTGAACCAGATCGAGGACACGCTGCAAAACGCCCGCCGCTATTACAACGCCGTGGTGCGCGATCTAAACACGCGGGTCGAGCAGTTCCCTTCCAACATGGTGGCCAGCATGACGGGATTCAAGACGCGCGAATTCTTCGAAATTACCGCTGCCGCGGAACGCGAAGTCCCGCGCGTCAGCTTTGGCGTCACGCCTTCCTGAGCGGCCTCCCCATGCAAACCGGTGACATGGAAACCGGTGACACGCAGCCCGTTGGCAGGCGTTCCGCCAAGCGCGCTTTCGATATAATTTTCGGCCGTGTGGCGCTGTTCATTCTCGTGGTGGCGCTCAGCGGCGCACTGGCCTCGCCGGCGTTCGGCCGCGAGCTGCGCATCCGCAATTTTCATGCTGCGCTCGATGTGCTGCCCGACTCCTCGCTCGACGTCACCGAAACCATCCGCGTGGAATTTATCGGCGCCTGGCAGGGCTTGTACCGCACGATTCCGGTGGAATATCCCGGACCAGCAGGATCTAACTATTCGCTCGGCCTGGCAGACATCACCGCGACGGAAGAAGGCGCGTCGCCAGCGTCCAAGAGCGTCACCACGCCGGGCTCCACAACATCTCTGCGCATCGAGCGGCGCCGCCAGGGAGCCAACCTCGAACTCAAGATTTACGTTCCCAACGCCGACAGCGTCACGCGCACTATTTCGCTGCACTACGTGGTACGTAATGGCCTACGCTACTTCCCGGATCATGACGAGCTTTACTGGAATATTACCGGCACCGAGTGGGACGTGCCCATCGAAGCGGCCAGCGCCCACGTTATTTTCCCGCCCGGCATCACCGGCCTGCGCGCCGCGGATTACTCAGGCGTTTTCGGTTCGCGTGCGCAGGACGCGCAGGTAGAAATTCTGGGCAGCAATGTCGACGTGCGTTCGGTGCGTCCGCTGACTTTCCACGAAGGTCTTACGATTGTGGCGGGCTGGGACAAAGGCTTCGTGCATGCCCCGAACACTTCCCAAAAGATTTGGCAGTTCCTCGAAAGCAATTGGGCGCTCTTCGTACCCGCCATGGCTTTTCTGCTGATGTTATGGCTGTGGTATACGCGCGGGCGCGATCCGGACGTGGGCGCGATCGCCGTGCAATACGAGCCGCCCGACGGGCTGACGCCTGGCGAAGTGGGAACGCTGGTCGACAGCCGGGCGACGATGCGCGACATTACCGCCACGCTCGTCGATCTCGCTGTGCACGGCTACATCGTCATCGAAGAGCGCGACCAGGCGCATTTGCTGGGTTTGTATTCCCAGAAGGAGTACGTGTTCCACGCCAATAAGAAGTCTTCGGAGTTAGGCGCCCTCAAGCCCCACGAACGGATCTTCTTCGCCGGACTTTTCGATAACGGCGACCAGGTCACGCTCTCCGCACTCCAAAACAAATTCTACAAAAATCTTCCCGGCATTCGCATCGCCATCTTCGATTCCCTGGTCGAGCGCGGCTATTACGTTCATCGTCCCGACCGCGTGCGGCAGAGTTTCCTGGCCACCGGCCTGATCATCGGCGCGATTGTTTACGGAGCAGGTGTCTACGCTGCGCAAAGGCTGGGCATGCAGTCGCTGCCATTTTCGATTGCCGGCATTCTGACCGGCGGCATCGTCGTCGCATTTGGCTGGTTCATGTCGGCGCGCACCGCCGATGGCGCTCGCGCGCTGCACAACGTGCTGGGATTCGAGGATTTTCTCGGCCACGTGGAGGCGGATCGGATGGACCGCATCTCGCAGACGCCCGCCACCTTCGAGAAATATCTTCCTTTTGCGATGGCCCTGGGGGTCGAGAAAAAATGGGTCGGCGCTTTCGAGGGAATTTTCACCCAGCCGCCGAGCTGGTATCAGGCGCCGCCTGGCTCGGTGTTTCACCCCATCGCCTTCGGCCACAGCCTCGACGCGATGTCGGCACGCGCCGGCCAGGTCATGGCGTCGGCGCCGCGCAGCGCCGGCTCCTCGGGCTTCGGTGGAGGAGGCAGCTCGGGCGGAGGTTTTGGCGGCGGTGGCGGCGGCGGATTCTAGCGGCGTGCATGCTCGAGGAGAAACGGTTCCTTCACCGAGGCGGCTCTATTGCCGCGTCTGCAACTCCTCGACGCTGTGCGCTACATGATGGCCGTTTTCATCGTGAAATTTGACGCGCACGTGATCTCCCAGGGAAATCCCCGGCACGGGAACAAGCAGCGAGAATTCCTCGCTCGCCATGGCTGCGGCTTTTTCGTCCGATGCGGCGTCCGGCCTTAGCTGCAAGCGGTTCGTGCTGATTTCCACCACATGGCCGGCGACGGTGCGGCGCGCGCTTTCGGGCACTCCGCCTCTGCCGCGCAATTGCCGGTACCATCCTGATTCGCGCAGCGATTCGTCCTGCAGATGCCGCCCCCAGCAGGCCATGAGCGTCGCACGGTTGACGTACCCCACCAGCTTGCGCGAATTGGCGCGTTCCACGACGGGCAGCCGCCCCACGTTATTCACCAGCATTTTCGTCATCGCCGTGAATGCGCTCTCATCCGGGTGCGTAACGATCAGCGATCGCACTCCCGCATCTATCACGGGCGCCTGGCCCGCCGGATCGCTCTCCAGTACCCGCAAAATGTCGCCTTGCGTCACGATCCCCACCAGGTTCCCTTCGGCGTCAACAATCGGCAGCGCGCGATGCCGCGCCAGCCGCGGGTCTCCCGAGGCGAAGCGGTCGGCCACCGAGCGCACGGTATCCTGCGGAGACACTGTAGCCACGCCTTGCGCCATGATTTGGCGGACGCGCACCTGCTTCAGCACGTTGGCCTCGTATTCCTGGTGGGTATCGAGGCCGCGACGCGCCAGCTTTTCGGTCATGATGGAATTGGGCAGGAAGCGGATCGCTATCGCGTCGGCGATCACGCACACCAGCATCAGCGGCAGCACCGCGTTGTAATCGCGGGTTATCTCAAATGCGAATACGATAAATGCGAACGTCGCCCGCGCCGCCGCGCCGAAGACCGCTCCCATAGCCACCAGCGCGAAAGCTCCGGGCGCCAAGCCGGCTCCCGGCACGATGCGATTGACGCCCATCGCGAAAACGCCTCCCAGCGCCGCGCTGGCCATGAACATCGGCGCGAGCAGCCCGCCCGAGGTCCCGGAGCCCAGCGAAAGCACCAGTGCCAGCGATTTGAAGACCGCGATCAGCAAAAGCAATTTCCAGGTTAGGCTATTGTTCAGTATGTCGGAGATCGTGTCGTAGCCCACGCCCAGCACTCGCGGCACGAAAAATCCGATAATCCCCAACGCCAGCGCCCCAATCGCGGGATGCCACAGATCGTCAATCGGCAAGCGGTCAAACTGGTCCTCCACCCAGTACAGCACCTTGGTGAAGCCAATCGCCGCAAAACCGCACACCACTCCCAGCAAAACGTAATACGGCAGGCCGCGCGGAATTCCGAAATCGGTGGGCAGCATTTGAAACATCGCGCCGCGCCCTAACAGCATCAGGTGTACGCTGGTGGCGAGCGTGGTCGAAATCACCAGCGGGATGAAGGACCGCGCGCGAAATTCAAACAGCAATAACTCGATGGCTAAAATGACGCCCGCGATCGGCGTGTTGAAGGTGGCCGCCATTCCCGCGCCGGCTCCGCAGGCCAGCAGCACCTTACGTTCAGCCGCGGTGGTAGAGATAATCTGCCCCACCACCGAGCCGAACGCTCCGCCGGTCTGTATGATGGGCCCCTCGGCGCCAAACGGGCCACCGGTTCCGATGGCGATGGCCGCGGAAATCGGTTTGAGGATCGCGACCTTGGCCTCGATGCGGCTTCCGGACGTCAGCACCGCTTCCATGGCTTCCGGGATGCCATGGCCCTTTATTTTTTCCGAGCCGTACTTGGCCATCACGCCGACGGCCAGTCCGCCGATCACCGGTATGACGATCACCCACGGCCCAAGCTGATTGGCTTCGGGGCTGCGGAAATGGAACGACCACACGTGGTAAAACGCCAGATTGGTAAACAGCCCGATAAGGTTGTACAGCAGGAACGCAATCACGCCGGCCGCAAGTCCTATGGCCGCTGCCAATAGAGATACCAATCCCAGCCGGTACCCGGCGGTGGCCTGCTGTTGCGCTCGCGCGCCCGGAATCACGGCATCATCATCACTCACGGGTCACGTCCGTTGTCTTTTGTTTCCCGGCGCGCGCGTGCGGGCGCCCGTGCGCCGTGCCGTTCGCCGAAGCGCCGATCACCGCACTCAGGGCGCGAGCGAGCGCCGGACCGCTTTCGGCCATTTCTGCAATGCGGTGCCGCACCAGCCGGCTCAGCAACTTTTCGCCGCGGTGGGTTACCCGCAGCAGGACTGCGCGCCGGTCGTTCCTTGACCTTTCGCGGCGGAACAAGCCCCGCTTCTCCATGCGATCCACCAGCTCGACTGCGCTGTGATGGCGAATCTGCAGCCGCGTAGCCAGCGCCCGTATGGTCGGCTCCTGCCCGGCGGGCAGGCCGCGCAAGGTCAGCAGGCCCTGATACTGCTGCGGCTCCAGCCCCACCGAGCGCGCGGCCTTTTCGCTTTTGTTGAGGAAGCGGCGAATCAGAAAACGAAACTCGGCAAGTGCGCGATATTCCGCAGGGGTCATGGCGCGATTTCTCATGGTTAAAAATATTATATCGTAAAGCGATAGGTTTCCAATCCTGGAAAAACACTTAGCGGCGGAGGGGTAACGGTCGCGGGAGAGGGATTAGGGAGAGGACCGGCGATTTCTAGCTCACGTTCAGGTTCGCGTTCTGGCTCGCGTTCAGGCGCGCGTTCAAAATGTCTTTTCCGAGTCGATAAGGATCGTCACCGGCCCGTCGTTCACCAGTTCCACTTCCATGTGCGCACGAAACACGCCGGTCTCTACCGGTACGCCCAGCGCCCGAAGGCCGCGCACGTATTCCTCATACAACGGTTCAGCGTCGGACGGTGGCGCGGCACGATCGAAGCCCGGCCGGCGGCCGCGCCGCACGTCCCCATACAAAGTGAATTGTGAAACCACCAGCGCGGCATGGCCGCTTTCAAGCAAGGAGACGTTCATCTTTCCTTGCGCATCAGGAAAGATGCGCAGTTGCGCCGTCTTTTCGGCCAGATACGCCACGGCTGCGGGCGTATCCTCCTTCGCCACGCCCAGCAGGACCACCACGCCCGCGGCGATGGCCCTCGGTCGCGCATCGGGAATGTAGATTACCCCGGTAGCAGGCTCGCGCGCTGCTTCTTCAATCACGGTCACCGCTGCTCGCCGGACGCGCTGGATTACCGCACGCATCGTTTCGTCCCGGCCCCGCCGGCATCTCCGGCGATCATGCGGTTACTTTGTTGCCCGCGCGGCTATTTTTTGGTGGACGGTTATTTCTGCGCGCGGATATTTTTCGGCGCGCGCCAGGCCACCGCACTTTCCCGCTGCGCGCACGTTTCGCGCGCGGCGCACGCTGGCACCGAGGGCAAAAAAAACTGCTGCGCCCCGCGACAATCGCGCGCCGTATCAATGTTCCGCATCGGAAACAGGGCAAGCCTTCGCGGCCATACGCGCGATGCCGCTGCTGGTAGCTCCCGGCATTACCCTCGGCATCGACGAAATTCGAGATAGACGAGCCGCGATGCCGGATCGCGGCGCGCAATACCTGCCCGATCGCTTGCCGCAGTCCCGCAAGTTCCGCACCGCTCAAACCCGCCGCGAGGCGCGCCGGATGAATGCGCGCCTGCCACAGGCTTTCGTCCGCATAAATATTTCCCAGGCCGCGAAATACGCGCTGATCCAGAAGCAGCGCCTTGATCCTGGCCCGGCGTTTTGCCAACTGCCGCCGGAAATCCGCAACGGAAATTCGCAGCGCGTCCGCGCCTAATTGGCCGCGAAATGCCGCCATCATCGGTTCCGGCACCAGCAGGATGCGCCCGAATCGCCGCACGTCGGTGTAGCGCAGTTCCCGCCCATCGTCCAACTCGAAAAAACCGTGCGTGTGGGGCGCCGCAGGTTCGCTCGCCTCGCGCACGCTCAGCCTCCCCGTCATGCCCAGGTGCACCATCAGATTGATACCCGATTCGGAATTCCCGTCGCTTTCCTCCGCCGCGGACCGGGTCGCCGATTTAACCGGCGGTTCCAACGCAGGTGCCGCCGCTGGCGCCAGAGCCAAATGGATGAACTTGCCGATGCGCTCGATCCGCACAATGCGCTTGCCAGGCAGTACCTCGCCCAGCGCCGCGGGATCGTCGATGAAGTCGGTCTTCCCGAGCCGCACCGCCACAATGCCGCGCCCGGGCAGCACCAGGCGCAGCCCGCGAACGACCGTCTCAACTTCGGGAAGTTCCGGCATCAGGAAAACAGTAGCATAGCGCCGCCGCACCGGAACGCGTTCTCACGAGTGCAAAACATTCGCCGCTTTGGGTGTTCGGTTTGGATGCAGGTCTACGGGAGTGGCAGACCGGGCGCCGCGACGATTCCCGCCATGCGCAGGATCTCCTGGTATTCTTCATCCGGCACGGGAGAAATAATCAGGCGCACGTTTTTGAGGAATTTGACCTTGCGCAACGCCCGGTTGCCGCGCAGCTCAGCGAGACTCACCTGCCTGGGCAGCCGTTCCAGAGCGCGCAGGTCGGCGACCAGGTTCTTGCTGTCTTTGTCGTGGGGATCGGGGTAGGGATCGCGGGTCACCTCGGCCAGCGCGTAAAGCGACCGTTCAGGGGCGGCATGGTAACAAAGGACGCGGTCGCCCTGCCGGACCAGCTTGAGCTGCCGCATGGCATCAGGCCGCGAACCCGCGCCACGCCACATCTCCTTACCCTTTACAAATAGCGTATCCCAATGATAATTATGGGGGTCCACGCTAAATAACCAGTGATTGCGCTTCGATTCAGGACGGTTCATGGGCGGTGGATTGATCGCAAATCCGGTGGCTCGTCAGAGAAACCCCTGGGTAAACAGTGCCGCACTATACACGGGACTTAGCTGGAACGGGAAAAAAAATGGCTGCCAGGCCCGCAAATGTTTCTTGGTAGGTATACTTCTGATTCCAAACGATATACGGCGAGTTCTTGGCGAAGTGGCTATTCGTGGTCGTCTATCCAGATATCGTCTCCACGAACCTCCACGGTAAAACAGCCCACGCCAACTGCCGGGTTTAGTGCCGCCTTGCCCGTGGTCACGTCGTATTGCCAGCCATGCCAGGGGCAGGTGACGGTCTTGCCGCTCATGGTGCCCTGCCCTATGGGACCACCGCGATGGAGGCAGGTGTTGTTGATGGCATAAAACTTACCCTCAACATTGGAGATAGCCAGCGTTTTTCCATCCACCTGGAACTCCCGGATCGTACCGGGCGGGATTTCATCCTTCCGCGCCGCACGCAGAAAGGCCATCTGCGAAACCTCCGGTGAACTCTTTCAAAAGGCGAGTGTTGCTCAGCGTACGGCCTCGGGTGCGGACCCTGCTTGGAGCGCCCGCGGAATTAACGCGGCGAAGGCGTTTGCGCCACCATCACGTTGCGCTTGAACTGTTCCACCATCTCGGGGTGCAAGCGCACCTCGGTAGGCCGCTTCGCGAGCGACATCTGGTCGATCTTATCCTGCAACTTAAGCAGGGCGTAAAACAGGCCTTCGGGGCGCGGCGGGCAGCCCACCACGTACACATCTACGGGCACAATCCGGTCGACTCCCTGCAGCACGGCGTAGGTATTAAAAGGACCGCCAACGCTCGAGCACGCCCCCATCGAAATGCACCACTTGGGATCGGGCATCTGGTCCCAGACGCGGCGCACGACGGGGCTCATCTTGAGCGTTACCGTCCCTGCCACGATCATCAGGTCGGCTTGCCGGGGCGATGGCCGAAACACTTCCGCGCCAAACCGGGCCATATCGAAACGGGCCGTAGTGGCCGCGATCATCTCAATGGCGCAACACGCCAGGCCGAACGTCAGCGGCCAAATGGCGGACTTACGCGCCCAATTGAAGACATAGTCCACCGACGAAATCATGAAATTCTTCTCGAACCGGTTGTCCAGTACACCCATGAAGTTTCTGACTACCTCCAAAGCAGGCCAGTATAGCGCCCCGCGCCGCATCCCGTCAAAGAGCGCGGTTTGCTGGAATTGGAAAGGTACATCGTATCCCCTTGGCGAGGTCGAAATGCGCGAGCAAAAAGCGCCGTATCAGTGAACGCTGAACGGCAGCGAAATCGTATTGGTGGTGATGTGCTGGGTGACGCGCTCGAAAACGTCGATGTCGAAGGCCTGCCCGATGTGATTTCCGGCGAGATCTTCAAGCCCCGTATCCACCACGAGCTGGTAATCGCCCGCCTTCCACGGCTCCTGCGGGGTGAAGCGCCACTCGGTTTCCTGACGATCGGCGCTCACCGTGCCGGAGACGGCGCCGCGCGCGTTCGCGACCTGCAGCATGCGTTGCAGCAGCGCGTAATTCATAGGCGAGGGAAATACGACGGTCAGCGCATCGGAAGTTCCCGCCCTGGGCGCGTTCACGCGCCATTGCCGGGGATCGGGAGGATCTCTTTTCGCGGGACCGCCGCGAAATGTTTTGCGGAAGCCCGCCACCATCGGCACGCCGCGCGCGTCTTTCCATTCGCGGTCAATCGCGAGCGTGTAGCGCTGGCCTTCGGCAATCGGCGGCCCTACCTTCATGTTGGACGTCAGTCCGCGCTTGATGCGGCCGGGATCGAACGTCATGGTCAGCCGCCGGTAATTTGGGTCCCAGAGTTCTTCTCCCGGCAAGAAAATTCCTTCCAAAACTTTTCCGTTTGCGTCGAGCACGTGAATGCGCTGCTCGGCTTCGCCGCGGCTCATCGGCGCGGAAAAATAAATATACAGCCGTAGCTGGTTGCTGGGTAGCACGTCCGCCGACGGATACACATGCTCGACCCGCGCCGACGGCGTGGTGTCGCGGCGCGGCCCGTCGAATGTTTTTTCGATCGCCGCGCCGCCGGCGGGCGATTGAAAAACGGCGCGGTAGCGCACACCCGGAGAAATGGGAAAGCGCGGATGAAAAACCAGGGCGCCGGATTCGATGGCGTAGGCGCCCTCGAGCGGGGGAACGCCGGCAGCTCCGGCGTAGACCGCGAAAATTTGCGGCCACCCGTTTGCGGGAGGCGATGCCGGCGGAGTCCAGCCGGCAACTTTGAAAACGGCGCCGTTAAATTCAATGGCGACGGGCGGCGCCGTGGATTGTGCGGGTGAGGGCCGCGCCGTTAGTGGAGGTGCGGCTATCGCAATAGTTTGTGCCAATGATGGCCGGGGTGCGGCCATCCCCAGGAAGAGGATGGCCGCGATCGCGGCAAGGTTGAGTTTCAGCAAGGCGTCTGCGCTTTGTACGCCAATCGTTGCGCCAATCGTTGTGCTACCCGGGCGCTATCGTTGCGCTACGGGCCGTCGCGGTGCTAGGGCAACGCGATGGTCTGCAGATTGAGTGGCCCGGCAGGTGCGCCTGGAGCATAGGCTGCGCCAGTGAACTTGCCGGTGAGGATCAGAGCGTTCGAGTCGTCGAGCTGCGCGAGATGCTGCACGCCCTGAAGTTCAGCCATCGTGTCGTAAGGCACGCCGGAGATGTTGGTGGGGGGGTTGGGAACTTCGGGCGAGTCGATGGCGCGGTAGGAGTCGAGGTTATCAGCCTTGAGCTTCATGACGCCACGCGAAGAGTTGGCGATCAGGATGTAGTTATGGCCGTCCTTTTTGTAGGGGACCATATCGAGCGGCTGATTGCCCGCTCCGAGATCGGCAATCGTTACGCCCTTGACCTTGGCGCCGGGCTGCAGGTCGCTGACGGGGATCTTCACCAGCGGAGTGCAGGTGTAGGCCGCCAGAATGTACTGCTGGCCCGAAATCGTGTAAGGAACGAAGGTGCGTACGGGAGCAGCCGTCTCATACTTTCCGTGGGACGCGTGCCAGATTTGCAGGGTGGTGCCGGGGGCCGCATCCTTGAAGGGGTACGGAATCGAGCGCAGCGAAGAAGACCACTCTTCGTTGGACAAGCCGGCGACGACTACGTTGCCGTTGACGTAGGCCATGTCGGTGATCGTCAGCATGCGGGGATTCTGCCGGCCGGTGGTATTCGATGCCGGCGCGTCGGCCAGGTTGACCGAGGCGTGCTTGGCGTTATCGAGTGGCAGCGTGGAAACTTTGCCGGAAGCGTCGACCTTCACGATGAGGGGCATGGCATCCGGGCCGCGGCCGCGCGAGCCGGAGAGATAGACGTTCTTGGAAACGGGGTTGACCTTCACATCGTTGATGACGATCTGGTCGGGTGTGACGCCTACGGCAGCGGCGATTTTTTCGTCGATTCCCTGAATGTTAACTTTGGGGGCGGAACTGACCGCTTTGCTGTCTTGGGTGTCGATAGCGACGATAGAGCCGCCAATGGAGTCACCGACGAACAGAACGCCATTGGGACCGAAAGCGAGCGCTCCCGCGGACATGAGTTGAACTTTGCCGGAAGGCAGGTCGGGAAGCGGGCTCGGGCCGGCAGGTTGGCGGGCAGCAGTAAGGCCGATCGCCAGCGCGGCGGTAAGGGATAATGCTGCAACCGTGCTGATTAATGTGATTCGACGCATTTTCTCTCCTCGAAGGCAGAATCCTAGGCACACATGCTATAGCACTATGAGGGCTTAGCGTCAACGAATTGCGGGAGGCTGGGATCGCTCCCCGAAAGCGGGCCAGAGCGGTACTTGCTCGGTTTTTAGCAGTCTCGGCCCCATACCCCCGGGGCATTTGCAATCGCATCAAACTACAAGAGATACGAAATGAGGCATTTGTATTTCGCTGATAGCACGAGAGATGCAAAGCGCGTTTTTCGCTCTGC
>PLJR01000105.1 GCA_003140295.1 Acidobacteriota bacterium
TTCGTCACCGTCAATTGCGGCGCCATCCCGGAAAACCTGATCGAAAGCATCCTGTTCGGCCACGAAAAAGGCTCGTTCACCGGCGCGACCACACAGCGAATCGGCAAATTCGAGCAATGCAACAAAGGCACGATCTTTCTCGATGAAATCGGCGACATGACGCCCGCCACGCAAACGAAAATTCTGCGAGTGCTCCAGAGCGGCACGTTCGAGCGCGTCGGGGGAAATCAGCCCATCCAGGTGGACGTGCGCATCATCGCCGCCACGAACAAGCCGCTCGAGGCCGCCGTGGCCGCGCGCCAGTTCCGCGAGGATTTGTTTTACCGGCTCAACGTCGTGCGCATCCAGATTCCGCCGCTGCGCGATCGGCGCGAGGACATTCCGCTGCTGGTGAATTATTTTCTGAAGACGTTTGCGCGCGAACACCAGCGCTCGCCCAAATCCGTCGCCGCCAGCGTCATCAAGACGCTCGAAAAATACCACTGGCCCGGCAACGTCCGCGAGCTGCGTAATCTCATCGAGCGCCTGATCATCATCTGCCCGTCGGAAACCATTGAACCGCTGCACCTGCCGCCGGAGCTTTTTCGCGGCGTTGCCGGCCTGCCCGCCCGCGCCTACAGCTCGCTGCACGAGGCCCGCAGCGCCTACGAGCGCGAGTTTATTCTGCGCAAGCTCGAGGAAAATCAGTGGAACATGACGCGCACCGCCATGGCGCTGGGCCTCGAGCGCAGCCACCTCTACCGCAAAATGAAAACACTCGGAATTTCAGGCGAGGCCTGAGGGACGTGCCCGAACGTTCGCCCGACCGATGGCCCGACCGATGGAGTAAAACGCTGTTCTACTCGCCCGACAATCGTTCCATTTGCCTGCGCCAGTCCAGCTCGCGCACGCGTCGCG
The DNA here is from genome assembly GCA_003140295.1 of Acidobacteriota bacterium. GTDB lineage: Bacteria > Acidobacteriota > Terriglobia > Acidiferrales > UBA7541 > Palsa-189. Next base: position 898 of record PLJR01000105.1, read on the forward strand.
GATCCTCGCGCCACGCCGGCTGCACCTTCACGTGCAGTTCGAGAAAAACCTTCATCCCTAGAATTTCTTCCAGTTCCTTGCGCGCCGCCGTCCCAATCTCTTTCAGCATGTCTCCGCGCCGCCCAATCAGTATCCCCTTCTGGCCTTCGCGCTCCACGTGAATGGTCGCGCTGATGCGCGTGAGCCGCTCGCCTTCCTCGAACGAATCGATCAGCACCGCCACCGCGTGCGGCACTTCGTTGCGGGTCGCCTCCATGGCCTTTTCACGGACGAGCTCCGCGGCCAGAAAACGTTGCGGCTGGTCGGTGACCTGGTCCTCCGGAAAATTCGGCTCGCCTTCTGGAAGATGCGCGATGAATCGCTCGAGGGCGAGCCCCACTCCGTCTCCCGAGAGCGCGGAAATCGGAATCATCTCCGCGAATTCGCCCTCCCGCGCGCACGTTTCGAGCAACGGCAGCAGCGCCGGCTTCGACATTCGGTCGATCTTGTTCAGCAGCAGAATTCGCGGGCCGCGAAAGTTTTCTGCACGCTGAAATGCCAGCCGGTCCGCTCGCGTTATTCCCGCGCTGGCATCGATCATCACCGCCAGCACATCGATTCCTTCCAGCGCCTGTGCAACTTCTTCCATCATTTGCCGTCCCAGCGCCGATTCCGCGCGGTGGACGCCGGGCGTGTCGATCAGCACCACCTGCGCGTGCGGCCGGTTCACAATGCCCAGCACCCGGCTTAGCGTCGTCTGCGGCCGCGACGTTACGATCGCCACTTTTTGGCCCACGAGTTGGTTCACGAATGTCGACTTCCCGGCATTCGGCCGTCCCAGAATCGCTACAAATCCGGAATGGAAAGGAATGTCCATGAATTTCGCCGCTACTGCCCGTCGCTGCTCCATCTTACCTCGCGCCGCATGCCGCTGCCGGGCAATCGCGCCGTCATGCTACACTTTTTCATCATGCCATTCTGGTTAAACAAAGCACTGGCGAAATAACGCGCTCGCGCCAGAAGCGCGCTCGCGAAAGAAGCGTGCTTGCAAAAATAAACGTTTCGGAGATTCTCTGATGCCTGGTACCCACCACGAAGAGTCGCACTTTACCGCCTCGGCAGCCGTCCGCGATGTCGTCATCGGCATGGCCGATGGCCTTACCGTGCCCTTCGCTCTCGCCGCCGGCATTTCCGGCGCGGTTGCGGCCAGCGCCAATGCTGCAAGGCTGGTGGTCACCGCGGGACTCGCGGAAATCGCGGCTGGCTCCATCGCCATGGGCCTTGGCGGTTATCTCGCTGCGAAAACCGATTCCGAACACTACGAGTCCGAACGCGAGCGTGAATACCGCGAAACCATTGAGCTCCCGCACGTGGAAACCGAGGAGGTTGCCAAAGTGTTTCGCGAATACGGATTGTCCGATTTGCAAATGGCGCCGGTGGTCAGCGCCATCTGCTCCAATCAAAATAGCTGGGTCGATTTCATGATGCGTTTCGAGCTCGGCCTCGAGCCCCCCGATCCTCGGCGGGCGAATCGCAGCGCCCTCACCATCGCCGCTTCTTACGTCGTGGGCGGATTGATTCCTCTCGCTCCCTACATGATCCTGGGCAACGTCATCATCGCGCTGTGGTATTCAATTGCGATTACCGTGGTGGCCCTGGCGGTATTCGGATTCGGCAAAGCCCGCTTCACCGGCATCTCCCCGTGGAAAGGCGCCTCGCAAACCGTGATCACCGGCGGCCTGGCCGCTGCCGCCGCGTTCGGCCTCGCCCGCCTCATCAGCTGAACCGCCAGTGCGGCGCCCTTTCCTGGTTCTTCCCGGCCACGGTAGCTTGGTCTTTCTGGCCGCTGTAGCTCGGGTCTTCCCGGCGCTTTCTCCCAGGCGACCCAAGGCTTTTTCCGTTCAGCGCGTCGGCGCCGGCACCGCCCGCGGAAAAACCCGCAGGCGCAATACTTTGCGCTGGTTCGCTTCCATAACCTCGAAACGTAGGCCTTCGTAATCCACGCGCTCTCCGGCCTTGGGCACATGTCCCGCAACGTGGTTGAGAAGCCCCGCCACCGTCGTGGCCGCGTCACCGGCGTTCTGCGAAAATTCGATTCCGAACAGCTCCTGCAATTTCCCCACGGAAACGCTGCCCCGCAGCGTCACCGTCCCGTCCCGTTCCCGCACCACGTCGGGAGCCTGTTGCCCGGTCTCCTTGCCCATCTCGCCGACAATTTCTTCGACCAAATCCTCCACCGTCACCAGGCCGGCGATCAGCCCGTGTTCGTCCACGGCTATCGCCACCGGCTGGTTGCTCCGCTGCATCTCTCGGAGCAACTCGGAGCCCAGTTTGGTTTCGGGCACGAACAGCGCCGGGCGCGTGAGTTCGCGCACGGTTCGGGTTTTCGCTTCGCTCTCGGGAATTTGCAGCAGATCGCGGGCCTGCGCGATACCCAGCACGTCGTCGAGGGTTTCCTGATAGACCACCAGGCGTGAAAATTTGGTCTCGATCAGCAACCGCCGCATCTGCTCGATCGTCGCGCTTGCGGAAATCGCGACGATATCCGGGCGCGGGGTCATGAGTTCGAGCACGCGCTTGTCGCTGAACTCGACGACTTGCCCGATCAAGCGAGCCTCGTTGCTCGCCAGGATGCCTTCCTCCTGGGCCGCTTCCATCAAGGCCTCCAGACCTTGCTGCTGCGACTCGCGCGCCGCCGGCGCTTCCTCATCCGAAATGTGCGCCACGGAAATCGCCAGATTGAGGACTGCGCGCAACGGCCACGTGCCCAGCAGCGCTCCACGCAACAGAGGCGCCAGCGGTGCAAGCCAGCGGCTTTCCGTCCGCGCCAGAAGCACATCCGGAATGAGCTCGACGAACAACACAATTTCCACGACCACATACACGATCACCTGCGAGACGGCCTCGCCGTAGGTGGGCGCCGAAGCATAAACGCCGCGCACCGTTTCCACCACCACCGTGGCCAGCAGCAAATTTGCCAGGATCGAGAAGCCCAGCGCCGCCTGGCGCCGCTCTATCTGAAAATGCGGTTCGACTTCCGCCTCGAAAATATCCAGGTGCCGGTGCAGGCGTCCCGTGGTCACACGGCCCAGCTCGCGATAAATCCGGTCGAGAAAAGCAAAAATTACCAGGATGATGCCGAGCATCAAGATGCTGGCTGTGTATGCGAAACTCAGCATCAATCGTGCAGGCCGAACCGGCGGCGCAGCCGCCGTTCGAGCCGCTCCATTTGCCCTTGGTCGTTTTCGTGATCGTAGCCGGCGAGATGAAGCATGCCGTGAAGAATCAATATGCGCAGCTCCAGCGGAAAGCGGCGCGAGGCGCGCCGCGCATTACGCCGCGCGGTGTCGAGCGAGATCGCGATATCGCCCACGTACGCTTGCGAAACGGCCGCGTCGCGACGCAATAAATTCCGCGCGCCATTCGCTCCTCGACTGGCGGACCTGTTCCGCGCCACGGTCTGCACACGGCCCGCCGCGGTGTGCGCAGGCAGCACCGTGGCCCGTACCTGCCGTGCCGCGGACGGAAACGACAATACGTCGGTGGGCGCATTTTTTCCGCGAAAAATTCGGTTGAGGCGCGCGATGGCGGGATCGCTGACCAGGCGCACGGTCACACCATCCTCGGGGAAGTGCAGCTCTTCGCGTACGCGCCGGCAAAATTCAGCCAACGGCTCCAAGTCCACGGGAATACGGCGCTGGCGATTGACAATCATGTGCGGCGCCGCAGCTATTTTGCCGCGCCCGGAGTATCCGGGGCGGGATCAGGCGCAGCGGGATTCACTACGCCAAGTTTCACGCGGTCGGGCACCAGTTCAGGGACCCGCTCGGGAGCACGATCGGGAACGATAGCCGGCCCGTTGTGGCCGGTGCGGTTCCCTGCCCCGAACGGCGTGGTGCCCTGGCCTTGCGTCGTTCCGAATTCATCGTAAGCCTTGATAATTTGCTGCACCAGATTATGGCGCACCACATCGCGTTCGTTAAAGTGCACGAAGGCGATGCCCTCGATCCGGCCCACCACGTCGATCGCTTCCACCAGCCCCGACCGGCGCCCTGCGGGCAAATCAATTTGCGTGATGTCGCCGGTAATGACGGCCTTGGAATTAAATCCCAGGCGGGTCAGGAACATCTTCATCTGTTCGCTCGTGGTGTTTTGCGCCTCGTCGAGAATCACAAATGAATCGTTCAGCGTGCGCCCGCGCATGAAAGCCAGCGGAGCGACTTCGATAATGCCTTTGTCGAGGTAACGCTCGAGCTTATCGGCGTCCAGCAAATCGTAGATCGCGTCGTAAAGCGGCCGCATATACGGATCAATTTTCTGCTGCAGGGTGCCGGGAAGAAATCCCAGCCGCTCGCCCGCCTCCACCGCAGGCCGCGCCAGGATGATGCGGTTCACCTGCTTGGTGAGTAGCGCGGATACCGCCATCGCTACCGCGAGATAGGTCTTCCCCGTGCCTCCGGGGCCAATCGCGAAGACCATGTCGTAGCGCTCGATATCCTCCATGTACCGGCGCTGATTCGAGCTTTTCGGGGTGATGGATTTTTTTCCAAAAACTCGCGCGCGCGATGGCTGGCCGGGATCGAGAATATTGCGCAGCGTGGTGCCCGGATCTTCGGCGGCGACGCGGAGGAGAGCTTTTACGGCGCCGTTATCCATTTGGCGGCCCTCGCGAACGAGGTCGTTATACTGCTCGAGGATGCGGACGGCGCGGTCCACTTGCGCGCTATCGCCCTCGACCGACAGTTCGCTGTCGCGCAGGTAGGTGGTGACGTGAAAAGACGATTCGAGAAGTTTTAAATTCTCGTCGAGGGTGCCAAAGAGATTTTCAAGTTGCCCGGCAATTTGCACGGTGCGTCGCATGAGGAATTGCGGCCGCTGGAATCGGCTGCCGCGAAAATCAAGCCACCTCCATTGTTAAATCGAGCGTAGCCGAAGGAACGGGCGCGGTCAAGCGCATGGCCGTAAGCGTTGCAGATCCAGCACATTGTGCCAGCGAATTCCCACACTCGCACGGCCTCCGGGCGCTCATTTCGTTGCGGGCACCGGTGCGGGCGCCGTGGGAGTTGTCGATGCGGGGCCAGGAAACTGCACTTTCGGCGCTTCGCGGGACGATTCGGCAGCGGTGAAATATGCCGTATTGGGTTTGAAGCCCGCCCAGCTCGCGTAAATATTGTTGGGAAATAATCCGATGTAGGTGTTGTAGTCCTGCACGGTCTCGTTGTAGCGGCGCCGTTCGACCGAGATGCGATTTTCGGTGCCCGCGAGTTCGTCCTGCAGGCGCAGGAAATTTTCATTGGATCTCAACTGGGGGTAATTTTCTGCGATGGCCAAAAGGCGGCCGAGGGCGCCGTCGAGAGCCCCATTGGCGGCGATGCGGGCCGCCGGAGTTTGCGCGCCCAGCAGGGCGGCACGCGCGGCGGCGATATCGCCAAACACTTTCTGTTCCTGGGCGGCATAACCTTTTACGGTCTCGACGAGATTAGGAATCAAGTCGGCGCGGCGCTGCAGAACCACGTCCACGTTATGCCATTGGGCTTCCACGGCCTGGCTCTTGACCACCATTTGATTGCGCCGGCCGACGTACGAGCCGCCGACGACGAGCGCGAGCAGCGCCAGGACCACGACGACTACGAGCAAAGTCTTCATTCCGCGAACTCCCCTCGGCGAGATTTCCAGCCGGTCACCTGTTTGAGCCGGCATGTGATGCCCCTCATGTGATGCCGCTCATCTGATGGTAGCGCGACATGCCGTTATTTTTGCTCCAACATGCGGTCGATGGCCTCGGCGACCTGCGTGACCGCGTTCAAGTAGGCGGCGAAGGCGCTCTCCGGATTGATGTCTGCCGCGCTGCACTTCCCGTCGCGCAGGTCCAGCACCAGATGGAACGCCGCAACATCAAAGCCGACCCGGGCGGCGAGGCGGTCGGCGGCCAAGCGGCGGGAGTCCAGCGCAGGCAGGGGCGCCGACAGGCCTGCGGCATCGGGCACCGGCTCACCGAGAGCGATGAGTGCATGGCGAAACAGGGCGGCAAACGACGAGGCGGAGGCGATCATCAACTCGGTGAGTTCGTCGCGGCGTCCGCGGGACTGCAAAAAAAGCTGGCGCAGCCGAATGACGCTGGTGCGCAGTTCCCTTTCAACCTGCAGCCGGTGCAGCGTCATGGGAACGTCGAATGACGCCAGGAAATCGCGGCCGAAGAGCAGGCGATGACGCTGCTTCATATCGAGCAATTCGATGGCAAAAATATCGGCGGAGCGGCGCAACTCTTCAATCGTGAAAACCAAGGGCGCGGGGTGTCCTTTGTGCCACCACCAAAGGCACACGGGGCGAAGTTTACCGAGTTCACCGCCGTCGAGCCGGCCGAGAAGGCCCAACACGTTGAGGTCGGAGTGCTCGTCGTGATATTCGCTGTTGTCTTTGTGTGCGTGCCCGGATTCGTGCCCAGATTCGTGGCCGCGCTCGGGTCCTCGAGCGGAATCGCGTTCGTGCTGGTCGCCGCGTTTCTGATCGAGGCTAGGCGCGTAACCGGCGGCGGAGCCGTACAGTACAACGGCTTCAAGGTTTGTTCCCAGCGCAGCTTGCAGACGCTCGACCAATTCAGCGAGGTCTTTTTCTTTGGGCAGGGGTGCGGGCGCAAACCCGCCGGGCATGGTTTCGGCTGACGTGTTTGCGGCAGTCGTCGTTGCAGCAGTCGTGGTTGCGGCTGACGTTGTTGCGGCTTTGGGGGGTTGGCCCGCCACGCCTTTCACGTCGGCTTTCATGTCGGTCGCATTATGGTCGGTCACTTATACTCCTCACCAGCCGCCTCCGGCGCCGCCGCCGCCGGACGAGCCGCCACCAAATCCGCCAAAGCCGCCGCCTCCCCAACTGCCACCACCGGAACCTCCACCCATGCCGCCCATCCACCATCCGCCACCGTAGCCGGACCTGTAGCGGGGGCGGGGCCGCATCAATCCGCCGGCCACCAGAAAAAATGCCAGCAGGCGCCAGCCACCGAACAACCCGAAGAATATCAGAGGCAGAAGCAAATTGAGGGGGATGCCGTGAACGGTATCGGTTTGCGGTTCGGGCGCGGCGGGTGGCGGGGCCGCGGAAGGCTGAGCTAATGCCACGCCGCGATCCTGGGCGATCACGCTCGCAATTTCGGAAGTGATCTGAAAGGCGGCGGCGCCGTACTGATTCTGGCGCAGCAACGGAAGCATTTCGCGTCCAAAGCCGCCGACTTTACCGTCGGGAAGAATGGGCTCGAGGCCGTAACCGACTTCGGTCCAATACTGGTGATCGTCGACAGCGAGCAAAACCATTACGCCGCGATCTTTACCTTTGGGTCCGACGCCCCACTTGGCGAACAGACGATTGGCAAAATCCTGCGCGGTGTCGCCTTCGAGCGAATGGATGGTGACGACGGCAATCTGCGCGCCGGCTTTCTGATCGACCTCCTCGCAGAGGGCGGAGATTTTCTGTTTGGAGGCAGCGTCGATGACCCCGGCAAAATCGTTGACGTAGCCCTGCGGAGAAAGCTGCTCGACTTTTTCGGCGCGGGCGGGCAGGCCCGAGAGTAGCGCGAGGATAACGAGGAAAAAGGCCACAGTACACGATCGCGCGCGACTTCGAGGCGTTCGAATAGTTGGAAGAGGCCGCCATACCCCCCGGGCATTCGTAACGCTATCAATACACAAGGGTTGACAAAATAGGCGTTCATAACCTGCAGAAATTGCAGGGGATAAATCGCGCGGATTTCTTGTTTCGTGGCTCAAGGGTGTACGGGGATGATAACGCGGGGCACGCCTGGCGCGAGGTGAAAAGAATGGAGCGGGGGTCATTGCCGGCGGGGGCCTGGCAGGCGCGATTCCGGCGAGGGATTTGGGCGCGTCACAACACATGCTAACATAGATGGTTAACGGTGTAAATAGATAATTACATGGTACTAGTTTCGAATGCCGGGTGAAGCGTTCGAATTAAGACCAGATTGACTATTCGCTTTACTGGTCCCAGTTCGGCGGATCGAGTGTTGCGTGTCCGCACTCCCACGCTACGGGCTCAAAAGCCACGTTCCGAGAGGCGGACTTCACAGCACTTGGCCTAAGCGTTCGACTGGAGGACGGCATCAAGACCAACGAGGTCGCCCAAAACCCACAATTCACTGATGACCTTGCCATCGAAGGTAAATAACGCAGCGCCGAGCCAATGAACAGACTTGCGAGTAGGTTGGTGGACCCGAAATGGAGCCACGTGGATGCCTGAAAAACGCATTTTGGCGAAAGCCTTATTCCCTTCGCTCACGCAATCTAGAATTTCACAATGGTAGTCTGCTAACGCGCCGCGTACCGATCGGACATACTCTGTGAACGTATCTCGACCTTGCAATTCGCTACCGAGCGAGCCGCGAAAAGAAAATCCTTCACTGAGTAACTCGGAAGCAGCAGAAAGATCGCCATCATTCCAGATTCGTGAATAGAACGCTTCAACAGGACTCGGTGTACTCATACAGATTTGCCCTCAGCGACTCCAGTATCCTAGTTTGGGTCTGCGGCGGACCAACCGTTCGCAGCGTATAGCGCGATGACTTTGTCTACAGGAAGGTCTCGGCTCTCAGAGAGGTTCATGCCGTGGATTCTGCCGTAGGCTTCTCCTCATTGCAAGAAAGTAGGATTCGGCCTGAGAAACGGGATTATCGGATACTGGTTTTTTGCAGGAACGGCCACATGCCGAGAATCTGACTTCTCGGGCGCTATCCGAGTTTCATCCGAGGGTAACTTCCGGTTTGCCGACAGCTCGGAAGCTAACGAGTATAAAGCGCGTCTTCCAGGAACTTGCCGATCCGACTTTCACTTCGGCGTACTTTCTTTGAATTTTCAATTGTTACTACGCGCCCGATGAGAAGGCGGCGCGCGCACGTCGTACGCGCCGCCACTCCGCTCTAACTAGCGCGAAGGGACCGGAAGCCCACGCGAACCTCTTCTGAAAAGAGCTTCGGCTGTTCCCAAGCCGCAAAGTGCCCGCCTTTGTCGAGCTTGTTGTAGTGGATCAGTTTGGGATACGCCCGCTCCGCCCAACTGCGCGGGCACAGATCGATCTCGTCCGGGAAGGCGCTTACGGCAACCGGGATGGAAACGCCTTTGACACTGAAATACGGGAGTTTGCTTTCCCAGTAGAGGCGCGCTCCGGAAATCGCCGTGTTCGTCAACCAGGTGATGGTGATGTTGTCGAGGACATCGTCCCGGGTGAGGCCGGCAGCTTCTCCGGAAAAGACGCGTGAGATCAGCGCGTAGCTCCACGCATCATGGTCCAGAAAATAGGCGGCCAGNNCGTCTGCGGGCGCAACCCCATCTGGTAGCCGTAGGCGATGCCTTTGCTGTAGACGAATGTCAGGCGCTCGAACGCGAGTTTCTCTTCGGGTGAGAGACCGTCGGGCATTGGCGCACCGGTGAATGCCGCCTTGTCAATGTCGGCTGGAACCGCGCCAGGCATATTGATGTGAATGCCGAGCAATTCCGGAGGCGCCTGCACGCCCATCTGCTCCGTGACGACCGCGCCCCAATCGCCGCCTTGCGCCACGAAGCGCGTGTAGCCGAGGCGCTTCATCAGCGCGGTCCAGGCACGGGCGATACGGACGGGGTCCCAGCCGGTCGTGGTCGGCTTGCCCGAATACCCGTAGCCCGGCATCGACGGAATCACGATGTCGAAGGCGTCCGAAGCGCTGCCCCCATGAGCCGTGGGATTAGTGAGCGGATCGACAATCTTCAATTGCTCGACAACCGACCCCGGCCATCCGTGCGTGACGATGAGCGGCAAGGCATTTTCATGTTTCGAACGGACGTGAATGAAATGAATGTCCAGCCCATCGATCTCGGTGATGAAATTCGGTAGGGCGTTCAGTCTTGCCTCGACCTTGCGCCAGTCGTAGTCTGTCCCCCAATACTGCGCGAGTGCCTGAATCGTCGCGAGCTGCACGCCTTGCGATGCGTCCGCGACCGTCTCCCGTTCCGGCCACTTGGTCGCGTTGATGCGGCTCCGCAATTCGGTAAGTTCCGCTTCCGGGAAATTCACCTGAAACGGACGAATCGCATTCTTGTCCGCTGTCTGCTTGCTGGCTCGTTGTGCAGCACCGCTTTCAGTCATGGTGTCCTCCGTTTGAGCAGTTTGGATTTCTCTGACTAGGGGCCTGCCTGTTTTTACGTCGCTCGAGGGACGAGCTCCGGAGCTGAGTGGCAACAGGCTAGCACAGAATGAACGTCCGGAGCATTAAGCCCCGGTAAATCGGCCTGTAGAACGTGATTGAGCGGTATGGCCTAATTAGTGGATTACGGACAAACCGGAAGTTAGCTCGTAGTTGAACCGGCCAGTGCCCGAGAAACGGGGTGGTCTCAATGGGTCGTTGCAACACCAACACTCGCTTGCAGTCTATCGGCCGGAGTCTCGAATCCCAAAGTCTTTCGCGGGCGTTGATTTAAGCGCAGCGCCACCTGGTCGAGCTGTGCTTGCGTATAGTCGGACAAGTCCGTCCTTTTAGGGGAAATACTGTCGCAGCAGCCCGTTCGTGTTCTCATTGGTGCCGCGCTGCCAGGGGCTCTGCGGATCGCAGAAGTAGACTTTCACGTCCGTGGCCACCGTGAAGCTCTTGTGCTTGGCCATCTCCAGCCCTCGGTCCCAGGTCAACGAGCGCCGCAAGGACGCGGGGAGTTTCCGAACGTGCCGGCTCAGTGCATCCACGACAACCGCCGTGTCTTTGCTCGGCACCTTTATGAGCACGGTAAAACGCGAATGACGTTCCACCAGGGTGGCGATGTGACTGTTGTGGGTGCCGCCTAGCAGATCGCCCTCCCAATGACCGGGGATGGCGCGGTCCTCGATTTCCGCAGGCCTTTCCCGAATGGAGATGGCATCCACGATCTGACCACAGCGGTGTCCGCGATCACGGGCTTGCCGCGAGCGGCGGATCCGCCGCTTGGTCCGAAGGTGCTGAATCAGCTCTTTTTTCAGCACTCCTCGCGCTTGGGACACGCGCATGCTCTCGTCCTCGGGATACTGGTTCTTCAGCCATCCGGAAATCTGTTCCGGCGACCAGTCCAGGCCCAGTTTACCCGCCACGATCTCCTGCAGCTTGCTCTGGATGGCCAGAAGGCACACCTTGGGCCGCAAGGCCGACTCCCAGGCCTGGTGATCCGCTTCACTCGCTCGATACTGGGGGCGCCCGCCGTGGCGGGCCACCTCCCGGCTCACTGTCGACACCGCTCGCTGCAGACCTTTGGCGATCTCACGAATCGACGAACCGCAGGCAATCCCTCGGGAGATGTCCTCTCGCTCCGTCAGCGTGAGGGTTAACGGCGAGCGCCGACGGGCTGCCGGAGCAATCCCACCATGACGGGCCAGCAAAAAGTGAATGACCACATGGCTCTTGCCGAAGGCGCGCCCAATCTCATGCAACGACTGCCCCGCCTGCCAACGCTTCCACATGTCCGTTCTCTGCATCGCGGACAGCTTCACCCGTCTCGCTTGCGTCATAAACACCACCTTTTAGAGAAAAGATTTATAGCAGATGGTGTTGCATCGACCGGTTGAGCTGGCAGCGTTTCTCGGGACCTATCCAATCCCAACGCAACTGCCCTCTGGATGAAGATGTCTAGAACGCCGGTGGCAGAGGCGGCGCGAACTCTGATTTAGGTGCTCGCCAGCGATTTCCACGTCCCCACGACACCTTCAACCGCTACTTAATAAATAGCAGCACAACGCGAATCATTTTAGTCAAATTAGTCAAATGATTTTGAGGGAGATTGTGTCCGAAACCGCACAGACATGGTCGGTGAACCAGCCTACTGTAGAACTCGACGCCGCATTTCAAAGAGCTCACACGCGAGCTCATTAAAGATTGGAGACAACAATGTTTGGATACGGAATACTTGGCACCATAGTGGTTATCTGCTTGATAGTTTGGCTCGTAAGGAGAGTGTCGTAGGGGCGAACCTCAGGTTAGAACGGCGGATGAGCTGTCGGTGCCTATTTGAGAATTTAGCACGGCATCCGGTGGCCACGACGGCATTTCATCGGCTCCTCGACAGACAGGATAAGGCATATCGCTGTGTGGGGGTCAATGCTTACCTATTCTTGTCTTGCCGGGCGAGCACTCACCTAGGTCTGAGGACAAACCGGCGAACCCCGAACTAGTAAACTTGTTTCAGTCCTGGCAATCCAGTTCATCTCAAAGCGAAGTCCGGTTCCTTATTCTTCGGCTATAGCAAGGGGGATCCGGGGTTGAGCCCGTTCCTTCGCTTCAGTAGTAAAGAGCAAGAATTAGAGAAAGTCTGCTGATGCACAAACGATTCATCGTACTGCTCGGAATATTTCTGGGGAGCTGCGTGCCGACGGTTGCGCAAATACCTGCTCCACAGATCGTTGAACGCGTTGAGCCAACCGTGACGATGCTCCGAACGGTATCGACCCCCTTGCCGGCCGCTTCCTTCCTCTACCAGGACCCGGGAAACTCCCCTGCCCGTTTCAGCCCCCTGTTCGCGGGGGCTGATGAAAGTGACCACACCATGGGGCGCCTTCTCCCGATGGAAGAGGTTAAGATTTTGTTTTTCACGAGGTCGAGTATGTTACTCGTCCAACTTTGGGGCGGACGGCTGCAACTGGATGCCTTTCAGAGCACGCTGCACACTCAGAATGTGCCGCTTGATCCTTTAAGCTATCGCGGTACGCAGGGTTTTCGTTCTGCGCGACAGAGCTATCCGGGCGGTCCGAGTTCGGTCCATCTCTCCGGCTTCAGTCTGAGCTTTCACTTTGGCCGGGACGCGCGGACGGGACTCCAGACCGAGGCATGGCGGTATCTGTCGCGGATTGTTGGCACCGTTGTGAATTGAACCATATTATTTCGGTGGTGGGTGGGGACCGCCGCGGGTCTATAGGAGGCTCATCCATTCTCCAGACTGGATGATTTGTAACAACAGCGTCAGATAACGTGGGTCGCATTTCAAAAACGTCACTTCAAGCTGTTCGCGGTGTTCCGCTTTCTTGCCAATCACTGCATAGACCACCACCAAAACGCTGCCGACGAGCAAAATGGGAGCGACGACAAACTTCACCCAGGATGAAATCACCGTCACTCGTGTAATTCTTTCTGGCTCAATGCAAATGTCTCCTGTCTCATAGGGTGGCATTTTCACGTAGCCGTTAGGGGGTGACAGAATTATGGAGCTAATACATCGAAGGCAAATTTGGTGCACTCGGAAGGACGCAGGGTGTATAAACGGTGCGCGTCCGGGCGATGAAAACGAAAATGCCGGGTGGGGCGCGAGTAATAAACCAAGATCGCGACCCGTGTGATTGAAACGGGCCGCCTAAATTCCGGCGGTTCCCGATTGGCGATGCGGCCGGATTGCTGATGCGGAAAGAGAAGGTGTATATGCCGAGATTGATTCGCACTGTATCCGTGTTGGGACTGTTGGGGCTGTCTCTGGCCGGAGCGCATTGGCTGGCAGGCCAAGCTCCCCCTGGGGGGCCGCAGACGCCCCCGCCTGCGGGAAAGCAGCCGCAGAGGTCGCTACGTATCGAGTATCCTCCGTTGTTTTTCCGGGAAGACTGGAAGCTGGATCCGAATGCGCCCAATGTGAATACCGCTGACGAGCCGGAGCATCCGATCGGTCAAGGGGACGTGGCGAACCCGAATTTAGAAGTGCACGTGTATGGCGACAAGGCCGGCACGCGGATATCCGACCAGACCTACAATAATCACATGACGTATGCAATGACGCTGCTTTGCACGTCGAACTGCGCGATCACGCTTAGGGACAAAAACAACGATGTGGATTTGACCGGAGTAGCGACGCTCCGCTGGCGCACCCGCATAAGCGGATTTCATTACCTCCATCCGATTGTGAAGCTCGCCGACGGAAGGTGGCTGATTGGCGACAAGGCGGCCAGCCTCTCGACGAACTGGGTGGAGTCAGAAATTCAAGTGGTGGACGTGCGCTGGAGGAACCTCGACATCAAAGATGTAATCGAAGCCCGGGACGGGTACTGGGTGGATTATCCGGACCTTAGCAAGGTGGAAGAGATTGGTTTCACCGACCTGATGCGGGGAGCGGGGCACGGAAGCGGGGGAGGTTCGCGGGTGGACTGGATTGAAGTTTACGGTAAGCCAGTGCCGCGAGTGGCCTCGGGAACCAAGAGCAGCAGCCGGTAAAAGTATCCGTCAGATGGGCTTTTCATTCATGGACGGGAGTTATTGCGCAGCGTCCGTGTATTGGTTCGTTGGCGCGAAGCCTTGATAGGTGCGGCTTATCGGAAACTAAGCGCACGCGCGCGTGATTTGACAAGGACTGAGGCAGTTCGCTACTGTTGTTTTCTTGTTTTCGCGATTGGCGCGCAAAGGAGTGGTGGATGGCTCAAGGAACAGCTACTAAGGTTAAGAAGCGCAAGAAGTCGGTGCTTAAGCGCGCCGCGCAGTCCATTACGCGGGCGGCGGTGAACCGTTCGAATCGCACGCGCGTCCGGTCGATGATGAAATCGTTGCGAAATGCGCTGGGAACGGGTGACGCGGCGGCAGCGGATAAATTGCTGCAGCCGACGATTTCCGCGATCGATCGCGCGGTGACCAAGGGCGTGCTCGAAAAGAATACGGCGAACCGGTATAAGTCGCGGTTGTCAGTGGCCTGCAACTCGTTGCGATCTTCTGGAACTACGGCCAGCGCTTAATTTTTCCCGCGCGAAAACTTTTTAATTCCACTGATTGGGTCGCGCGATCTTTTGCGGAAGGTCGCGCGAAGGTTCGATCATGTGTCGCCCCGCCGGGGCTCTCCGTTGGTGTCTTGTTCTCCCTTTTACCCAGCGCTTACGTTCTGGCGCCCCTTCGGGGCTTTTTTCTTCCGAGCGCCGCGATTATCTGCGCCAGGATTTTGCTGGCGGCGGCTTGGGGGGCGAAGATAGCGCTGGCGGAAGGCGCTCGGTCTTGGTTAGGCAGGCTGCGAGGAACTCAAGGACCAGGCGGTCGTCGGCGCCGAGCTTGATCTGGTTGTCGGCTTCGTAGAGAGCGCAAAGGCCGGCGACGAGTTGGCGGCGCGGAATTTTTCTGGACTGGCGCACGGCCAGCTCGGCGGCATCGGCACGCATGCCCAGGCGCTGCGCGGCCTGGAATTTCGAGGTGTGGGGCGCGAGCTCCTGCGCCTCCAGCAATTTCCGAAACATCCAGGCCATCGCGCCGACCAGTGCAGGACCGGGTTCGCCTTCGCGCAGCAAATGATCGAGGAAGGCGAATACGGCGGCCCGCTGCTGGGATGCGAGCATGTCGGCCAACTCCCAGACGGAATGCTTTTTTTCGGAGACGACCAGCGCGGCGATGTCGGCGCGGGAAATGGTTTGGCCCGGGCCGGCGTGGGTGGCGAGCTTGGCGATTTCGCTGTGAATGGCGGCGAGATCGGCATTACACAAATCGACCAACTCATCGGCGGCGGCCGCGTCGAGAGTGGTGTCGCGCTCGCGGGCCATCTGCTGAGCGAGAATAACGGCCGCGTGGGCGCGCTGCCGCGGGTCCGCGGGCAATTCGGCGGCAACGACGAGAACTTTTTCGAAAAGAATCTTGGTGAGCTTCATGCGCTGATCGAGCGCGGCGGCTTCGAGGATCAGGAGAGTGAAAGGCGCGGGATCGGCGAGATACGCGGTGATGCTTTCGACGGCCGCATCACGCTCGTCGTTGCCGTCGCTGGCGGGAAAATGCTCGAGGGCTTCAAGATCGCGAATGATGACGACTTGGCGGCGGGCGAGCATAGGCATGGTCTGGGCCTGGCCCAGGGCCACGGACAATTCATTGGCGGCAGAAAAGCGGCAGACGCCCCATTCGCGGGCGGCGGGCTCGACGGAAATTTCCAGCAGCCGCGTGCGGCAGGCGTCGCGCAGGTAGGAGTCGCCTCCCAGGAGCAGCACCACGGGCACCGATTGCAGGTCGGCCCGGGCGAGGCGCGCAAACAGTTTTTCTGAAGAAAGCGGGTTTTCCGAAGAAAGCGGGTTTTGGGAAGAATGCGGGTCTTTCGAAGAAATTGGGGGCATCAGAAATTCTCCAGAATGTCGGAAACCAGGCGCATCGCGAAATCGCGGCCCATGCGGTCAAGGGCGGGCCCCTCTTCCTGAAAGAAGCTGGGGACGTCGGTAGAAATCTCGTAGGGCTCGCGAAAAAGGAAATTGTTGTTGGTGTAAAGGGCGCGGCCGGAGCGATCGTCGAGGTGAACTTTTAATCTTACGGTGACCAAGACGGTGGTGGCGCGTCCCGTGGTGGCGTCGAATACCATGACGCTGCCTTCGATGCTGCTGACTTCCCCGTGCAGGACGGCATCGGCGGATTCGGGCCGGGCGACGACGCGGTACCTGGTGCGGGCCAGAAATTCGTGCACTACGGCAGCGGTGAGGCGCTGCTCGATACGATAATCGGAAGTACGATTTACGAAGGCCGGCACGGCGATGGTTTGCACTCCCGCGGGAATTTGGGTGGCGCGGCCGGCTACGTGGTAGCCGCAGCCGGCTAGCAGCAGCGAGAGCGCGGCGAATGCTGCACAGGTGGCGGCGGGGCGGGCCCGCACATTGGTTTGCTCGGGAGCTGGCACGCTGGGTGCGACGCTGTCTGCACAGGGCGCGTGACACCGATTAGCAGACGGGTTAGGAGACAAGGAGCCGCTCCGCGATGCGCAGCGCGTTTGCGCTGGTGAGACGCAGGTTATCGACTGCGCCCCACAGCCAATAGGCATTGTCGGCGTTGGGGTCGCGTGCGGGAGGAGCGACGAAGAGTTGCGATTCTCCGGCAACGCTGACGTTGGAGAGCGGCGGGTCGTCTTCGCCGGCGACAGTGAATCCGGCGGCGGATAGGCGCGCGGCAAGTTGAGGCGCGCTGACTTCGGTGGCTTTACCGGTGGCCGGAGCGCCGGCGGTCGCAGCGCGTGCGGGCGAGGCAAACTCCGCGTAGGCGCTGAAAGCGCATCCGAAAAATACCGGCGCGTGCACCAGGGTGATTGCCGGCGATGGCAGGCGGCCAGCCAGATATTCGCGCACCTCGCTCGCGATAGCGGCGCGTATGCTGGAAAGACTGACGGCGCTTCCGGAGCCCCAGCGATCGAGCAAGGTGAAGGCTACTTGTGTGTCGAAGACCGCTTGCGGCATGGGCTGCAGGGACAGGAGCTTCACGGTCTGGTTTTCGAGTTCGTCGACGCCGGGCTGGCCGCGGTCAGAAACGGGCGCGAAAAAGGTGATCGCGAGGCGAGCCAGGGGGAACGGCTTCAGCGCGGCGGAGAGAGAACACGCCACGATGGCCGCGGCGGAAGGCGCGATGCAAACGGTGATGGCGCCGGCCATTGCACGAGACGGGATGTCGGAAGGGGCGCCAAAAGGGGCGCCGTCGCCCCGGCTGCCGGCGGGAGTGCCCGCTGCGCCGGACTTTTTGTCAGAAGGGGGGCCAGACGGGGCGGCAATTGACGCTCGCGAATCCGCGTGGCCGCTCGGGGGAGCGGCGAGTTCCGCGTCCAAGTGCGGAATCCAGAGGCGCGCGCCAAGCGCGGCCGAGATGCTGCCGGTCATATCGATTACGGTGGCCCCGGCGCGCTGGGCGGAACGAGCGTGCGCGGCGGCGAAGGCGGGCGAGCCGGTGAAAAATACGAAGCGGGTGCGTTCGAAACTCGCCTCCTCAACCGGCTGCACGATGACGGGTTCTCCGGCAACTTCAGCAAGGGTGCCGGCGGCTAATTCTTCATCGAGAAGGCGGACCTCGCCCACCGGGAAACCGCTCTCGTCGATCCACTGCCGCAAGTCTTTGCCGCGAAGCGACGTGGCTCCGGCGATGGCTATGCGCAGTGAATCGGCTCCCAGAACCATAATTTAGGCGGGCCGGACGGCCAGACGGCGGCGAACTAAGCGGACGACGTGCAGGGTGAGGCCGGTAACCATGTAACTGGTGGCGATCAGGATCAGCACCTGCTCGGAATAAACGACGATGGCCCAGACCGCGATGGCCACTATAACGATGGTCACCGAGTGCAGGCGCTTACCGATAGGGAAACCCTTAAAGCTGGGATAACGGATGGTGCTGGACATCAGCGCCGCAAGCGCCAGTACCAGTGCAAGCCAGGCGATCGACCAGCGCCAATCGTCGAGGGGGTCTTTCCAGAAATGAACGGTGGCGGCGATCATCCCTGCCGCAGCGGGGCACGGCATGCCCACGAAATACTTCAGGCCGCCCGGCGCCATGCCGTGGACGTTGAAGCGCGCCAGGCGCCACGCACAGCAGATGACAAAGGCCAAGCTAACCAGCCACGCAAGCTGCGAAATGTGATGCGATTGCGGCAAATCGCCCGCGAGCAGGGCCTGCACGCCCCAGGTAAATGCCAGAATGGAGGGCGCAATGCCGAAGCTGACAACGTCGGCCAAGGAGTCAAACTGTTTGCCGAATTCGGTGTTGGTGTGGGTGGCGCGCGCTACGAAGCCGTCAAAAGCGTCAAAGAGAATCGCGAAGCCGATGGCTCGCGAGGCATTGTCCAAGTCGGTGGGGGCGCCTTTGAGCGTCGCGAGAACTGCGTAATAGCCGCAGAGCAAATTTGCGACGGTGAATGCGCTGGGGAGCAGGTAGACGCCGCGGCGCAGGCGATGGTTCGCGGGCCCGACAAAACCGAAGGCTTGCTGCTCTTCGTCTTTTGGTTTGTCATCTTTGAGTTTCATGGGCGAGAGTTCACGGGCCTCGGTCATCGCCAGCGCGCCAGGACGCTTACTCCTCCCGCGACGTGCTCTCCAACTTTCGCGACGATTTCGGCGTTTTCCGGAAGCCACACATCCATGCGCGAGCCGAAGCGAATCAAGCCGATGCGCTCCCCGAGGGCCAGCGAGTCGCCGGGTTTTTTCCAGCAAACCACGCGCCGGGCCACCCACCCGGCGATTTGCTTGAACATGATTTGTCCGTGGTCGGTTTCGAGGCGAATGACATTCTGCTCGTTTTCCGAAGAGGCGCGGGAGCGCATGGCCGCATAAAAACGGCCCGGGCGGTAGTCCAGGCGCTGCACGCGCCCGGCCATAGGTGAACGGTTGACGTGCACGTCCCATATCGCCAGGAAAATACTGACGCGTTGACCCGGGCGGCCATCAAGCTGCTCGCTGACGATTTCCATGACGCGGCCGTCGGCGGGAGAAACTACCACGCCGGGATCGCCGGGCGGAACGCGTTGGGGATCACGAAAAAAATAGGCGACCAAGGCGCCCGCCGAAAGAAGCGTGGCGGCAGTGGCGCGCCAGCCAAAGGCCGCAGCGGCCGCGCCCAACACTATCGGCGGCACGGCAAATTTGTAACCGTCTCTAACCATCAGCGATCAGCATGAACATGTTTTTTGGGATTAAGTGCCTTTAGCGTTTACTTAAGTCCTTTTAGGGGGAGCCGCGCCGTGCCCCAAATCTTGGAGTCTTCGACTCCAGTGCCCGGAAGAAGACGGGCTGCCATTTTGGACAGGCTCCATCTGGGACAGACGGGCACCTCCGCAAGAGACACTTCTATTGTATGCCAGATTTGTTTAGCGAGCCGCGCCGTAATGCCTAATGAGTGATGGCGGATTTAGCGAGCAGCGCAACGCGCCGCTCCATCTCGTCTTTGACTCTTAATTTCATTTTCTTGAGGTCGGCTTCGAGGAGGATATCTTCCGCGCTGAGGTAGGGAGAGGTGGTGAGCTGCTGGAGCTGCATTTCGTAGCGAGAGTGCTCTTGGGCCAGGCGCTGTATTTCCGGGTCAGCATCGACCGCTTCGCGATGAAGAGTCATCGGCATGTACGCCTCCTTGGGGTGTGGGTTACATGATGAGGAAAACTTAGCACAACGTTTTGGCGGCGACAAGAGGTTTGGATGGCGGTTAATCCAGCGTCAACGTGAGAATTAAGGCATCTTCGGCGGGTCCCTGGTAATAGGCGCGGCGGCGGCCAAATTCGGTAAATCCCATGCGCGAATAGAAGGCGCGGGCGCCCAGATTCGATTCACGAACTTCGAGGAACGCGCGGCGGGCGTTGAGGGCGCGTGCGGCCGCGAGGGCCGTAAGGAGCAATCCCCGCGCCAGGCCGCGGCGCCGCAGTGTGGGAAGAACGGCGAGATTGAGGATTTCGGCCTCATCCGCAGCTACCCGGGTGACAATTATGCCCACAACTTCGCCATCATGTTCGGCAACGAATGTTTCCGTGTCGGCGGTTTCCGTATCCGGCGGTACGGGGTTATCGAGCGGGGACCACGGCGCGGCTCCGGGGCTGGCTGCGAGCAAGCGCGCCACTGCCACAGCGTCACCGGCTTTGATTTTACGAATCATTGTGGAGGCAATCATTCTCGACGGGGTGAATTTCGATCCTTAGGGCTCGATCCTTATGGCTGGATTCTTACGACCCTTTCCAGTTGCGCTCCGCGTCGGGGCGGCGAAGGTAATTGGCTTCGAGCGAAAGTGCGTCCACGACGTCGCCACGAACCGCTTTGAGGTACCCGAGTTCGCCGATCTGCGCCGCCAGCGCGCCGGAAACCTGCTCGATAGGGGCGCCGGAAAGAGTTGAGTGCTCGAGCGCAGGGCGAATTACATCGGGAGAAGAAGAGACGAAGACAGGTAGCGCGCCGGACGCGCCGTGGCCGGACGCGCCGTGATCGGGCCCATCGTTACCGGAATTCGGAGAGGGCGGAACGCGGCGCACGAGACCCGTTACGATCTCTATGAATTCCTCGGCGCTCAACACGGCTTCATCCATGACGGGCACAAGCGTGGGCATGACGGGCTCAAGCGTGGGTGGAGCAGTTGCAACAGCCGCGACAAACCTGTAAACGCAGCCAAAGATCTGGCCGCGGCGAGCGTCTGACACGGCGGCGATCAGCGCTTCGGACGATCGGAGGCGGGACCGATCGAGCTTAAAAGCCAAGGCGGCAAGGCAGCTTACCGATGCGATTGGCTTGCCGTAAATTTCCGACCAGGCTTTAGCGGCGGTGAGACCGGTACGCACACCGGTAAAGGAACCCGGGCCCGAACCGACGGCAAATAAATCAAACTGGTGAAGTGCTAGGCCAAGCTGCACGAGGAGTCTGTCGAGATCAGTCAGAAAAGTGATGGAATAAGGTTCCTCAGAGGTATTCGTGAACTCGCCCAGAACGGTGTGGTCACGCAACGCGGCAATACTGCCGGTACGAGTGCTGGTATCGAAAGCTAAGGTCAGCACTGGAAGTCCGGCAGAGGTGGAGAGGGAGGTGAAGTTGCGGCGGTATCGAAGTTTTCGATAAGGCCGATCACATTAATGGAGAGCAATTTATGGGCCATTGTGAAAGCGAAAGTTAACTTAACTCGCTGATTCTACTCGAAATATGCTTGACTTATGCCCCGCAGCCTTACTAGTATTGCTGTAGCGTGACGACCGAACCAGGGGGGTATAACCTGTCATGGATTATAAAATAGGTGACAAGGTAGTCTATCCGAACCACGGTGTGGGTGTCATCGAGCAAATCAGTTATGGAGTGTTGGAAGGACGTACGGAAACGTATTACATGCTGAAAATTTCGTCCAGTTGCCTGAAGGTGATGGTGCCGCGTTCGAACGCCACGGCGGTAGGGTTGCGGCCGGTCATTCGAAATGGCGATGCGACAAAAGTTCTCGGCTACATTGAAAAAGGAAAGTTTGCTTCACACCACGATTGGAAGCACCGCTTCAAGGAAAACTCCGAACGGATGCGCACTGGATCGCTGATCGAGGTCGCAGCAGTGCTGAAAAGCCTGGTGGCGCTGAGCCGCACCAAGCCGCTGTCGTTCCGAGAAAAGAAGATGCTGGAACGGGCGAAATATCTGCTGATCAGCGAGCTCGCAACAGCGCGCAATGCAAGCGCACAAACCGTGGAAACCATGCTGGTGAAGTCCCTCGCGAAGGCTCACCTGCGCATGCCCACACCCGGCGAAATGGCCGAAGCCACCGAGTAATTCGAACGCGTTCGTCAGGCTGGTTCGCCAGGGCCGGTGCAATCTGAGCTTGCAACGGCCGGATTTTCTGATTCGTATTTTTCCTTCCCTGATTGCGTCTCTGCCCGATTGCCGGCCTTCCAAAAAACATAGACTTTCGTTCTCCGCAACGCCTGTATCCACTACCACTAGCGCAGCGCGAAAAATTGGGCCATCAGGAAAGCGGCAGCACGGGCTCGGCGTTCAAAGCGGATCCCGCCAACTCTCCGGCTAGCAGCTTGGGATAGGCGGCGGCAGCAATCATGGCGGCGTTATCGGTGGAAAGCTCCCTGCTGGGGAAAAATATTGGCAGACCGCGGTCCGCAGCCTGGCGGACAAACGTGGATCGCAATGCGCTGTTGGCGGCTACACCGCCGGAAATAAGGACAGAACGCGCACGCGTCTGTTGCGCCGCGTCGAGGGTGCGGCCGACGAGTTCGGCGACCACTGTGCGTTGGAAGCTGGACAAAAGTTCGAGGGTATGCGGGCTGCACAGCGGAAGTAAATGCGCAGCGCCACGGTGGCCACGTTCAAGGGATTGGCGGCGGGCTTCCATCTCGGGATTGAGCTCGGGGTGCGCACGAAGATAGTACAGGACGGCGGTTTTAATTCCGCTGAAGCTGAAGTCGTACGGGTGATCCTTGATTTTGGTGGGACTAAAGCGAATTTCAGGGCGAGTTTCCAGGCGGGGCGCGGGATCGCCTTCCGGCGCAGTTGCGGCCGATCGAGCAATCAGTTGATCGATAATGGGGCCTCCGGGATAGCCCAAGGCGAGCAGCCTGGCAACTTTGTCGTAAGCTTCGCCGGCAGCATCGTCGCGGGTTTGGCCGAGGCGCCGGTAGTGCAAGGAGCGGGCTGCCACCGGCCCCGCGGCACTGCTGGAGGTAATTTCGTAGATGACGGTGTGGCCGCCAGAGACAATCAGGCAGACGGCCGGAAGCTCGGGCTCGCGGCATTTTTCCCGATGCGCTTCTAGAAACACGGCGCGTACATGACCCTCGAGGTGGTTTACGGCCAGCAACGGTTTGCCCAAAGCCAGGGCCAGCGTCTTGCCATAGGTGAGGCCGACCAAGAGCGCGCCGACCAGTCCGGGGCCAAAAGTTACGCCCACGGCGTCAATATCGGAATAGCTCATGCGGGCGAGGTCTAGAGCTTCTCGCACTACGGGCACAATATTGCGCAGATGCTCGCGGGACGCCAGCTCCGGAACGACGCCGCCGTATTTACGATGAATATCGACCTGCGACGCCACCACGCTCGAAAGTATCTCGCAGCCGTCGACCACGACCGCAGCCGCGGTTTCGTCGCAGCTGGTCTCGATGCCNNCCGCAGCCGCGGTTTCGTCGCAGGAGGATTCAATTCCGAGAATGCGGGTAGGCATGGACGAAGCTTCCGGACTTAACAAGAAAAGCTTTTTGCGGATATTTATGCTAGCACAGCGAGGCTGGGATTTCGCGGCATGCCGGGTAGTCACTCAATCATGACGCTGCCGCCTGCAAGCGGACCGCGCGGCGCGCGCTCAAGGAGCGGCGAGCTGCCAACTGATTTCTGCCTTGAGGTGCAATTCCGGCGAACGATCACCCTCCTCGCTCAGGCCGTGCGGGTCGCTCACAAGCTTGGGCTTCGACGGATTTTTGAAGCCGTGTGGGGTTGGTGCAGGTTTGCCCATCAAGCTCCAGCAGCTACTGACTTCGTTGATTTCCTGGGAAGTCGACTGGGTGACNNGTCATACTTGCCCTGCTTCGTGAGCACGGTCTCGGTGCGGGTGCCGTTACTGTCGGTCTCCACCGTGTTTTCCGTCCAGCTGAAGTCTTGGGTCAGGTGGGCGGTTCCGTCAGCGTGGAACTGCAGCAGAGCGGTGCATTGCGCGTCCAACGTGTGCTGGTGATCGGGCATTCCCCCTTGATGCGGTCCTGGCGACCACGTGACCACGAGCGTGATTGTTCCGGTCGGGTTATGGGAACGCTTGTCGCATCCCAGGCTGCGATATTTAGCCTGCAGGGCATTCGTCTCCTGCTGATAGTTCTTGATGTACTTGAGGAAGGCTATCGCTTTCGGATCGGAAGCCTTCTGCTCGGGTGTGAAGTCGTCGTATTGTGCCTTCCACCGCTGAATTGCCTCCACTCGGCCCGGGATCGTTACTTCAAGGTCGTGGCACGTCCCGGTCTGAGGTGGGGGTGGAGGCGGTGCGCCGGCGGCGTTCGCAATCGCGGCGGCGGCTAAGATAGCAAGGGCGCCGAGTGCCGTTGTCGCGGTTAAAAGCCCCGACTCGCGAGCTGCAGCGATCGCCTTGAACCATGAGCCCCTCGCGAGAACTTGATGGCGTGAGCGTGTCAGGCTTGCTCCCGTCCCATCAAGACCGGCGTAGCTGGCACGGAGCTCGAATGCAGGAGGTGAGGTCATCGGTTTCAAACGACTTTCCTTTTTGGCATTTCTGACGGCGAAAGTATACCGGTTCGTGCCGGATTCACAAGAGTGCGAGTTACTGCGGCAGTGGAAGCGGGAATGACCGGTCAGGTCTGGAAGCATCGAAGATGTGGCGGGACTATTAGAGGAAATCCGTGACCAAGTTCAAAGAGTTAAAGCAAATCGGACGGGCCATTGAGCTCGATAATGAGGCAGAACTTGGGTCGGCTCTCGATTATTGCACCGTGCGCGTCAAAAGCGCCGAAATGGTCTAGACGATGAGAAAACAAGCAGGATTCTGGCGCAACATCGGGAGGAATGTACGCGCTATTCTGGAATCATCAAAATGAGTCATTACCAAATGCCGTGCGGCAGCGTTGACCGGCGCAAGGTGGTGATTGACAATTGTTCGTGCCGCCGCTTATTGTGAATTTCAATTTTTCATATCAACTCTAAGGTACACAAGCGAGCCCCATGATGACAAAACCAGCGAGACGAGTGCGTAAAGCCGTTCTTCCGGCGGCGGGGTTGGGAACACGCTTCCTTCCGGCGACGAAGGCGCAGCCCAAGGAAATGCTGCCCGTTGTCGATAAGCCCCTGATCCAATATGTGGTCGAGGAGTGCATCGCATCGGGGATCGAAAGCATCATCATCGTGACCGGCCGCGGCAAGAATGCCATCGAAGACCACTTCGATTCCTCGCCGGAGCTGGAAAATTTTCTGGAAGAAAAGGGCAAATCCGATCTGGCGAAATTGGTGCACGACATTGGCAACATGGTGCACTTCAGCTACACCCGGCAGAAGGAACCACTTGGGCTTGGACACGCCGTGCTCGTGGCCAAGGAACTCGTCGGCAACGAACCGTTCGCCGTCCTNNCTCACGGCGCGCGAACTTGTGGGCGACGAACCATTTGCCGTGCTGTTGGGCGACGTCATCATCCCCGGGCCTCGGCCAGCGACCCGCGAGCTAATCGAGATTTACGAAGCTACGGGGATTGGCGCCATCGCCGTGGAAGCTGTTCCGCAGGAAAAGACCTACCTTTACGGTGTGATTGATGGCGAACCGGCGCAACAAACCAAGTGGGGCAATCATCTTTTGCGGGTCCGCGACCTGGTCTANNACCTGGTCGAGAAACCCAGCCCCGAGGAAGCGCCATCGAACCTGGCGGTGACGGGCCGCTACGTGCTGCCGCCCGAAATTTTCGATTGCCTGGCCCGCACCAAGGCCGGAAGAGGCGGAGAGATACAGCTGACCGACGGGTTGCGCCTGCTGGCGCAGGAGACCGGACTGCTGGCGCTCACCTACGAGGGAAAATCGTACGATGCGGGCGATAAGCTGGGCTTTCTAAAGGCTACCGTGGAGATTGCACTCGAAAATGCGGAGTTCGGAGAGGAATTTCGCAGCTATTTGCGGGCGCTCAAGCTTTGAGCGCCCTTGAGCGCTTGCGGTCGCCGACCATTTTACTTTTCTTTGGCGGACGATTTCTTTTTGTCNNGCACGTGAGGAATCGGACTTGGCATCCGATTTGGCACCGGAGGAAGCGGAGTCGGAGCTCCGGTCCGACTTCCGATCCGACTTCCCTTCCGAATTCCTTTGCGACTTCCCTTCCGAATTCTCCCCCGGCTTTCCGGTGGCGCCACCTTCGCGGTTTCCCGATTCCTTGCCTTCTTTGGCCGAATCTTTGTTCCCTGGGTCTTGGTTCCCCGAGTCTTTCGCGGCTTCTTTGGAGGAGGAGCGGCCGTAATCGGTGACATACCACCCGCTGCC
>PLJR01000291.1 GCA_003140295.1 Acidobacteriota bacterium
ACAGGATGGTGCAAGGACATTTTAGATAATTGCGAAGCTGATTTTGACGGGTGGGATTTCGTAAAGGCCGGGGCATACAGCTCCGGGACGGCGAGTTGTGTCGCTCACCTCGGACGCCGTCCCTTCGTTTAGCCGGTGGACAATGGAATCTGAGCGCGGTAGCGTATGTGCTTCGCTGCCGGAGTATGCGGCAGTGATTTCACACTCGAATGCCACAACAAATCGTCAAGCGCAGGTCGCGCGGGTTCATTTGCGTGAATGCCCATCCTGAGGGATGCCGGCGCAATGTGGAGCGCCAAATCGCCGCGATTGAGGGATCGAGCGATGCCAGCCTGCCGCCCGTTCCCGGGGAAACGTTTGTTCCGCACAATGTTCTGGTTATCGGAGCGTCGACCGGATATGGACTCGCTTCGCGCATCACCGCCGCGTGGGGATACGATGCGCGCACGCTGGGGGTGTTCTTCGAGCGGCCTCCGGATGACAGCAAAACGGCCACGGCCGGCTACTACAATACGGTGGCGTTCGATGAGTACGCCAAGAGAGACGGACTATTCGCGGCGCATTTGAATGGCGACGCGTTTTCGGATGAATGCAAACGCGAAGCGATGGCCCTTATTCGACGAGATCTCGCGCCGCTCGATTTGGTGATCTACAGTTTGGCATCTCCGAAACGCACCGACCCGCGCACCGGCGTGGTTCACAGTTCAGCACTGAAACCCATCGGCCAGCCATACTCCAATCGCACGATTGAGCTTGATTCCGAGAAAGTTGTGGAGGTCGCGCTGCCGCCCGCCAGCGAAAAGGAGATCGCCGACACGGTGGCCGTGATGGGAGGCGAGGATTGGCGCATGTGGATGGACGCGCTCTTAAGCGAAGGCTTGCTCGCCGCCGGTGCTTGCACGGTGGCTTATTCATATATCGGCCCCGAGTTGACCTGGCCAATTTACCGCGATGGCACGATTGGCCGCGCGAAAAATGACCTCGATAACACGGCTCTGGCGATCCGCGAAATGCTGGCGCCCAAGCTGGATGGGCGCGCGCTGATTTCGGTGAACAAGGCGGTGGTGACGCAGGCATCCGCAGCGATTCCCGTGGTGCCGCTGTATCTGAGCCTGCTCCTGAAGGTGATGCGTCGCAAGGGTCTGGAGGAAAGCCCCATTGAACAGATGCGCAGGCTATTTGCGGATTTTCTGACTGTGAATCAACCGATTGAGTCCGCGGGGGCCGATGAGCATGGCCGGATCCGCCTGGACGACCGGGAGATGCGCGAGGATGTGCAACGAGAGGTGGCTGCTCTATGGCCAGAAGTGACTACCGAAAATCTACTGGCGCTCACGGACTTCGCCGAATTTCGGAAGGAATTCCGCAACCTATTCGGATTCGAGGTCGAGGGCGTGGACTACGACGCGCCGGTGGAGACCGATGTAAGCTGGTAATCTGTGTAGGGCGATGTCGGGCGGGTCCATTGATGAGTATCCGCCGATCATTTGTGGATCAATGGACGTGAACTTCCCCTCCCTTTCTGGGCCTTTTGACTACAAAAACGCACGGAAGCAGGAAAAGAGCCGCAATTCCAAGAATACGAAAATTGTCGATGTAGGAAAGCATGGTGGCCTGCCGGTCGATGGTGCTGGCGAGCAATGCGTAAGCCTGGTGAAGTGCAGTACCGCCGCTTGAAGCTCGCAGCGAGGATGTCGTACCGTGCAGCATTGCGGCCACGCGCGGATTCGCCGGATTCAAATGCGCCGACAGACTGCTCTGATGAAACTGGGTGCGCCGCGCCAGCATAGTGGTGACGAAGGATATACCCATGCTGCCGCCAACGTTGCGCGCCAGATTGATCAGTCCCGAAGCGGCATTATTCTTATTTCGGGGCAAGTATGCGTACGCTACGGTATTTATCGGGACGAACAGAAACGCCAGCCCCATTCCTTGAAATACGCGCGCCATCGCTACCGTTTTGAAATCGATATACAGGTCGAACCTGGTCATGTGAAAAAGGGCGAACGAAAGCATGCCCATGCCGAAGGCCATCAGCCACCGCGGATCAACTTTCGACAACAGGAATCCCACCAAAGGCATGCACGTGAGGATTACCAGGCCGCCGGGCATCAGTGATAGCCCCGCTTCGCGCGCCGTATAGCCGAGCATGGTTTGTGAAAACAGCGGGAGCAGCAGCGTCGTGGCCAGCAAGATAAACCCCAGCATGAACATCATGGTATTGCCAATGGCGAAAGAGCGGTCGCGGAAAAGCCTCAAGTCGATGACCGGATTTTCGTGCCGCCATTCCCAAAAGACCGCCGTAACCAGGGCCGCCATGGAGATCACGGTCAAGATGAGAATAAAGTGGGATTCGAACCAATCCAGCCGCTGACCCTTGTCGAGCACCACTTGCAGGGCGCCAAGCCCGAGCGCGAGCAGGCCCAAACCAATGTAATCGATATTAAATTTCTTGCCCTTTTCCCGTTCGCCGCTCAGGTGCGGTGGGTCGGTGATCAGGCGCGACGTCAACAGCAGCGAGATGACGCCGATGGGAACGTTAATGTAAAAAATCCAGCGCCAGCTGTAATTGTCGGTAATGAAGCCGCCCAGCGTAGGTCCAATGGCAGGCGCCACCACCACGGCCATGCCGTACATCGCGAAGGCCATTCCCAGTTTCTTGGGAGGAAAAGTGTCTGCCAGGATCGATTGTTCGCTTGGCTGCAAGCCGCCCCCGCCCATGCCTTGCAGAACGCGAAAGAAAATCAGCATGCCGAGATTGGGCGCCAGGCCGCATAGAAACGAACTGATGGTGAACAGCGCCACGCAGGACATGTAAAACCGCTTGCGCCCGATCATCGAGGAGACCCATCCGCTCATCGGCAGAACGATGGCGTTCGAAACGAGGTACGAGGTGAGGATCCAGGTGCTCTCGTCCACGCTCGCCGCGAGCCCACCCGCGATGTGCGGCAAAGAGACGTTGGCGATGCTCGTATCGAGCACTTCCATGAAGGTGGCTAACGTCACCGTGAGTGCGATAATCCACGGATTCACAGCCGGCGGCGTGTAAGCCGCGCTCGCGGGAAGCGTGGCGGCAGCAGCTTCGCTCATTGCACCCACTCACTCATTTCACCGACACCCTTATTCACCGACGCCTTATTTCACCCACATCCTTATTTCACCCAGACNNTCACCCGGCTCAAGCACGATTTTTACGGGTACGCGCTGCACAACTTTTACGTAATTGCCCGTGGCATTTTCCGGCGGCAAAAGGCTGAAGCGTGCGCCCGCGGCGCCCGCAATGCTCTCCACGTGGCCTTTATACTTGCGGGAAAAGGCGTCCACGGAAATGGTCGTGCGTTGCCCCGGGTGCATATGTGCGAGCTGAGTTTCCTTGAAATTTGCGGTGATCCATACATCATCGAGGGGCACAACCGACAGCAGCGTTTGCCCGGGCTGCACGTTCATGCCAACTTCGACATTCTTGTTCACCACGCCGCTCACCGGCGCAGCAATCGTGCAGTACTGCAGATTCAATTCGGCCTGCGCAAGCGCAGAGCGTTTTTCCTGGACTGTCGCGAGCGCCGCCTCCGCCCGAGCGCGGGTCGCACTCACCTGTTGCGGTCCGGTGCGCGAATTGCGCAATTCCGCTTCGGCCTGGCCGAGTCTCCCTTGAGCTTGGGCGATTTGCTGTTCGGCGCCGGCTACCGCCGACCGCGCGGCGTCAACGGCAGCAGCGCTGGCCTTCGCCGATGCATCAGCCTGATCGTAGACCTGCCGCGAGACTTCATCTTTCGCAACGAGCTCCTTGTAGCGCGCCACATCGGCCTGGGCGCGGGCATTGTTGGCTTCGGCCTCCTGCAATTGCGACCGCACTGCGTCGGATTGCCTTTGCGCTGCAGTGACGCCTGCTTGCATGCCGGCAAGTTGCGATTCCGACGAGGAAACCTGGCTGGCCGTGCCCACAGTCTGGACGGGCACATTCAGGCTAAGGGCGCGCGCAGTGGCTTCTGCGTCGGCAAGCTCGGCTTTGGCATGGTCGACAGCAACCTCATAATCCCGCGGATCGATTTGAACCAGCACCGCGCCCTTGTCGACGTACTGGTTGTCTTCGACGTTTACACTAGCGATGTATCCGGCAACGCGGGCACTGATGGCGTTTACGTGGCCATCCACTTGCGCATCGTCGGTGGACTCGTAGGTGCCGAGATAGCGCCAGACAAAAAAGCCTACGACTGCCAGCACCACGACGATTCCAGCAACCAGAAAGCCCAGGCGCCGCCGGGATTTCGGGGGCGTCAGTGGCTCCGAAGCAGAAAACGGCGCGGGCGCGCGCGTTTCTTCACGCGGTGCGGCATTCGGCGGGACATCTTTCACGGCAGTGCGCTGTGCATCATCGGCCATGGCTTACTTTCCCTTCCAATATTCGCGGATACCGCGCTCGGCGGAACCCGCTGCGCGAGCCAGCTCCACTCTTGCGAGGTTGTATGCATACAAACTTGAAATATAAGAATCATTGGCGTTCGCAACCGATTGCTGGGCCTGCACGACTTCAATGTTGTCGGTCACTCCGGCGCTGAAGCGGTCGCGTGCCTGCGTCAGGGTCTGCTGCGCCAGGTCGGCATTGCTCCGGGAGACGTTCACCTGTTCGGAAGCCGATTGCAGATCGAGGAGGGCCGAGCGCACGTCCTGCTCGATCTGCGCGCGAAGATTTTCGAGCTGCTGGCGGCTGCGTGCGAGGTCGGCGTCGGCTACCAGTGCGTCGCCGCGGGCCCTGTTCCCCGCGAAAATGGGAATGTGCAGCGCCACGTAGGTATCAAAGCTGCCGTGAAGATGGTCGGGAGTGGGACCCGCGAGTCCGTAATCGGCATATGCCGAAGCGGATGGCAAATGTTCCGCAGTGGCCGCGCGTCGCGCAAATGTCGCGGCACTCACCTGCGCCAGCGCGCTTTGAAAATCGGC
The DNA here is from genome assembly GCA_003140295.1 of Acidobacteriota bacterium. GTDB lineage: Bacteria > Acidobacteriota > Terriglobia > Acidiferrales > UBA7541 > Palsa-189. Next base: position 4,942 of record PLJR01000291.1, read on the forward strand.
GCGCTGGGCGTAGGCGTGCTCGAGCGTATCTTCTAACGGCACCACGGTCGAAGGCTCGTACGGAGCCGTGTCTGTGAGTGTGAACTCCTGGCTAAGAGGCAAACCGATGGTGCGCGCCAGGGAAAGTTTTTGCTTCGCGAAATCGTTGCGGGCGGCGATCGCTTGTTGCTGCCGTATTTGCAGTTCCACTTGCGCGCGGAGCAAGTCGATGCCGGCCGACGCGCCCACTCTTTTCAGGTCCACGGCCTGATCGTACAGAGCCTGTGCGGTTTTAACTTGCGCTTCGGCGCTATCTACACGCGCTGATTCCGCGATCGCTTCGAGGTAGGTAGCGCCAACCACCAGAACTACGACCTCCCGCATATCCTGATAGCTGAATTTCGCGGCGACACGGGTGCGTTCGGCAGAGCGCGCATTGTCAATCGCATTCATGTCGACAAGCGATTGGCTGGCGATCGCGCGAGCGTCGAAATAGCCAAATGGGCCGATCACCGTGGGGAAGCCGGGAAACCTCGCGGAAAGTTTCTCAAAGCCTTGCGCGGCAAGATCGACTTGCGCCGCATTTTCAGACACGCGCGCGGAAAGATTCGGCAACAGCGAGCTGCGCGCCTGCCAAAGCTGTCCTTGCGACGAGGTGATGGCGTCGCTGCTCAACAGCTGGCCCAGGTTATGCCGCAACCCGCGCTCGATGGCGTCCGCAATCGAGAGTGGAAGCACGCCTCCCGAAATTGTCCCTTCCGGAACGCTGCCTAGCAGCGGGTTTTGTGACGATGCTTGCGAAAGCGCCGGGAATTGGGCCGCAGGTAGCGGTGTGGCAACTGCGGACGTTCCGCCCCTCGCCTGGGGAAGCGAATCCGGCGCGGCCGAGGGCCCTTGCGCGCGGAGAGCGGCGCCTGGGACAGTCAGTGAAATGGGTGAGATCGCGAACGTCAGCAGCGCAATCGCTGTGAACCGGGCAGTCATGTTGTTCTCATCCTGGAATTCTTGAAATGTTCCGGACGCACTTTCACTCCGGCCCGGAACAAGTCAAACGTCGAGTCGAGGCAGTGCGTCAGATTTAGATGAAAAGCGAGAGCTCACCGATACATCGCGCCGAAG
>PLJR01000272.1 GCA_003140295.1 Acidobacteriota bacterium
TTTTCGGTCTCTAATCCCTGGTGGAGATGGGCGTCGCGAATTTCCGCGGCCAAGCGGGCGCGAAACTCATCGGCTTCCATCAATAGCTGGACCAGGCGCCGCTCGGCTTGCTTGGCCGGCCGGCCTACGAGCGCGGGATTGGTTTTCAGCTCGCCTCGGCGTTCGGCGGCGGCGCGGCGCAAGGCTTCGCGAAGCACGGGCTCGTCTACGCGCAACTGGTGGGAGATGCGCGAAGCCCATTCGGAGCGGAGCAAGCCGTTGGGAATGCGCTGCACGAAGGGCAGCAGGAAATTTACGGCGCGCAACTTTTCCTGGGCCGTGGCGAGGCCCAGGCGGCGCGCCCGGCCAATTAGATAGTCGAGATACGGGGGCGCGGAGGCGAGCAGTTTTTTATAGACTTCCGCGCCTTGCGTGCGAATGAAAGTGTCGGGGTCCTGCCCGCCGGGGAGCTCGAGCACGCGGGCATCGCAATCGCGCTCGAGCAGGAGGGCGAGCGACCGCTCGGTGGCGGATTGGCCGGCAGTGTCGGGATCGTAGTTGACGATGATGCGACGGGTAAAACGAGTGAGCAGCTTGACCTGCGTTTCGGTGAGACTGGTGCCGCAACTGGCGACGACGTTCGAGATGCCGGCGCGCGCCACGGCGATGGCATCCATGTAGCCCTCGACGAGCACGACCAGGTCGGCTTTGCGAATAGCTTCTTTGGCCTGGTGGAGGTGGTAGAGGACACTGCTTTTCGTATAGATGGGAGTTTCGGGGGAGTTGAGATATTTCGGCAGGTCATCGCCGAGAGCGCGCCCGCCAAAGGCAACCACTTTGCCGGATTCATTCGCGATTGGAAAGATGATGCGACGGCGGAAACGGTCGTAGAAGCGGCCGCCCGGATCGCGGCCCACGAGTCCGGAAACTTCGAGCAGCTTGTCCGGATTGGTCGCTTTGAGATGGGACTTGAGATGGGCCTGGAGATGGCGGGCCAGCGCGTCTCCCGCGGAGGGAGCGTAGCCGATGCTGAATTGCGCGATCGCGTCCGCGTCGAGTCCCCGGTCTTCAAGATAGGCGCGAGCGACTTTGCCTTCGGGCGTAGCGGCCAGCTGCCGGGAAAAAAACGCGGCGGCTTCGCGGTGCATCTCGAGCAGCGCGGTGCGCTGATGCTGCTCGCGGCGCTCTCCTGGGGAATGGTCGNNACGTCGCCGCCGACGCCGCAGCCGAAGCAGTGGTAGATCTGCTTCACGGGATGCACGGCGAAGGAAGGTGTTTTCTCGGAATGAAAAGGGCACAGGCCGACGAAGTTCTGTCCGCCTTTTTTCAGGCGCACGTATTCGCCGACCACGCGGACGATGTCCGCCTGCTGCTTGACCTTTTCCGCGAATGAGCCCGCTTCGGTCATCGTTAATCGTTGTTTGCGCGGGCTCCCGGTAGAGCCCGTTCACTTTTATCACGGCGGGCTCTAAGCAGAGCCCGTTAACTTTTATGACGGCGGGCTCCAAGTAGAGCCCGGACTTCTATTGCGCGGGCTCCAAGTAGAGCCCGCACCCGTAACTCGTCAATCTTTTAGTTCAACTACGGTGACGGCGGCCCCGCCCCGTTCGTCGGCTTCGGCGTGGATGCGTTCGACGAGCGGATGAGTGGAAAAAAACTGCGCGAGGCCGCGTCGCAGCGCACCGGTGCCGTGACCGTGAATGACCCGCACCTGAGGCTTGCCGGCGAGGGCGGCGTTGTCGATGAATTTATCGGCGCGGCGGGTGGCTTCCTCGACGGTGCAGCCGATCAGGTTGATTTCGTCTCCATCAGCCGGCGTGTCCTCCCCATTGGGCGCGTTGGGCGTGTTGGGCGCATTGGACGAGCGCCGTGCCGCTGCCGTTCCGGGCGACGGTAGCGCGCTGGACATTCTGCGAACCGAGGCGCCGGAGATGCCGGGCGGTGATGTCCTACTGGCCGGCTTCGCCGGTTCCTCCGCCACGATGGCAATGATTTCCGCGAGCGGTACTTTCATGCGCAACGGTCCAGCCTCGACTTCGGCGCCGGCGCGATCGCGGCGGCGCAGGACGAGCGGAGCTGAAAACCCGCGAACGCGCACGCGCACGCCGGGAACCAGCTCATCTTCATTGGGGGGCCGCACAATTTCGGCGGCGATACCGAGGTCGGGCTGCGATTCGGAGAGATGCGCGACCACCGCGGCGTCGGCCTCGCTGCGCGCCTCGGAGCGGGCTTGGCCGGCTTTGCGGCGCGTCTGCTTTTCGAGCTTGGTACGCAACTCGGCGTCGTGCACGGCCTCGAGGACGCGCGCGAGTTCGCGCTCGTGTTCGGCAAGCGCGTCCGCAAATCGCTTTTCGAGTTCGGCGATGCGCTGGCGCTGGCGCGCCACCCACTCTTCGCGCAACGTTCGTCGCTCGTCTTCCAAACGGCGGGCCTGCTCGGCAAGATCGCGCTGCATTTGTTCGAGAGTGTCGCGGCTGCGGTGCAGGTAGGCGATCAGGCCGGCGGCTTCGCGCGATTCGGGCGCCATCAGCGCGCCGGCACGATCGACGATGCGCGCCGGCAAACCCAGGCGAAGAGCAATGGCGATGCCACTTGATCCTCCGGGCACGCCGACGCGTAGCCGGTAGGTGGGAGCCAGACGCTCCTCGTCAAATTCGACGGCGGCGTTGAGGACTCCGGGCGTGGTGGAGGCGTAGGACTTCAAGCGGTCGTGGTGGGTGGTGGCGAGGACCAGGCAGCGGCGCGCGAGAAATTCGTCGAGCAGCGCTATCGCGAGCGCGGCTCCTTCCTCGGGGGCGGTGCCGGTGCCCATTTCGTCTACGAGCACGAGGGATTGCTCGGTGAGGGTGGCGAGCATGGATTTCAGATTCAGGATGTGCGCGGAAAAAGTGGAGAGGTCGGCGGCAATGGACTGCTCGTCACCGATGTCGGCAAGGACGCGGTCGAACAGGCTGAGCCGGGCGGACTGGGCCGCGACCGGGATGCCCGATTGCGCGGAAAGTACGGCTATACCCACCGTCTTGAGCGCCACGGTTTTGCCGCCGGTGTTGGGGCCGCTGATTACCAGCACCGTCTCGGCGCCTCCGAGCGAAAGCGTCAAAGGCACCACGGCGCGGCCTTGCGGGCGCAGGGTGCTTTCGAGCACCGGATGGCGGGCCGCATCGAGAGCGATGAGCGGACTGGCGGTCAGCGCACCGGCGGTCGGCGCGCTGGCGGTCGGCGTGCTGGCGGTCAGCGCACCGGCGGCAAATTCCGGGATGCAGGCGTCGAACTGGCGCGCGAAACGCGCGCGTGCGAATAATGAGTCCATCTCGGCAATCGTGGCCACCGCGTGGGACAGCGGGGCTTGCTCGGCAGCGACTCGTTGCGTTAGCTCGTCTAGAATGCGCGCAATTTCGGCGGCCTCCTCCTCCGACAATTGCACCAGGCGATTGTTGAACTCAATGGCAGCCAGCGGCTCAACGAAGACCGTTTGACCAGAGGCGCTGGCGGCGTGGACCACGCCATCGACGGCGTGGCGCTCGGACGCTCGCACGGGGATGACGAAGCGCTCGTTGCGCCTGGTGACGTAATCCTCACCAGTGGAGCCGCGGTCGTGCAGAATTCGCTCCATCGTTTTCTGAATCGTTTCGCGGGTGCGTGAAATGCCGGCACGGATGCGCCGCAGCGCGGGCGAGGCATCATCGGAGATTTCGCCGTTAGGCAGGATGGCGCGGCGAATGGCAGCGGCCAGAGGGCGCAAGTCAGCCAAGGAGCGGGCGCGGCCCGCAAGCAACGGAAATTGGGGCGCCGCCTCGCGGAAAAATTCTTTGAGCCAGGCCGAGATATCCGCGAGCGAGGCGACATCGAGGAGCTCGGCGGGCTCGAGCAGCGCGCCCGGCATGCTGATCCGCGCGAGCCAGGGCTGCGGATCGGCAAGAGCGCCGAAGCCAACCTCGCTGCCGGTGCGCAGGCAGGCCATGGCCTCGGCAATGGCGGCGAATTCGCGATCGAGCTCTTCCCGGTCGGTGCGGAACGCCAGCGCGTCGACAGCGCGCCGGCCCGGCGCGGAGGTGGTGTGGCCGCGCAGCAAATCGCGCAGCCGGTCGAACTCCAGTATTTCTTCGGCGGGACGCGACACAAAAGACCTCAGCCCAGATCTCGTTCGAGCGGCGCGAGCGCGTGCGCGATGAATTCCGCCGCGGCGTCCGGTGTGGGCGCGATGTGTATGATGCGCGCGGCTGCTTCGCCCCATTTCGAGCCGTGCACGGCTTCGACTTCGCGCACGCGCTCGAGGATCGGCGTCCAAAATTCGCCCAGGGTGACGAAGGGTTTGCCCGACATCACACCCTTGTTCAACATTTCCCAAACTACGGCCAGCTCCACCAGCGTACCCGTGCCACCCTTGCAGACCACGTAGCCTGCGCCCATGCGAATGAGTTCAAACAGGCGGTCTTCCCACGATTCCACGGCACGCTCCTCATCGACCCAGGCATTCGGCCGCGAGCGAAAGAATTTCGCGGTAATCCCCAGTGTCCGGCCGCCGGCTTCCTTGGCGCCGCGTGAAACCGCCTCCATCACGCCGCCATAACCGCCGCTGCAGACCTGGAATCCTTTTTCTGCCAGGGCGCGGCCGAGCGCGCGCGCCTGTTCGTAATCCGGATCATCCGGAAGCATGCGGGAACTGCCAAAAACGGAGACGATTTTGTTTTCGAGAGCCAAATTACGGTTGCCTGCGTTTTCCCTTCGCGATGTTTTTCGTCGTGAGCCGATCCATGGTCCGGGAATAACGGCTCCTACTGCGGCGCCGGAAGTGATGGCGGATCCGAGTCAAGGTTCGGCGCGGGGCT
>PLJR01000377.1 GCA_003140295.1 Acidobacteriota bacterium
ACGTCGGCATCGACGATGACGGTCTCCGGCATTTGGATGGTTACGCCCGCGGCCATCAACGCGGCGCGCTTGCGCCGGCGAAAAACCTGATCGACTTCGGCCAGATCGGCGCGCGTGTTGCAGCCCAGCACTTCATCGGCGTCGGGCGCGATTTGTGCGAGTACGGTTTCGCCCTGTTCGCGCAGCAGCGCGATCACGTCGGTGAGATAGATTTCCCGATGCACGTTTGCCGGCCGCACCCGCGCGAGATACGGCCACAATTTTTCAAGAGTAAAGGCGTAAATACTGGCGTTGATTTCGGCAATGCCGCGCTGATCGTCGGTGAGCGCGGAATCCTCGACAATGGCCGCGACCGAGCCGTCCTGGCGGCGCAGGATGCGGCCGTAACCCGCGGGATTCGCCACTTCGGCGGAAAGAATGGTCGCGGCGGCATGGGCCTGCCGGTGGGTGCGTGCCAGCGCGGCCAGCGTTTCCGTAGCGACGAGCGGCGCATCTCCCGGCACCACGATTACAAATTTGGCGCGGCCGATCGCGCGCCGCGCGACCAGCAGGGCGTGCCCGGTGCCGCGCTGCGGCCGCTGCACCACCGTGCGCACGCCCAGCGGTTCAAGCACCGCGGAGACTTGCTCCGCCTGATGTCCTACGACGCCCACCATGGCCCGCGCTTTTAGCGGCCGGCAGGCGCGCACCACGTGTTGCACCAGGGTTTGCCCACCGGCACGATGCAACACCTTGGCGAGCACCGAGCGCAAACGCGTCCCCTTGCCTGCGGCCAGAATGACGACGACGAAATCAGGAAGCGCCATGGTGAGACGATTGTCTGCCGATTTACTGGTTTTTGACAATCACACTTTGGAAGACAATGTACCGCTATTGTCCATTCGCGAACCATTTATTCGCGGGTCGATTCCGGCAACGACGTCCGGCAGGGTGGGCAGCGAGAAAATATCGTGCCCGCGGGGCGCCAAGCCTCAGGGAGCGGCCTGCGCTGCGGCTGAAGAAATCACGGCGGCCGCCGGTTCCAGTTCGGGCGCATCGTCGGTAGTCTCAATCCAAAGCGAGGGATCGGCAAGCAGGCGAGAAACAAGTTGCGTGTGCAAGGCGTGCCCGGCCTTGTGCGCCACCACGCGCGCGAGCAAGGGCCGGCCAACCAGCGCGAGGTCGCCAATCAGGTCAAGCGTTTTGTGCCGGCCGAACTCGTCGGGGAAGCGCAGCTCTCCATTCATGATGCCGTCGCGAGTGAGCACAATCGCATTGTCGAGAGAACCGCCGCGGATCAAGTCGACGGCGCGAAGCCGCGCTACTTCTTCGAGAAATCCAAAGGTGCGCGCACGGGCCAGCATTTCGCTGAAGGTTTGCCGATTGACCACCAACTCGATTTCCTGCCGGCCAATCGCGGGATGCGCGTAATCCACCATGCACTGCACGCGAAACTCGCTCGCGGGATAGATCCCCACGCGCCGATCGCCATCGGCGATTTCGAGCGGGCGCAACACCTTCAAATATCGGCGCCGCCGGCGCAGTCGGCGAATGCCGGCCTGCTCGAGCATCTCGATGAACGGTTGGGAGGAGCCATCGAGGATCGGCAATTCTATGGCATCGATATCGACGTAAACGTTGTCCACGCCGCAGGAGTAAAGCGCGGCCAGCAGGTGCTCGGTGGTGGACAGAAGCACGCCCTTCTTCATCAGGCTGGTGGCATAACTGACGCGCGCCACATTGCGTCCGTGCGCTTCGATTTCAAAATTGTCGAGGTCCACCCTGCGGAAGACAATGCCCGTATCGGCTGGCGCGGGGACCAGACGCATGCGGCTGGGAACCGCCGTGTGCAGCCCTATGCCGCTAGTCTCGACTTCGCGTGCAATCGTAGTTTGGTTAGACACGGCTGAACTACAGCACGTCAGCAACCCTTCGGCTTCAGTATGTAAGTTGATTGCTTGTATTAACTTACTGTGTACCTCGGGAGGCACAATTCGGAAGTTGTTGTAGAAATACAACAAAGCGGCATTTCGATGTGTTCGGATTTAGACTCTGGGAAGGCTCTTTGGACTAAGGAGGTGCAAAGCATTTTGCCTGCCCCCAGAACTAAGCGCGGCCCGGTCAAACAGTCCCGTTAAGCAGTTCGCGGGCGGTAAAAATGGCGCGATAATTGTATCTGGAACGCAGGCCTTGAGCATCATCCTCTTCGCGATCCACCAGAATGATGACGGCGACGACTTCGCAGCCCTCCGATTGCACAGCGCGGACCGCTTCCCACGTCGAGCCCCCGGTCGTGCACACCTCATCGACGATGGCCACTTTCTTAGGGGGCGGGTCAACTCCTTCGATCTGTTTTGTGCGGCCGTGCTTTTTGGGCTCCTTGCGCACCAAAAAGCCGGCGAGCGGCCGATGCGCAAGCTGGCTGGCAATAATCGTTGCGGACACGATAGGATCGGCCCCCATCGTGAGGCCGCCGATGGCGTCCGGCTGCACATTGAGCGAGTCGAGTGCGGCCAGCACGGAATAGCCGGTAAGCAACGCGCCTTCGGGATCCAGCGTCGTCAGCTTGCAATCCAGGTAATAGCTGCTCTTGCGTCCCGATGAAAGAGTGATGTCGCCGCGAAAAAGGGATTTCCGGCGTAGAAGTTCGCCCAAGCGCTCGCGGTTTTCGTTCACGATTGCCGAGCGTACCATGATCGAGGCAACGGAAAAAATCGGAGCTACGTCGTCGTGCTCGTATAAATTATTACGCGGGCTCCAAGTAGAGCCCGCACCCGTAGCGGCGCCAAGCTCAGCCGNNCCCCTTGGCCCGTTTGCCGGGTCGAAGGCGCGAGCGGTTGTTCGCACGCCATTGCTCGCACCAGTGGCGAGAGCGTAAAATACCGATCTGCGCATGGATTCTCCCCTTCACATTTTGTCCAGTGGGAACGGCAGCGCCGCCGCGTTTTCGTCCGGCTCGGCTAGCTCGCCCGGGCCTGCGGTGGAAATGCATCCGCGGCCTGCCTGGCTGAAGGTGCGCTTTTTCGGAGGCGATAATTATCAGGATCTGAAGCGCATCATGCGCACGCT
>PLJR01000169.1 GCA_003140295.1 Acidobacteriota bacterium
TGTCGTAGTCACCATCGGCTTGCCCATCGCCAGCGCGTCCAGAATTTTGAGTCGCGTGCCCCCACCCTCGAGCAGCGGGCAAATGCACACCGCAGCGCGCCCCAGGATTGGCCGCATGTCATCCGGATTGGGGATCACGACGATGTTTGCATCGGCGTGTGCGCACGCCAGGACCTCTTCTGCAGGGTTCTTCCCGGCCAAATAAAGCCGCGCATCCGCGAACCTCATTTTTACCAGTGGCCATACCTCCCGCACAAAAAAACGAATGCCCGAAACGTTTGGATACCAATCCAAAAGGCCAGTGAACGCCAAAGTGTTGGCTTCTTCCTGTTCTTGTCCCGGCTGGAAGTAACTGGTATCCACCCCGTTTTCGACGACGCTGAAATCCGCGCGCGGCTGAATGGCGCGCAACTGGTTGGCATCTTCCTCGGAGACGACCAGGTTGTTTTCAAAATCAGCGCAAATCGATTTTTCCATGCGCCTGAGTTCCCGCGCTTGCAGCGCAAGAAAAGTTTTCTTCAGACGATTCGGTTCGCGCTGGGCGCGACGCAAGGCCATGGCCGATTCGCAATTGTGGTGATTGAGCACTTTTCGGAAGCCCTTTGTAGATGGTACGAAAAGCCCGAGATCAATGGAGTCCAGATGGAGCAATGCTCCCGGAGTCTCCCGCAGAACTTGCTCCCAGCGCGAACGAAGATCAGGTGAATAGAGCGCGCGGCAGGAAAAAGGCACGCGAAAAAGAGGGCTGGCGAGTGCCGCCGCTTGCCATCGGGCGCCTCTCCAGGGGTACGGCAACTCCCAGAATTCCACACGTTCACAATATTTCTTTAGCTCCTCCGCGTGCGAGCGGAGTCGTTCAGGCGATTCCCCAAGAAAATTGAGTGCCACCAGTGTGACTTGGTACGATCGCGAGGCCTGGCGAATCAGGTTATAGCTTCGCTGGAGATTGCCGCCTTTCGGCGGATACGGCACGAAATGCGAAAACCAAATAAGTTTCATTGGCCTTCGCCTGAAGACGCGTCGACAAGCAATCGATACAGACGCGCCACTTCCGCGGCACTATTTCCAGCCGTAAACTTTGCGCTCACCAGACGAATTCCCGCCTCAGCCATTCGCTTTCGCCCGTCCGCATCTCTCAGAACATTCACGCATTCCTTGGCCAACGCCCGCGGATCAGAAGAGTCTACAAACACGCCGCTGACACCGTTTTGAATCACCTCGGCAATGCCCCCTACGGGCCGAGCTACGACCGGCACTCCCAGGTAGAGCGCCTCCAACAAAGCCATGGGCAAGCCCTCATGATCGGAACAGAACACCAGCACATCCATGGCCCGCAATACGTCGAAAACGTCGTCTCGATGCCCTAGGAATAGAACCTGATCATCGAGTTGCAGGTCATGAGTGAGCCGACGCAGTGTTTGCTCCTCGTCACCTTCGCCGGCAATAACAAACTTGGTGTTGGCCTCGGAGCTCACAATCTCCTGCGCTGCAGCCAGGAATATATCCAGGCGCTTGACCGGGTCCAGTCGTCCCACCGTACCCACAACCCCATAGTCCGGAGGAATACCCAACCGTCGCTTCGCTTCAGCTACCGTAAGCGCAGAAAACACTTGCCGCTCATCGATCCCATTATAGACAGTCACCACTTTCGCGAACGGGATATGCCGTATGAGTTGTCTTCGCAAATCTTCGCTCACGCTCACTACCAGGTCGGTAGAGTAACGTGCCATCAAACCATCGAGCAGCTGAATGCCGCGCTGCTTATAGTGCTTGCTCCCTGCGAAAGGCTCTGGCGCACCATGGCTTGAAGACACGTGAACGGGCACATGACACCGGCGGGCGACAAGAGCCGCGATTAAATTCTCTTTATAGCGATGTGAATGCAAAACCTGAATCCTTTTGCTGCGCACGAACCGGCTAGCTTCGGAACAGATCTTTAAAAAACTCCATTCCGCCTCCGGGAAAACGCAAACTTCCACTCCCGCTTGGCGCGCTTCGGCAGCCAGGCGTCCCTCGTTCAGAAAAATAGCGGAAACGCTCAGATCGTCGACGCGCTGCAGAGCTGTCAATAGGCCGGCAAGCTGCGATTCAGCGCCAGCCCAACGGTCTCCTGAAGCGACGTGGCATACTGCAATTCTTCGCGCGGTCACGGGGCGCTCAGTCACTCCAGAGCAGCCTCAGCCACGCTGGGACGGCTGCCAGCTAACGAATTTCTCTCCTGAAAGAAAATAGAACCAGGCCATTACGGTGGCAGCATTCCCTAATAAGAAATAGCCCGCCAGCTTGATCGGCTTCCAAACTGAGGAGCGATCGATACTCAGAGCCAGCAATCCCGCTGCGTACATGGCCGCCTGGGACACTAGTGCTACCTGGTAAAAGAGCCCTTTCGTCCATAGAAACAGGTTCGAAACAAACAAGAGCAGCATAGCGAACGGAGTTAACCAGCGAAATAGTTTGTGGCTGAGCAGTTGCCATGAGAAGAATCCATAGCGCAATGGGTTGAGCAGCTCTTTATGTGCAAAGAAAACCGCCAGTCCGTTCACGATGGTCCGAATTTTTCTTTGCAGTTCCGCCCTTTCCGAGTGCACCAAGCCGTAGCGTCCGACCGATTCCGGGTCCACAACTGCCCGCATCCCCAAACTGACCGTGTTCAGAACGACGAAAAAATCGCTGGTCTGATCGATATGCCAGGTATGGCACACGCTGCGGCGAGCCGCGAAGAACGATCCGCTGGCAGTCACCAGCGACCCTATGCGGGATTCCAAACGTCGCATGCGCATCTCGAACTGGACGTAAAGCTGCTCGCCCATCCAACCTTTCTTCCTGACAATCTCATCCTCGCTGCTTACGCAGCCGACCGACGTATCGGCAAAATTGGAGATTATTTTCTGCAAACTCTCTCGCTCGAATTCCACGCCAGCATCGGTAAATAGGAGTATTTCCCCAGTCGCCGCATCACGCGCCAGCATTTGGGCGTATTGTTTGCCGCTGCGATCCGGTATTTCGATCAGCCTCACCCCGCGATGCGCGAATGAACGAACAATATCCGGGGTGCCGTCGTCGGATCCATCCGAAGCTACGATAATCTCGTATTTTTCCGGAGGATAATTGAGCTCCAGACAGTTGAGGATCTTGCTCGAAATCGTGGACGCTTCATTGTGCGCCGCAATGATGATGGACACAGCCGGCTGAATCGCGCCGCGCTGGTGCGGGCGTTTGTAATAAAGGGAAACCACCCATAACACTAGGTAGTATCCGCCAAACGCATAGGCAAGGAATATAGCTGCCAGCCAAAAGACCCAAAGCATAGCGTTAGGCCACACGGAGAAGCCGCTCGTAAAGTTGTTCGTGCTCTTGCACCATTTTGTCGACTGTAAACATGGATTCAACCTTGGCTCGCGCACTTTGAGCCAGAACTGCGGCACGTTCCGGATGGGCGAGAAGTTCGCAGATCTTGGAAGCCAAGGCGGTGGAATCCGCGGGCGGCACCAGCAGTCCCGTGCACTGGTCTTCGATAATCTCTTCGGGTCCCCCGGAACGAGTCACGATGACGGGTTTGCTCGCGGCCATGGCTTCCACCGTCGCCAGTGAAAACCCCTCGCTCACCGAGGACAACACAAAAATGTCGAGATCACGAAGAATCTCGGGCACATCCGCTCTAAACCCAAGAAAAAAGAAGCGATCCTGAAGCGACATCTCCTGCACCAGTTGGCGCATCCGCGGCTCAATCTTTTTGTCAAAGTCTCCGATGGCCATAAAGCGAGTGTGGGGCATGGAATCACTCACTTGGCGGGCCGCCTGAATGAAGAACTCATAGCCCTTGCTTTCGCGCAGATTAGCGACCATGCCGACCACCTTGTTCCCGTTTAAGTCCTTAAACTCGGCACGCAACCGCCCGGCCGTCGCCACATGAAACCGATCGGCGTCGACCCCGTTATAGATGCGGAAAACGCGCTCGGGAGGAAAGCGCAGATCGAGCAAAGAACGGCGCAAATATTCTGAAACAACCACAATCGCGTCGGCCGAGTGACGCACAAACCAGAGTTTTGCCGCGTTCCGCAAACCGGCCCGTTCTGCTTTGGTGGGGAAGCCGTGATAGCTCACGACGACCTTAGCCCCGGTGAAACGGCTTGCTAGGCAGCTATAAAAATTCTGGTCCCCGAGATGCGAATGGACTAAATCCACCTTTTCGCTACGGATAAAATCCCTCATCACCCTCGGTAAATGCAGGTCATACCACGCGTTTGATTTGGCGACCAACGTGGGGATACCAGACTTTGTCAGCTGCGTTCGCAACCAACCATCTCCCGGCAGCAACACCAGGGAACGAAATCGTGTCGTATCAATGCGGCTTGCGAGCGCCAGGAGGACGCTTTCTGCGCCTCCGGGCCCCCCTGTTTCAATGGTGTATAGAATCGTGCGCTTCATTACGCAGTGAATCGTAGAAATAGGGTCCGGGCTTTCCTTATATGGCGCAACTGCCGGCTGATTATGTTCAGTAGTCCTGCTCTGATCGGCGAGACCCGGCCGTGGGCGTCGGCGCGGAAAAATCGACTTCGGTTAACGTAGCGGCCGTTCTGCAAATTTTGCAGGATTGGCTCTCTAGACAGCGACGCGACTTCCATTTCAATCCCCAGGTCATAATAAGAAGCCGTTCGATGGAAGTCATGCGAGGCCACAGCGAGCAGGTTCGGGTTAAGCTGTTGCATCCCCCGAAATCCACTCAATGCGACAGGCGAAGGCACATACTTGCCGTCATAGCCGACATTCCAAATCTCGGCCGCGTCGATGGCCTGCAGCACATCCGCGGCGCATTGCCATCCGATTCGCATAGGATGGGCCAGGATTGCAAATCCCCCCTGTTGATGGATCTCGTGAACTACGGTTACCGGATCATTCGGCGGAATTAGGCGTGTGACTCCGAGTCCCACAATGTGCATGTGCCTGGTGACGGCAAATTCGATTCCAGGTATTACACAAAATTTATCGTCAGAATTTCGGGCACTTTCATCGATGAGCGTTTGAACCTTTGCATCATTCAGGTCCTCGCCGTGCTCGCCCATGGCGAGAAATTGGTATCCCTTGCCGCGATACCAACTGGCGAGTTCCGCGATGGTCAGTGTGCCGTCGTGCGACAACTGGGAGTGAATGTGTAGTGCACCCTTAGCACGCACCGGGGTCCTCCTTGCGGGGAGGCCTACGTCCCACTAACTGCGTAATGTAGGATTTCCATTCATACCAGCCGGGGCCCGGGTCCTTGAAGCGGAACACCTCGTAGTGCAGGTTTCGCTCGTATAATTTCAAAAAATCCAAAGACGCCTGCAGCTTTGACGTCGGAAAACGGGAAAATCCGTTCCTGCCATCCGCGTGTTTTAGCCGAATCAACAGGTGATCTAGATCACCCAGCAACCAGCGGCTCTTCACGCCAACTTGATAGTTGAATTCGCTGGGGACCTCCTCCCCACTTGCCAGCCGGTACAACATCAACGGGAAATTCATACCTGCGTCGATGGCTAACTGAAGAGAACCCCAGAATCGCCCATTAATCTCCATCAACTTTGCTTTCCCATCGCGCCGGTCTAACTTGAATTCCACCATCGCTGGTCCTTGCCACTCTATCGCCTGAAGCAGATCGAACGATTCCCGCACCAAGCCCGCGTCGAACGGAACGCTCTCGCGATACACGCTCACTCCGCCCCAGGGAGGCTTTTCCCGCAACCGGCGATGGCAGAACGCCGCCTTCAGTTCTCCATTCCAGGAGAGAAGAAATACGCCCCTCCCCTCCCCCTCAATCTTCTCCTGAATCAGGGGATCTGGAATGAGCATATGAGCTTCGTGATACTTCTCAATCAAGTCCTGAACATCGTGAGCGTATTGAACGTTTCCGCTCACCCATTTGCCGTCTCGCAATAACCACGAAAGGCGCGGCTTTATCACTACCGGATAGCGCAGCTTCTTCGCACATTCCGCCAGATCGTGTTCTTCACGCGGCATCAAGGTTTCGGGACATGGTATCCCCAGCCGTTGCGCCGTCAGAATGACTTCTCGTTTGTCCTGCGCGCGCGCGATTTGCACCGGGTCGGGAATAGGTACGCGCACAAGCAAGCCGAGTTGCTGTCGCATTTCTGCGACGAGCTGCATAGTGATATCGGTCATCGGCAGCAAAACCCGGTATCGGCCATCGCGCACCTGCGCCAACATAAATGACTGAAACTCTGTTCGTTGCGCGACCGGTGATGGATAACAGACCCGCTCAGCGCAATATCGCGAGCTGCCGGCCAGGCTGGTCGCGCGGCTGTTCCCAACCGTGACGCGTATTCCTGCTTGCCCCAAAGCTCGTACCACGGCCAAAGTGGCCCGCTGGTCCCCGTCGGTTACAAAAACTGACACTTTGTGTTCCCTCAGACCCGGCCGGCCAGGGTCAAGCTGAGCATGGCCGGTGAGAAATCACCGTGACGATCCGTCACATTACCCTCGTGAAGCAGAATTCGGCGGATCGTATAGGGATCTTCTCGACGCTCAAACCACCCCGGCCGGGTCGTGAAAGCACATCGGTAGCCCACTTGTTCAGCACAACGACGCACATCCTCGTTCCAATCGCCGTTCGGGTAGGCCAGGGCAGGCACGGATTTGCCCGTCTTTTCTTCCACAACGGATTTGCTGACGCGTAACTCGCGTTCCACCGTATCGAAATTCTCAAACGTCAATAAAGGATGGGTTACGGTATGGGCGCCCATATCAATCCCAGCGCGGCTCATCTCGAGTACTTCGTTCCAGCTAAGCATGCAATCGACCGGATCGGGCTCGGCATTCTTTAGCTCCTGCGGAATCAATTGCGCCAGGAAAGAGTCTCGCGTCGCGGTCGGCATATGCTTCAGCCATTCCACAGCTTGTTCTAGTTCACCGAGTTCGTCGCCCCTCTGTCCGGCCAGACGGCGCAAATCTGATTTCAATTGGCCGCGTGCCTCCGGCATCCTCCACAACCTTCTTAGTTCCTCAACCCAGAAACCTCTGCGACTCTCAATCGCCCCCGTCGCCAAGAATACGATCGCCGGCATCCCGAACTTCTTAAGCCATGGATAGGCCCTGGTGTAGGTATCCTTCCAGCCGTCGTCGAACGTAAGCAGACACCGCGGCTTTGATCGGTCAATTTGTCGTTCCTCAGCGAAGAGCGCCTCAAACGAGACAACGCGAAATTCCCCCTGAAGATACTCCAGCAGCCGCGCAAAGGTCGCCTCGGTAACCACCATGCCGTCCAGCGAATTGGAGAGCGATCGTTCCGCATTTGTCAGCACCCGGTGCAGCCCGAATACGCAGACTTCATCTTTATGAAGTGCTCGCTGGCGCAATAATCGCCACGAGTCCGCGGCGCCGGAATAATGCAGGACATTGGCGGCGCTGGACCTCACGAATCGCCGCAATTTAGCGAGCATTATCGACAGCTCCTTGCAGAACTCCGGCGAGGGTTTCCGTCAGGCACTCCCAGCGAAATTGGGCCACGAATTCGGGCCGTGGCGGGCGAGGAACTTCATTTGTCCGTTGACCTTCTATCGCCATTCTCAGGGCTTGCTTGATGCCTTCCTTATCCTGCGGCGCAACCGCCCAACCCGCGCCTGCGCCTTCGACAAGTTCCTTTACCCCGCCCTCGTGCGTCAACGCCAGGATAGGTCGGCCGACGCGCAGGTAGTCATAGGTCTTGCCGGCCACCGCCAGCTTGGAGAAATCCTCGCGTCCCCAGAACAACAACAGGCAGTCGCTGGCTCGCATCATTTGCAATATGTCGGCTCGATCTTCCAGAAAACCGCGGACCTGCATAATGTCTTTCAGTTCCCCTTCCGCGGCGTAGCGCAGGACGCTCTCGCATGGATAACCGAAGATGTTAACGCGCAGCCATCCTTTTAGTCCCGGCGAGTCCCGCAGCAATTCAATTAGCGCGGAGAAGAAGCTTCCATAATTGTCGGGGTAGATGGTTCCAANNGAAATAACGCGGATCTAAAGGGGGTTGCTGTACCATTTCCGAGGAAGCGAAATCTTCTTCAAAAAATCCGTTGCGAACAACCGCGATTTTCTCGGGTGGGACGTGGAAGTCCCGGCTCAGTTCTTCCGCATGCTGCGGGACCATCACGACGACTCGATCTGCTTTCCGTAGAAGAAGCGCCTGCAACCACTCGTCGGATTTTCTTCGGAACTGGCCTTTCACCGGATACCAGGGGTCCATAAGCTCGAATACGAATGGCACGCCGTAGAAAAGTTTCATCAGCAGGCCGATAACGGGGGCGGAGCGCGGCGGGCTGGTGGCGTAGACGGCGTCAAACGGTTTGCGCTGGTGCATTTCAATTGCGCGGGACAGCGCAAACGGTACCCACCCCACTGTATCGTCCGGAAAATACAAAGTTGAACGTAGGAGTTCAGCCAGAAAGCGCGTTTGCCGGGCAAACCGTCGCTCACGATGAACCGTGGCGGCGGGCTGGAGTCGGTCTGCGCCCGCAATCGTGTTCGCAACCCGATTCTCCCACCCGTTGACGCGTATGAATGGAGTCCGAATGACCTCTACATCGGCCGGCAGCTTTTCCAGAAGTTTTGGCTCCTGCGTGTTTTCTCCGGCTCGTATCGTCAAAACAGTGGGCGCCCATCCAAAATCGCAGAGGTACTTCGTCAGACCGGTCATGCGGTAAACCGCACTTGTACGGTTGGGCGGAAAATCATACGACACGACAAGTACTCTTTTCGCCTTCCCTGGAGCTCTGCCATTCACAGCCAGTACTCCGGCCAGGCGCGGTTCCACCTGTTTGGAATCTAGGCTCATGACAAAACTCGTTTAATTGCACGGGCCACGTTCGCAACCTTACTTGGCAGGAAGCTGGCGGCCAGGTAGGAGAGCGACCGTGCATTGGTCCAATCATATTTTAGACTGGATGCGAAGTTCTTCCGGGCTTCCGGAAATGACATGTTTTCGAAATGGAGATACCCCAAATCCCAATAGTTCAGAGCGACTTGAACCTTTATAAGCCGTCGCGTGTGGCGTGGCATCTCGGAAAAATTCCTCAGTGCTTTTTGAAACAACACGATTCTTTCGGCAGCCGTCTTCGGCAAATTCGACGAAAGATTGCCTTCGCGGTTTTTCTTGATCACCAGAGGTTTATTCAGCAACACAACTTTCCACCGGTAGGAGATGCGCAGCCAAAGATCGTAATCCTGGGCAATCGACAGATGTTCGTCGAAGTCACCAACCTCATCCAGGCAGGAGCGCCGGACCACGGTGCCGGAGGTCAGGATGAATCCGCACTGCACGAGTTGGTCAAAAACATAGCCGCTGGCCGCTGGCAGCTTACTGAGAACGGACGGCTCCGGCTCGCCTTGCTCGGGTATAACTGCCCAGTCCGTGTATACGAGCCCGATCTCGGCGTCGCGATCGAGCATCGGAATCTGCTCCGCTAACTTGGTTGGCAACCACAGATCATCGGAATCCAGGAATGCCACGTATTTGCCTTGCGATCTCGCAATCCCCTGATTCCGCGCGGCGCCCGCGCCTCTGTTTTCTTGCCTGAAATATGACACCCGGTTGCCAAATGAGCGCGCCACCCCTTCTGTGTCATCGGTAGAGCCGTCATCAATCACCAGTATTTCGAATTCCGAGTAGCTTTGATCGAGCACACTCTGAATCGCGGCCCCTAGTGACAAGGCGGAGTTGTACGCCGGAATAATCACGGAAACCGGCGGCCTGCTCTGCGCCTCTCTCGGCGCGGGAGCCGAACCCGGTGCAGGCGACGCCGGGGACTCCCTAACCTGGTTTCCATTTGCAGCAGAAGTCATCTTAATAACCGCAATTACAGGCTGTTTAGAATATCAGCCATTCGGCTGAGATCCTGTGCGCCAACCAGCGGATGAACCGGCAGCGTTAGTAGTCGTTCAGACAAAAACTCTGCCTCTGGCCGGTGAAAGCTCTTGACGGACATATGCTCTGCGATACCCGGAATGTCGCAGATGGCGCTCGGGTAAGACGCGCCCGCGCCAATTCCTGCCTTGCGCATCCGGCGTATAGCCATCTTGGCAGTCTCTTTATTCCTGGCTATAACGGGCAAACGCACGAAGCTCGGATGGCTATCCCGCACCGGCGACGGAAACTCAAAATTACAATTTCCTGCCACCGCCCGCATGATGGCCGCGGCATTGGATCGGCGTACTTGGTTTATTTTTGCCATCTCGTTGAGCAGCGCCGGCAGGAGTGCACGGCATAGATCGGGAAGTTCCTCCGTCTTGAATCCCGGATCAAATTCTGTGACGCCCAATCCAAGGAACGGGACCGAGTTCGGGATCCAGTAAAGACGCGGGTTAAGCAGCACCGAATAAAGCAGCATTTTCAATAATAACGCGGCTCCATCGATCCGGGACTGGGAGTCGAGGTCCTTTGCTTCTTGTTCCACAAGGCGAGCGATTTCTTCTGAATTCGTCACGATCAACCCGCCTTCAATCGTGGTCACCGCTTTCCCGCGGCCGAGGCTGAAGAGCCCAACGTCCCCTTCAGTGCCGGCGAACTGTCCATTCCGGGTCGCTCCCAAAGCCTGCGCCGCGTCGTCCAACACAAAAGCGTCCTTAGCTTGTGCTGCTTGCCGGATACGCGGAAGATCGTTCAATAACCCAAACAGGTTCGAGGGAATGATGCACAGCAGCTTCTCGCCTGGCACTGCGTCGAGCTGCGAAAAATCAAAATCGAGCGTATGCGGATCGATTTCTACGGGATATATCTTGAGCCCGGTTCGGACCACCGCCGCCGCGACCGAGAAACACGTGTATGCCGGAATCGCCACAACATTGCGTTCCGGATGAAGACGCTGCAGGCTTCTAAGAATTAACCACAGTGCAGCTCGTCCAGAGGATGCTCCAAAGACGTACTTAACCTGCAAATGTCCGGTAACCGATCTGAGGCATTCTTGGCCAGTGCCGTTACCTCGGTCGGCCACCTTCCATGCGCGCAAAATTTGAGCGATCTTCAGCGGCGCTCCGGCAGGTGGAACAAAACGCAGCATTCAGCGAGCCGCCAGCGCGAACCGTTTCAAGGGCACTCTGGATTCCGCGGGCGCAATTTCGGGCTGTTTTCGGAGGCAGATATTGTGCAGGGCCACGTTCAACCCGAGCAGGTACCACAAATGTGGATAATACAGCACGGTAATAAAAGCTCCGCTGACCATATAGCCCACGAAGGCCAAATCCAATCCGACCGACACCCGGTATTCGAAATTTTTGCGATGTGCCAAACCCAACGTTTTTAGGTGCTTTCGCGTGCGGCTATTGACGCGCAGGAAAAAGAACCAGATCAAGAGAAGTGGCAGGGTGCCCACGATCCCGGTTTCCGATAAGGCTTGTATGTAAATGCTGTGCGGAGCAAAAACCGTCGGAGTTAATGTCCCCCCGTTATAGTCATTCAAATAAGACGGACTGAAGTTACCGATCCCGACGCCAAAAAGGGGATGATCTTCGAACATGTGAATGCCGGCGCCCCATAAACTGAATCGCATTTGCGCCGTCTCATCCTGGTCCGGGTGCAAAGCCGAGCGCATGCGGTCCCCGGTGGGGCCCGGCAAAAAATAAAAAGTTCCAAGGACAAAGAACAGAACCATAGCCGCCCCGACGATGCGCTTGGGGTTGGTCGCCCACAGTGTCATCGCTGCCGCAGCCGCTCCCAAGACCGCACCCCTCGATCCGCACAGAAAAATGGAAATCAAGAAGGATACAAAACAGACGAGCAGGAAAAGCTTGGGAATCTTTTTGCGTTCTCCAAAAAGCAATGAGCCGGCGAGCGGCCACACCACGCACATCGCCACCCCGAAATCTTCCCCATTTCCGAAGAAGTCGCTCGAGCCCGCACCTACCCCGTGCCTGTCGAGAAAGTCTGCGCTCCGCCCAAACGCCTGTTGCGTGACGTAATCCCGAATTTCAAATTGCGATAACTTCAAACACAGCAACAGCAATAGGAGAATGAAAATGCGCAACCGCCAGGGGCCGGTTAGAGTCCGGGAAATCAGGAAGTAAATGACTGCCCAGGTGATCATGCCGACAAGACTTTCGATGTTGGACAGCCCGGAAAAGAGCGCCGAGAGGATACACGCAACCAGAAACGCAAGGACCGCGAAGTCCAGGCTACCTGAGCTGGAGCTCTGGCGCTGATCACTCTGCGGACGAGCCGAGGTCAAAAATCCAACCGCCGTGAGCACCACCAGAAGCTTGGCTATCGGAATGGACTGAAGCATCGGATACATCGAAGGCAATCGGGTGTACTCGACGAACAGGTAGGATAGAATTCCTAGAAATCCCAGACTCCAGCCCGGCTCGATCGGCTTCGACCCGTTAACGGAATCAGACGCGTTTCTTACACCCGGTCCTGCCCCATTTGAACGAACCACAGCCTTTCCGCCCTTGACGGGAGCGTACGGAGAGTGTGGAATAGAATCGAACTTAGTTACGTGTGGCATGTCGCAAGCCGTTCTGACAGCCTCTTAAGTCGGTTCAATTAGGTTAACCTAAGGGAGGAGGCTAGGCCCAGTCGATTGTTTCGCCAAGGTGCTTCGGTGAAAGCCTCTATTTATACGCCCTGTCGGAAGCACGAAAGGTTCCATTCGGCGACGCTCTCATTCGGCCCCTGATATACATATAAGTGATTGTGTGTCATAGTCTTACAAGCATAATTGTGTCTCGTCTATCAATCGACGCTGGGGTGGCTTGGACACCCCCTGCTTCCATATTGTGGTAAGGTTCTCCCACTTATGATCGAATTCTGGAATAGCGGTAAGATTCGGTGCTCGTTCCATCATAGTGCTGGTTCCATCATACAGGCCACCACACCCTAATTTGGTTCCCTTTTGTGGAAGAGTCTTGCACCCATTTGTTCCTTGCCTGACTTATCGGCCGCAAAACGGCGAACTTTTACAGAGAAGAATGAAGCAAATCTTCAGCTAATGTAATGGATTTACTAGGCTTACGTTCATATGCCCACGACCGGCACAATAGTCTCGGTTGGTCTTCGGATTGCCTGCTAGAGACTCGAATCGATAAGCGCGCAGCATATCAGAGACTCCTCATGCCACCGAAGCCAACCTCCAAGCGGGCAACTGCACAAGCCGCAGACACACTGAGCGACGTGCTCACTGTGGACGTTGAGGACTACTATCACGTCGAAGCCTTCGCGGATCGTATTTCGGCCCACACTTGGCCCGATTACCCCTCCAGGGTCGGGGAAAACACACGCCGTATCTTGCGAATTTTTGAGGAGCATGCGTGTCGCGGTACTTTCTTCGTATTGGGTTGGGTAGCCGAGCGGGATCCCGCACTTATCCGCGAAATTGTTGCTGCGGGACATGAAGTGGCCTGCCACAGTTATGCTCACCGTCGCGTCAATTCACTCACCCCGGAAGAGTTTCGCCAGGATTTGCGACGCGCCCGTATCGCAATCGAGGATGCCGCGGGCCTGCGCGTATCGGGCTATCGCGCGCCCACCTTTTCCATCGGTCGCGATAATTTATGGGCTTTAGAGATTCTTGCGGAAGAGGGTTTCCTCTACGATTCGAGCATTTTCCCGGTTCGCCATGATGTTTATGGGTTCCCCGGCGCTCCTCGCTTTCCCCATCACCTGAAATTGCAATCGAAGCGAGAACTCTTCGAAATTCCAATGAGTACGGTACGAATCGGTGGAATGGATTGGCCCGCCGGCGGCGGTGGATATCTGCGCCTCATTCCTATGCCCTATACGCGATGGGCCGTGCAGCAGATTCACGAAAAGGAACGCCAGCCCGTTATTTTGTACTTGCACCCGTGGGAGCTCGATCCGAAACAACCGCGAATAGCGGGAAGATGGAAGTCGCGATTACGCCACTATGTAGGCTTG
This sequence comes from Acidobacteriota bacterium, assembly GCA_003140295.1. Classification (GTDB taxonomy): domain Bacteria; phylum Acidobacteriota; class Terriglobia; order Acidiferrales; family UBA7541; genus Palsa-189. The sequence continues at coordinate 13,880 of PLJR01000169.1, forward strand.
ACAGGAATGGAGAAGCGCCTACGGGAACTGCTCGCCTCTGGAACTTATATTACAGCCTTTGAACTGGTGCAAAGGCTCAGTCCGAATGTCACGTCCCCGGGGAAAGGTGTTCCCGTTCTCGCGGCTGATTAAATCTGCTCTGCGTCGAATCCGTTCTCATTTCACTTTATTAATCACGGGTCAGGCTGGCCTCTCCGCGACTTAGCTTGGCTTTCCGGCTTCATATTGCTACCGCACCTGGCCTTGCGATCCCTTTCTCAATGCGGTCCAGCTGGGACCTTTTCGCCTTCTTTTTTGTTCGGTTTCGCAGGCACTGCAGCCCGTGACTGATAGGTTGACGTGCTTTTTTGGCTGATTGACGCGGATTATATCCCTCCCTACCATAATGCTCTCCCATGCTCTTACAGCACATAGCGCTTGTCGGTTCGTATAGCCAGCGACTCGTCGCTCTTTCTGTAGTGATCGCCATTTTTGCATCTTATGCGGCGCTCGATCTGGCAGGTCGAGTGACAGCAGCCCGGGGTGTCGTTCGGGCCATTTGGTTGATGGGCGGAGCCTCGGCGATGGGGCTGGGCATCTGGTCCATGCACTACATTGGGATGCTGGCATCAGCCTGCCGATACCGGTGTTCTATGACTGGCCGACAGTCGTGTTATCGCTGCTGGCAGCCATTTTGGCCTCCGCCGTGGCCTTGTATGTCGTGAGTCGGGAATTGATGGGTGCGTGGCGGGCCGTGGCTGGAAGTATCCCCATGGGTGCTGGAATCGCTGCGATGCACTACATCGGCATGGACGCCATGCGTTTGGCCGCCATGTGCCACTTTGACACCGCTCTGGTCACTTTGTCCGTCGTCCTCGCCATCGTTATTTCCTTTGTCGCGCTTTGGCTGGCGTTCCTCGCCAGGGTGGAGAGAAGAGGTAGTGCCTGGCGAAAAATTGCCAGCTCTGTCGTCATGGGAGCTGCCATTCCGGTTATGCACTACACGGGGATGGCTGCTGCCAGTTTCACGCCGTCGGACGAAGTTCCGAATCTGTCGCACGCGGTGAGCATTTCGGCACTGGGAACGACAGGCATCACTATGGTGACACTGCTGGTGCTGGGGCTTGCGGTACTGACGTCGCTGTTTGATCGGCGGTACTCGGCTCAAACTTTGGAACTGCAATCAGCGGAACAACGGTACCGATTGCTATTCGAGAGAAGCCTGGCCGGAGTGATGCGGACCAGTTTGGATGGGCGCATTTTAGACTGTAATAACAGCTGCGCCCGGATCTTTGGTTACGCCTCGTGCGATGAATTGAAGGCCAGTCCCACGAGTGACAGATATTTCGATCCCGAAGATCGAAATTCGTTCCTCGCCCGGCTTAAGGAAGAGAAAAGCCTGACCAATTACGAACACTGCCTGCGGCGAAAAGACGGGAGCCCGGTGTGGCTTCTCGGAAGCGCGAACCTGGTCGAGGGCAAGGATGACGAACCTGCAGGGAATGAGGAGACCCTGATCGATATCACGGAGCGCAAGAAGGCGGAGGAGACATTTCGGAAGGCCTTCAACGCGAATCCGGAACCGATTGCCATCGGCACGATTTCTGAAGGCCGCTACATCGATGTCAACGAGAGTTTCCTGCACGTCACAGGATATCGGCGCGAGGAAGTCATCGGTCACACCTCCGCGGAGCTGAAGTTTTGGGACCGGCCCGAAGACCGCGCCAACCTTGTGGGAACGCTCAGAAAGCAAGGTTCCGCGCGCAATACCGAAATAACTTTTTGTACCAAATCGGGGGAACGTCGCACGGCCCTGGACTCCTCTGAAATCATAGAAGTTGCCGGGCAGAAATGTATGATGTCCATTCTGAGGGACACGACCGAACAGAAGTTACTGGAGAAACAGCTTCGCCAAGCGCAAAAAATGGAAGCTATCGGCCAGCTTTCTGGCGGAATCGCCCATGACTTCAATAATTTGCTTAGCGTGATCATTGGCTACAGCGGTGTCATTGAAGAAAGCATGTCGCCAGCCGATCCCATGAAAAAGAAGTGTGAACAAATCAAGAAGGCCGGGCACAGTGCGGCCTCCCTTACCCGGCAACTCCTGGCGTTCAGCCGTCAGCAAGTGCTCGAGTCAAAAGTTCTCGATCTCAACAGCGTGGTCCTTAATGTAGAAAAGATGCTGCGGCGTTTAATCGGTGAGCATATCGACTTGAAAACTGCGCTCGATCCGGCGTTGGCGTATATAAAAGCAGATCAAGGGCAAATCGAGCAGGTCATCATAAATCTGGTTGTAAATGCTCGGGATGCCATGCCCCAAGGCGGCCGCGTGACCATCGAAACTGCGAACGTTCAGTTGGATGAGGACTATGCGCGGCGGCACCCGCCTCAACTCTCAGGATCATACGTCCACTTGGCAATTTCCGACACCGGCATTGGTATGGATGCGGAAACGCAGGCCCGCATCTTCGAGCCATTCTTTACCACGAAGGAGATTGGTAAAGGAACGGGATTGGGTCTCTCCACCGTCTACGGAGTTGTCAGGCAAAGCGGCGGTCATATCTGGGTGTACAGCGAATTGGGGCATGGTACAACCTTCAAAATTTACCTGCCGGTAACGGGGCAAAGAGTTCTCGCGGAGAAACCCGATACCAGTTTGGCTCCCTCCCAGCGCAACACAGAAACTGTATTGTTAGTCGAGGATGCCGAAGCCGTTCGGGAGCTAACGGCTAGTTTGCTGACCGACAGCGGCTACACCGTGCTCGAAGCGGAGCTTCCGGAGAAGGCCATTGAGATTGCTCGAACCTATAAAGGTCGTATTCATCTACTACTCACCGACATGGTCATGCCAGGAATGAATGGTCGAGCGTTGGCCGAAAAGCTGGCCGCGATAAGACCGGATATGAAGACGGTCTATACGTCCGGGTATACAGGCTTTTCACATTCGGACCTAGTCGATTCCAAGTTAGTGTTCCTTCCCAAGCCCTTTACGAAGGAGTCTTTGCTTGGCAAGCTGCAAGAGGTACTGACTTCGAACGCTGAACTAAAGGCCACATAAAGATCAGGGAATTGTCTTTTCACCGGCGCAGGAAAAGACAGTTAAAATAATCCTCAAAGCCCACCGCACCGTCACCACAACAATTCCCGAGAACAAGACGAAGCCGAAGGTGAACCCGCGCTTTACAGAGTGCGATTCAGCGCAGCTAACAGGTTGTAAGGAACTCCGCTCTCCGACTGATTCTGAGGTGATACCCCAGTGAGCTACACGGCCGAACCGTGTTGTAGTCCGCCCGCCATTGCTCGATCACCTCCTCGCAAAAGTAAGCGCCTGCTCATCGCCCCCTGAAATAAGAAATCAACGGCCTCGATAATGACCTGACCACAATCGGGCACCTGCTCGATATGGCCTGCGGTCTATCGAAGAATTACTCCGGGTAGGCGCAGATAAGGTCTTCCATTTCCCGTTCAATCATATTGCCAATCTCCACTTCACAGTAGCAATCAAGAACCGGAGAATAATCCGTGGGACTTCCAGGCAGCCCGAACCGTGACCGCCCTATCGGAATACGAGGTTAGGCGTGGGAAAATGAATGTTCAGTTTATAGCAAATGTAGAGAACCAGGATCGCACCCAGGGTGGACAAAATGAGGCCGGCGGGATGATATCGTTCGTTTGCCGGGCGCGAAAACATGTGGGTGACGCCGCCGCCGATGATCGATCCGATGATGCCGAGCACGATCGTCCAGAAGATCGTTATGTGCACGTGCATCACCGATTT
>PLJR01000145.1 GCA_003140295.1 Acidobacteriota bacterium
GCCGCCGCGCGACTGTAAGGCGGCGCCAATTGCGCGCGAGCCACTGTCCGGCCGGGTCGTATCAGGCCAACCGGATGGGAAGGCCGCGCGTATGAGGCCGCCAAGCCAGGAGACCGGCGGAGTTTGCAGCCCGCGAATTCGCTCAGGCGAATTTCGATGGGACAACCTTCACCTCCCGCGCGAGACGGGAGAGGAGGACTATGATGCGACGAAAGACGTTGGGAATTGCGCAGCGATTCACCCGCCTTTGGCAACTCCGCTTGGTTTTTTTGCCGCTGTTTACTTTGGTGGCGTTCGCGTGTTGTTTTGGTTTCGCAATCGGGGCGTATGGGCAAGAAACCGCTACGATTGAAGGGCTGCTGACCGATCCGACAGGTGGCGCAGTATCGGGCGCGAATATTGTTGCGCAAGGAATATCCACACCCGCAAGCCACGGTGAGGCTCTCTCGGGAAACGACGGGCGATTCCGGTTGAGCGTTGCGCCCGGCCGCTACCGGGTGACGATCACTGCGGCGTCCTTCAAGCGCGTCGAGCAAGTGGTGGAAGTGCGAGGCGGAGAAACGCGCGAAATAAAGGAGCAATTGGCGATCGAGCCGCTGTCAGCGAGCGTGCTCGTGAGCGCCGCCGCGCAGCCCATCGAGACGGAGGCGGCAAGCGAGCCTGTCGACATTATCACCTATGAAGAAATCGAACGCCGGCAAGCGATTGAGCTGGCGCCGCTGCTTGAAACTGTGCCTGGTTTCAGCATGGGACAAACCGGGCCGGAGGGTGGAGTGACGTCGCTCTTCCTGGACGGCGGGAACTCCAACTTTACGAAGGTGCTGGTGGACGGGGTGCCCGCGAACCTGCCTGGCGGCGCCGTGGATTTCTCGAACTTCACGCTCGACAATGTGGACAAGGTGGAAATCGTGCACGGCGCGGAAAGCGCGCTTTCCGGATCGGATGCCGTCAGCGGAACGGTCGAGATTCTCACGCATCGCGGTTCCACGCGCACGCCGCTGCTGCTGCTGGAGTCCGACGGTGGCTCGTTTGGAACGGGGCGGGGACTCGCGCAAGTGAGCGGGATGGCGGGGCGACTGGATTATTCCGCCGCGGCGGCCTATTTCGACACGGCCGGTCAGGGGGTGAACGACCGCTTCCTCAACCGCACGCTGTCAGGCAATTTTGGGCTGCAGATCGCGGAACGAAACGCCCTGCGGCTTACCGTGCGCGACAACACCAGTGATGCGGGCGAACCGGGGCAAACGCTGTTTACGCCGCCCGATCTGGACGCCCACAACGGCCTGCACAATTTTATGGCCGGCGCGACGTGGGACATCGCTACGGGAACGCACTGGCAGCACCGGGTGTTTGCTTCGGAGACTGACGTGCACCAACTGTTTCAAAATTTGCTGAGCGACTTTTATCTTTCGCCCGATCCGTTCGGCGAATGCGGGTTCAAGCGGTCGCCGCAAGCGGTGGCATCGGCGTATTGCGACTTTCCGTATAACTCGAAAAACCAGTACAACCGCACGGAGTTTGAGGCGCAATCGACCTACACGAACCGGCACTTCGCCGTGAGTGCGGGCTATCAATATGAGGTAGAAAATGCGTTTCTGGCCGACCTCAGCGGGTTGCACGCACGGCGCAATAACCAGGCCGGCTTCCTCGAGGGCCGCTGGCAGGCGACGGGCCGCCTGGTTTTGAACGTCGGATTCCGCGCCGAAGACAACGCCAATTTCGGCACGCGCGGCGCGCCGCGGGCCGGCGCTGCGTACGTGCTGCGCTATGGCCGCGACTTTTGGAATTCGACGCGGCTGCGATTTGCTTATGGGCAGGGCATCAAGGAGCCCTCGCTCGACCAATCTTTCGGGACCGATTTATGCAATCCGGGGAATCCCAGCTTACGGCCCGAAGAGAGCCGCACGGTTCATGCGGGAATCGAGCAAAGCATGGCCGGGGACAAGGTCAACATCTCTGCCGACTATTTTTTCAACAAGTTTCGCAATATCGTCAGCTTCACGGAGTGCTTTCCGGGAGGGCCGTGCCCGGTGACGCCCCCGGCCGGGTGTCCCTTTGGATTTGGCACATTCTTCAACACGGATTTGGCGCGAGCGCGCGGCGTGAATCTCAAGGTGGCGGCACGGGCGAGACGATGGCTGGGGCTCACCGGAAGTTATTCGTACGACGACAGCCGCGTGCTCGCGTCGCCGAATGCCTTCGATCCCGTCGAAGCGCCTGGCAACCGGTTGCTTCGGCGCCCGGTAAATTCTGGAAGCATCGCGATCGACACCGCGCTCCGGCGTTTCAATGGAAATCTTACCGGCATATTCGTCGGCCGAAGGGCGGACAGCGACTTCCTGTTTCCGGCGCTGGGACTGACGAGCAATCCCGGCTATGTGAGATTCGATCTGGCGGCGAGCTTTCGTGTTACGAGCAGGGTAAGCATCATTGGCAGAGTGAACAACCTGTTCAATCAGAGTTATCAGGACGTGCTGGGCTATCCCGCGTTGCACCGGGGCGCTTATGTGGGCTTGCGGTTCCGCCTGGGCGGCGATACGTAGACTGAGATTGTAATTATTCATTCATTATTCGGGGACCGGAGGCGCCGTGCGTGGTTACTTTGGCGGTGCAGAAGCGCGACAGCGCGCCAGACCGCCGCGCTTGGAGCCGGATGCTATAATCGCGATTGCATGGCGAAACCGGCACCTGCTACATCGCGCATCGTGACGTCGCGCATTACGGCTGAAGTTGCGGCGGCCTACGAGCCCGTCATCGGGCTCGAGGTCCACACGCAACTAAAGACGGCCACCAAAATTTTTTGCGGATGCGCCACGCGTTTTGGCGATCCACCAAACTCGAATACCTGCCCGGTATGCCTGGGTTTGCCGGGGGCGCTGCCCGTGTTGAACAAGCGCGCGGTGGAACTGGCGCTGCGGGCCTCGCTGGCACTCCATTTGAAAGTCCAGGAAAGCTCGCGCTTCGCGCGCAAGAATTACTTTTATCCGGATTTGCCCAAGGGCTATCAGATTTCGATGTACGAGCTGCCACTGGCCACGGGGGGCTGGCTCGAAATCGAACGCGAGGGTGCGCACAAACGGATCGGAATCACGCGGCTGCACCTGGAGGAAGACGCGGCCAAGGGCATGCACGAAGGGTTTCCCGAATCCGGCACCAAGACCTACATCGATTACAACCGCAGCGGCATGCCGCTGGCGGAAATTGTTTCCGAACCCGATCTGCGGTCGCCTGCGGAAGCGTATGCCTATCTCACCACGCTCAAGCAAGTGCTCGAATACGCGCAGGTGAGCGATTGCAACATGGAGGAAGGGTCGTTGCGGTGCGATGCGAATGTCAGTGTGCGGCCGCGGGGGACTGAGGCGTTTGGGACCAAGGTGGAAGTTAAGAATCTGAATTCTTTCCGCTACTTGCAGAAAGCGCTGGAGTTTGAAATTGAGCGGCACATCGGGGTGCTGGAAGGCGGCGGCAAAATTATTCAGGAAACGCGCTTGTGGAATGTGGCCGCTGGACGCACCGCGGCGATGCGCTCCAAGGAATTCGCGCACGATTATCGCTACTTCCCGGAACCTGATTTGGTTCCTCTGCGAGTCAGTGAATCCTGGATGGCTCGCATTCGTAGTGACATGCCGGAGCTGCCTGCGGCGCGCCGCGAGCGCTTTATCGAACAGTACGCGTTGACCGAATACAACGCCGATGTCCTGACGGCAACGCGCGTCACCGGCGACTATTTCGAAAAGACCGCGGCCGTTTCCGGTGATGCGCGGGCGGCTGCGAATTGGGTGATGGGCGATCTTGCGGCGTTGCTGAAGGAGCAGGGCACCGAGATTATCGAGTCGCCAGTAAGCGCGGAAAATCTCGGTGGATTGATCAAGCTGATTGCGCAGGGAAAAATCAGCGGCAAAATCGCCAAAGAGATCCTTCCCAAGATGTTGTCGTCGGGCGACGCGGCCGACGTCATCGCCGAACGCGAAGGCCTGCATCAGATCAGTGACACCGGCGCGCTCGAAAAAATCGTCGATGAAGTGATCGCCGCGAATCCCAAGCAGGTGGAGCAGTATCGCGGCGGCAAGCAAACGGTGATCGCATTCCTGGTCGGTCAAGTAATGAAGGCCAGCCGCGGCCAAGCGGACCCCGCAGCGGTAAATACGTTACTCAAAGGGAAACTGGTTTAAAGAATATGATCTGTGTCTCCGTTTTTTATCCCAATGGACCTGGTAAGCGATTTGACCAGGTCTATTATGAGCGGAAGCATCGCCCGCTGGTGATGGACCGGCTAGCGAGCCACGGCATCACGCGCTATGAAATCCAGCAAGGATTGTCGGGCCTGGGTCCCGGGTCTGAACCGGTGTTCGCGTGCATCGGGAATCTCTATTTCGAAACGGTGAGCGATTTCCAGGACGGCATGGCAGCTCACGGTGCGGAGTTGCAGGCCGATATTCCGAACTTCACCGACATCCAGCCGCAATTTCAAATCAGCGAAACTGTGTAGCTACTTCGCCGCCTCCGTCGCTGCCGGTGGATCTCGCACGTCCATCAACTCGACGTCGAAAATCAACTCCGCCTTGGGCGGGATCTTGCCCCGCCCCTTCTCTCCATATGCCAATTGATAGGGGATAAACAAACGCCGTTTCCCGCCGACACGCATTCCTTCGAATCCGGCATCCCATCCGGGAATCATCCTGCGTTTCCCCTGTTCGAAGGAGAGCGGCTTCTCCTTGTCCCGCGAAGAATCGAATTTCGTGCCGTCCAGAAGCCAGCCTGTATAGTGAACCGAAAACATCTTGCCCGGTTCGGCGACCTTCCCCGTTCCGATCGCAACCTCGACGTAGCGCATCGTGTACTGCGCGTGCATCTTCCCCGGCGCGCTTGGAATCGACGCCGCCAGCTTCTCGCGACTCGCACAACCCGTTGGCAAAACGCCCAGAAAGAGCATCGCAGCAGTACATCGATTCCCAGGAACGAACATAGTCTTGAAAACATACCACGTGTAGTCATTAGCTTGGGCTGGGCCCTTCACGTGCAATCTACGCTATTCTGGCTTCGTCTGACTATGATTACCCTCC
>PLJR01000252.1 GCA_003140295.1 Acidobacteriota bacterium
GGGGAGGCTGGAGACGGGCGCCGCGCGGTGGAGATGGCTCGAGAGTTGCGGCCCGATATCGTGGTGCTGGATGTTTCGATGCCGCAGCTAAATGGCTTGGAAGCGGCCAGGCAAATCCTAAGATCGCGCCCCCAGACAAAGATTCTCATCTTGACCATGCACGAATCGGATTCGCTGATACGTGAAGTTTTGGACACGGGTGCGCGCGGTTACATCCTCAAAAGCGACGCGGGGCACGATTTGGTCTCCGCCGTTGAGGCCCTGCGCATGAACAAGACATTTTTTACATCCCGAGTGACGCAGATGATTTTGGACGGCTATCTCAAAGGCGATCCACGTCCGGCCGAAAGTGAGTCAGCGCGCGACCGCCTGACACCGCGGCAGCGCGAAATCGTGCAATTGTTGGCAGAAGGAAAAAGCAGCAAGGAGATTGCGGTGGCGCTGGGCCTGAGCGTCAAGACGGCGGAAACGCACCGCGCCAATATCATGAGAAAACTTGACTGCCATTCGGTAAGCGAAGTCGTGCGCTATGCTATTCGCAATAAGATCATTGACGCATAGTCCTGGAATTTTCCGTTTCAGTGCATACATGGTTTTACCAGCCCCCACCGGGATAAATTCGTATTTGCCCCGCCATCCCAAGGGGTTTTCATAGAAGCGGATCCATAAGGAGCTCGCGCGGACGCGATCTGCCTAGCCCAGAGACGCAAGCATAAAGAATCGGGTGCGGGGTCTACTTGGAGCCCGCTCAATAATTGACTGGAGGCGACGTCATGAACTGGGATCAAGTTGCAGGCAAGTGGAAACAGTACAAGGGACAAGCTAAAGAAAAATGGGGCAAGATGACCGACGACGACCTCGATGTTATCGACGGACGTCGGCAGCAGTTGGTCGGGAAGATTCAAGAGCGCTACGGTTTGGCGCGGGATGCCGCGGAAAGCCAGGCGGATGAATTCGTACGATCGCTAAAAGAAGAAGATGCCGCGCAGAGTCGTGCGGCTCGCAGGTGAGCAGCATCTGACGCGAGGAGAACGTAACGGGTGAAAATACGCGTAGGTGGTTAGGGGCGAGGCGCCTCCGCAAGAGGCGCCTTGTCTTTGTTCAGAAGGGTTCAGAAGGTATTGAGGAGGCATGATCATGGCGACGGCAGATGCCACACCGCAGACCGGTTCAGACGCGCGGCCTTTATCTCGTGAAAAGTTAATCGAGCTCTTGAATCAAGACCTGGCGCGCGAATATCAAGCCATTATCTCGTACGTCGTGTATTCGCAAGTGCTGAAGGGCGCCGAGTATATGAACATTGCGGGAGAACTTGAAAAGCACGCGCAGGAGGAACTGCAGCACGCCCTAATCATTGCCAAGCAAATCGATTATCTGGGCGGCATGCCCACTGTTAATCCGAGGGAAGTAAAGGCTTCCGAAGACGCGCGCGAAATGCTGCGTATCGATCTCACGCAGGAGAATGAGACGGTGCGCGGATATCGCGACCGAGTTCGCCAATGCGAAGCGCTGGGCGAATTCGCCATGGCGGAGCACATTCGCGACATCCTCGTGCAGGAGCAAGAGCACCAGATCGATCTTTCCACGGCGCTGGGCGAAGACGCCCCCAACACGGAGTAATTTGCCGGCAACGAGAATCTGCCAGGCGGAATCTAACGAACGCAAGCCCCACCACGGTGTCCAAGGTTCCTACAACAATCAGCGGCGAAATTTCAGGTTAAATCCCGATAGTACGGAATTAACCAAACCCCTAAGGTAAGAAAAATGTCAGGTTTTCAGCAGGGACGCGGAGCCCGCTTGAAAACCACCACAAATGGGTGGGTGGGAATCTACTGTGCACAAAAGAGAGGAAACAATGAAAAGAATCGCGATGATCGCTATCCTTGTAGGTAGTGGCTTTGCTGCGGCTCCTCTGGTGCGTGCGCAGGACTTGAATCATGCCGAGTTCGGCGCTTTTGCGGAATATTTCAGGGCGCACCAGACGAATACGAATTTCGGGGGTGTCGGCGGGCGGCTATCGGTAAACGCCTCCAAATATTTCCAGGTGGAAGCTGAAATGGGCTACGATTTCACGCAGTCCTTCAATCAAACTTTCACCGTGCCAGGCACCGGATTCACGACCACCACGGTAGTGCAACGTTCTGATTTTCGAGTGCTGCACGGGCTCTTCGGGCCGAAGGTACAGATGGGCGGTCCGGTGAAGTTGTTCGTTACCGTAAAAGGGGGCTTTGACGATTTCATGTTCGATAAACGCGCCCCCGGATTCTCGACATTTGCAAGTTCGGTAGATAATCTGAGCATCTCGAATACGCACCCGGCGTTTTATCCGGGGGCCGGCGCCGAATTTTTCCTCGGGCCTATCGGCCTGCGCCTGGACGTGGGAGATGAAATCTACTGGGCCAATGGCGCGCGCAACAATCTGAAGATAACGTTCGGTCCCACAATCCGCTTTTAAACGCTGATCAGTTGGGCAACCCGCGGCGGCCTTAAAAACTCAGCGGCCGCTGCGGGCTTGCACAAGTCTCCGTCCCCGAAGTTTAATTTCATCCCCGCTTATAATCTTTCCAATCGCGCTCGACGCATTTGGCCATGTCTTTAGCGGCTGTGCGCAACCAGTTGGCTTTTCGTCGGCGCAGGTCTTTCAGCACGTTCTTAAACTGAGCATGGCTCCCTAAATGTACATTAGCCGCCTCCGAACCCATGGCGTGAAGCAGCGTATCCTCCTCGCGTTTGGCGGGGAGGTCGGAAAGCTCAATCGGATTCGACTCGGGGGAAAGACGGCGGACAATCCAGCGCCCCACGACCTTCTGGTACGCATCATGCGAGCGCAATGCCGAATCCATGATCCGTTCGTAATACGATTGCTGGTGGCCCAGGTGGCCGTGGAGCCAGGCGCACGAAGATGGCGTCGTAGCTTTGGCCTCCCGTGCGATGAACCCGCCTTGCCACCACGCCAGGGCCACGAAGCGTTCCTGGCCCAGGCTGCCCATGCCCGCCTCCCTGTGAACCACTTTGTATTTCAATTTCCGGTCGGGAAGCATCTCTCTGAGCGCGCGATTGCAGTCGGCGGGTAAGCCCTGACGTACGGTTGGAAGCTCATCAAGTTTCTCCCAAAAATCCTCGGGAGGCTTAAAGGCCTCGATTCCTAATTTTTGCAGATTGGTTTCGTGCTCCGCCAACACAATCGGGCATCCGCCATTCTTAAGTGTTTGTTCGTATCCCTCCAGAATCGCGTTACACCCATCCTTCAATTTAATCGTGAGCTTTTCGCTGTCGATGAGAATTTTTACGCTGGCCGCGAGGCGAACCAAATCGTTGGTGTAGGGAAGAGGGTACGAATCGTCAAAATCATCGACGCCCCAAGCAAGTCTCCCCTCCAAATCGCGCCAAGTGCCAAAACTCCCTACATGCAGGTCCCCGACGGCCAGAATTTTGGGAGCTCGGGACAGATCGCGGCATTGCTCGGGCCAAACTTGGGCCCAGCGATAAAAGGTTCCGCGAAAGAACAGAAGCAAATCCTCTCTCATTTGCTCGTGCTTCGAGCGCAGCTCGGATTCGATGACGCGGGTACAGCCTCGCAGCCATCGTTCATAACTCCGCGTAGCTTGGCGGATGTTCATTGCCCCTCCGAGCGGTTAGCCATTTGTTTCCCCGGGACGCAGCGCAGGCCCAGCAGGATGCATCCTGCGAAAATACGTGTATCCGAACCATAGACCGGTGAATACGCAGAGCATCAGTGCGGACGCGAGCAGCGCACCGCTCACCGAGCCGCTCATTTTGAAAATCACGACGAAGAAGTCTCCACAGACTCCGACTGCCAGCGGAGGCATGGAACTAACCACTAAAACATTGGCGATGCGACAAAACCCTTCGGTTTCTTCTCCGTGCTCGACGATGCGATGGTAGGCCGCCGGAGTGAGCAGGAGCACGGTACTGACCGCAAGAAGTGAAAGACTACCGAGATGAACCCACTGCACCCAGCGCGGCAGCTCTGTGAAGCCGCGCTGAAGGATCACGGCGAACTGAAAGCCCAGAAGAGCCTGATTGCCGGGAATAATGACGCGTGCCTCGGTAAGCACCTGGCGGATTTTGTCATGGACCGGCGTGGGCGCACCGGCCGAGCCGGGCGAGTCTTGCGACGGTGTTGGAGATGGCGCAGTTCGCGTTTCCTCGGGAATGTGTACGGAATCCCGCCGTTCGGGTCCGCCTGGCTGCTTGTTTCGCAGGAAAACCTTGTTTCGCAGAAATACGGGGCCGTACCAAAAAATACCGGCGAGAAAAGTAAACGCCAAGCCAAAAATTTCGCCCGTCCGAGCGCCGTTGATTTTTTCGGCTGGAATGTAGAAATTAGCCCCCAGCGCCACTGCGAAAGGGAGTAGCGCGATCTCCATTGCATTTGTCGCGAACCGATGCAGCGGATCGGAATCCGCGCCTTTTTCGACAATCTGATGGTAGGCAGCGGGCGAAATAAGCAGCACTAATGTTATAAGCATCAGACCGAGTGCAATGGCATTCAGGTCTTGCGAGCGTACCGACAGGCCGCGGAACCCCTCCTGAAAGGTGGCGGCAAATTCGAATCCGATCAGGATTTCGGCGCCCAGCACCAGCATGCGGCTTTCGTCCAGGGCATTTTGGATTTTGTCTTTGAGCGCGGTCATGAGTATTGGCAAGNNGTTGGAAACAACGCGGGCTGCCCTAGGAGCGCAACGCTAAGCGGACATAGCCAATGCTCGCTTTTGTCTGCAATGGCGCATCGCTCGAATCACTACCCAGTCCACATCAGTAGGTTGGCAAGGAAAGGGGATCACTTCAAACGCGCCCAGGCGGATGGCTTCCAGGTATTCTTCCCGGGTTTGCATCCTCGTGGTGACTACGACGCAAATCTGTGGGCTCGCTTTTTTGGCCAGGCCCAGCACTTCGCGGAACCCGCCGTCGCTGAGCCGCCGTTCGCAAAAAATTATGGAAATCGGAGTGCTGGCCAGGGTCTCCCGAGTTTCCTCGACTGAGGCGGAGCACATAGGGTCAAGTCCCAAGGTAACGAACATATCGCGGAGGCCTTGGCGATTCTCCAGATCCGATGAGGCTATCAAGACCGGGCAGTCGGACATCGTTTCCTCCCTGCTGCCGAGGGCCCAGCGCTTTTCCTGGCCCGCGACATGGCACCATTTTCAAGGAAATCAATCTCTGTAGAGAGAACCCGGCGTGCACGCCGCGTCGAAATCTTTTACGGTCTCTCTTATGCTTCGATGATGTTATTACGAATCGCGTAACGAACGACTTCGCTCACCGAATGGCAGTCCAGTTTCCGCATAATATTCGCG
>PLJR01000365.1 GCA_003140295.1 Acidobacteriota bacterium
CGCTGTTTTTGGACGAGATCGGTAACATGAGCTCCACCATGCAGGTGAAGTTGTACCGGGTGCTTCAGGAGGGCAAAATCCGGCCCCTGGGAAGCACGGATGAAACCGACGTGGACGTGCGCATCATCACCGCCACCAATCGCGACCTCGAGAAGGCGATCACCGCCAATGAATTTCGGGAGGACCTTTTTTACCGCCTCAACGTCATTCCCATNNCCTCCGCTGCGCGAGCGCCGCGAGGACATTCCGCTGCTGGTGCGCGCGTTTCTCGACCGTTTCCGCAAACTCATGGACAAGCCGATCGAGGGGATCGAACCGGCGGCCATGGCGCAACTGGAAGCGTACGACTGGCCGGGAAATGTGCGGGAGCTCGAAAACACGATGGAGCGTTCCGTGGCGCTCGAAAGCGGGCGCCTAATTTCTTTTGCGGTGCTGCCGGAGAAAATTCGCTACGCCAGCGCCGGCCCGGCCGGAGCGGATGCTCCGAAAAACGGAAAACCGATCATTGGAGAGGGAGGCGTCGATCTGGAGCAACACATTCAGCAGACCGAGCGGGCCTACATTCTTGCCGCGCTAGAGGCCTCGGACGGCGTGGGGACGCATGCGGCTGAGTTGTTGAAGATGACGTATCGTTCCTTCCGCCATTACGCCAAAAAATACAATATCACCTGAGCAAGAAGGGGCCGGAGCGGCCGCGCCGCACCACACCAGGTAAGGCGCCAAGAAGACCGTCGCTAATTTATTCGGCTTGGGGATGTTCCTGTCCGCGGGCAGCCATGCTGGGGCGAATTGTCCGTGCGCAGGACTCTGACCAGCGGGATAGAGGATAGGCGACGGCGTACACAGCCAGCACGTCCATGATTGGATCCATCGGAAAGCGATAGCGCAGGGAAGTATGGGTAAAATAAAAAACCAGCGGAAACACGAGCATTACCGAGGCAAACATGGTCGCCGCATTATTTTGGGAACGAAAGGCAAAAAGCGCGCCCAGGAGAGACAGCAAAGAAAAGAGACAATTTCCAATGATGACCGCCTTCAGATAGAACGGCGCATGGCCCCAGACGTCGGCGGGTGAATCCCACAGCCCGAGCCAGTTATTTTCGAAGCGGTGAAAGGTGAAACGCGCGACGTCGGCGGGGTGGGTACGCATATACCGGAGCCCCTCGCGCTGCTTTTCAGCCATGTAAGGGATTTCCGTCATGAGGGCATACTTGGCGCCTTCCATGATGTCGTCATTGGGGTGTAAGGAGGGTGACCACCCGTCCGGCACGCCGATATTGTTACCCAGCCAGAACTCCAACCCAAAGTTCGAACGCAAGGGGATGAACTTGTGGAACACGACATAATTTCGAACCGCCCAGGGCGCGATGCCCGCGAGGAAGATTAGCGAGGCGGCTACAGCAAGCTGGGCGGCGCGAGCGAAATGCTGTTTCCGGGGCCAGAGAGCCCAGAGCGCCAGAAACGGCAGGACGGAGAGTACGGAGGGATTGATTTCCGCGCCCACGGCCCACAAAGCCCCGTACGCGATCCAGTCGCGCAGGCGGGAGGAATCGCGCACGTTGAGCGTCATGGCCACGAGAAGCGCCATCCACAAGCCGGCCAGCGCCGTGTCCCACACCCAGATCACCGGGAAAAAAACCGCGGTGGGAAGCGCCACCCAGAGCCATGCGGCCGCCAAGCCGGTATTTTTGCCGAACGCCTTTTTGCCGATGGCGTAAATCGGCCAGCAGGTAAATGCGGAAAATGCCGAGTCCAGCAAACGTATGAGGAGTCCCGATTCGTAGCTGAAGACGCCATAAACTTTGAAGATGCTGGCCAGGAGGTACGGATAGATGGGAGTAAACCAGGCAGTCGGCCCCGTGTGAAAGAATCGCAGCGGCGCGCTAAATCCCTCACCGCGGGCGATCGAGGCGGCGACGTATCCTACTTCGGCGCCAAAGGGAAAATCCCGCACGGCATTCTCAAGCGAAGTGCGGAAGATATGATGGAGGATCATCGCTCGCACGAGAAACGCCACGCAAACAGGAATTGCTGGCGAAGAAGAAAGGCGCTTCAAGTGTTCCCGCAAAGAATAAGCCTCCGAGGTTTTCGACCGCACGACCACGAACAAATCCAGTTTAGAAAGAAGTCTTTGAGTGTGCAATGGGCCGCCCGGCTTCCCGCGACCGGAGTTGCCTATTCAGTTAAATTGTGGAGGGTTGGCGCGAGGGACACAAGATTGCGCGTGATGTGGCATCGCGACACTTTGTGCCGCCGCCAATGACAAATTGTGGCGCCATTTGTAAACGCGTTGTCACCAGTACAGAGCCACAGCCATTTTTCTCGCGCTTCATGCGGCTCTAACCACCTTAGATACATGGGTATGGAGGCTTGTGCCTTGGTAGGCAACGCCGCTGCGCCATCGATGGCATCGAGTTTGCATCTTGAGCGCTGTCGTTCAAACACGAAATCTGGGAGAAACCATGCGGAATAAAGAAAAGGGATTTTCACTTATCGAATTGCTGATCGTCGTCGCCATCATATTGATCATTGCGGCGATTGCGATACCCAACCTGTTGCGCTCCAAGATGGCTGCCAACGAATCGTCAGCCGTGGGGTCCTTGCGCACTTTGAACACCGCCAGCGTTTCCTATTCGACGAGCTACGGCGGATACCCGGCACTTTTGTCGAACCTGGGACCGGCCGCCACAGCCACGTCGGCCACCGCGGACCTGATTGACTCCGTTCTAGTTACCGGAACCAAGAGTGGTTACTCATTTAGTTACACAGCAGGAGCATCCGATGCGAACGGCAATGTTCTAGCCTATACAATTACGGCATCACCCGTGACCCTTGGCACTACGGGCCAGCGCGGCTTTTTCACAGATCAGTCTGCCGTCATCCGCGGGGATGCGACGGGGACGGCGACGGTTAGCAGTACGCCCATTAGCTAGCACGAATCTCGCAGCTGATATCTGGCCGGAAGAAGAGTGGGAGGAGGCGAATTAGCCCCCTCCCCTCGCGACCAGACCCGTGTCGACGGGCACATTTAAAGGCAAGGACGGTTGAGGCCAAAATGCGGCAAACCACAACGCGGCAAAATTCAAAAGTCCAGCTCGCGCCAAACGGATTCTCGCTCATCGAGTTGCTCATCGTGGTGGCAGTTATCCTGGTGATTGCGGCGATAGCGATTCCGAACTTTATTCGCTCGAAAATGCGTGCCAATGAAACCTCGGCCGCTGCGAACCTACGAACGATTTCGACAGGCGAGGTTGTTTACAGCACCACGTATGGCATCGGATTTTCCCCCAGCCTGCCAGCGCTGGGCGGAAACCCCACCATTCCCGATGCGACGCAAGCCGGCTTAATTGACTCGGTGTTGAGCGGCGGGACCAAGTCCGGCTATCAATACACGTACACGGTGGTCAACACCGATGCCAGTGGGAACGTAACCGATTATTCCTTGAATGCGGACCCGTCGATCCCGGGAACGAGCGGCGACCGGCGTTTCTATTCGGACCAGACCGCCATCATACGATTTAATACCACCACCACGGCCACTTCGACCGACTCCGCAATCCAATAAGGGCGGGCAAAATTCTCCGGCGGCGGTTCGGTGATGTGGTCGTGCAGCGCCGCCGCGTTTGCTAAACTATTGGGGTGCGTTGCAAAGCATGGCTGGGCGTGCTCCTGATTGTCGTTGCGGGACGGGCGGCGACTCCGGCGTTGGCGACGACAGAGCCCCAGGCCGCGACGGCGGTGCACGCACTAGAGGCTCACTACCGCAACATCAAAACCCTGAAGGCGATTTTTCTGCAGCGCTATAGCGACGGGCGCGAAGGACCTCAAGTTCAGTCTGGCACCGTGTATTTCAGCCGGCCCGGCCGGATGCGCTGGGAGTACGAGGCTCCCGCTCAGCAACTGTTTATCTCCGACGGCAAAACGGTATGGTTTTTCGTGCCCGCTGACCGCACCGTAACGCGCGCACCAATAAAGGAAAGCGCGGACTGGCGCACGCCGCTGGCGCTGCTCACCGGCAAGGCCAAACTTTCCGAACTCTGCAGCCGCATCGATTTAACCAATGCCACTCCGGGTACCGTGGGCGACGTGGTTTTGCGGTGCCTGCCGCGTGGCGAAAAGTCCGCTTCCAAGCTCGCAGCCAAGCAGGACGATCCCGACGCCATCCTGACCACCCCGGGGCAGCCGTTCGACCGGGTACTGCTGGAAGTGAATCCCTCGACGGGCGAGCTTGCCGACGTGCGCGTGATCGAGCCAGGCGGAATCGAGATCGACTATCGCTTTGGCAACTGGATCGAGAACCCGCCTCTTGCCGATTCTCTTTTTCGCTTCGAACCGCCTCCCGGGGTAGCCATCGTCGATGAATCCAAGGATCTGCGCGCAGCTCCGTGAAGGCACTCAAACGGCACTAAAGTAAGCAGAATGTTAGCGACAGCGCGACGTGCGGGTTACTCGTTGTGCGCAAACGCGCAAACGCAGGGCAACCGGAAGAAACGGCGATGCTAGACTCGTTGAGAGGATTCGGCACATGCCTGGCTGGGTCCGGATTGAATCAGCGTTTCTATGAACTCTGTTAGAAAAAAAGCGCCCGGTTTCGTCGCCGGTGTAAGGAGTCCCTTACCCAGCGAACGGGTGATGCTCGGGACCGTTCTGTGCTTGACGGCCCTGGTATACGCCGCCACGCTTCGCTTTGAGTTCGTATACGACGATCAGACCCAAATCCTCCGAAACACCATGGTGCACTCGTGGCGATTCGTGCCCCGGTATTTCCAGGGCGGCGAGTGGCAGGATCTGTTCAGATTCGCAGCCGCCAATTACTACCGGCCATTTAATTTCCTATGGTTTCGGGTGAATGATGCGGTGTTCGGCCTGCGCCCCATGGGCTGGCACGCAACCGCGGTGCTGTTGCACATCCTGGTAACAGTGCTGGCGTATGGTGTCGCGCGGCGTCTCACGGGGCGGCCACTGGTGGCCGCTCTGACGGCGTTGACATTCGCCATCCACCCGATGAAGCACGAGGTCGTGGCGTGGGTTTCGGGTACGACAGAATCTTTGTGGTCGGCGTTTTTTTTCGCGTCCTTCTTGGCGTATCTGAAATCCCGTGACGGGCGGCGTGCGCTATGGATGACGATATCCGCACTGTTGTTTGCCGGTGGGCTGCTCTCCAAGGAAACGGCTATCGTGCTGCCCGCGGTAGTGTTTGCGCACGCCTGGATTTACGGCAGTAGGACGGAAGAAGACGCGCCTGAGTCGATTTGGAATCGCATGCGCAAAGCCGCTGGGCTGGCGATGCTTTATGCGCCGGTAACGGCGGCTTATCTCGCGGTACGCCTGCGAGTTTTGCATGGCTTCTCGCATCCGCAGGTGAGCGTGCCGTTGCGAACGGTTTTGTTCACGGCCCCGTCCGTAGCTTTCTTCTATCTGCGGCATTGGCTGCTGCCCGTGCAGACTTCCGAGGCTTACAGCCTGAGCACCTGGCCGGCGTTCAATTTTCTGCATGTTGGCGGGCCGATATTGGGGTTGGTATTACTCTGCGCCTTGTTGTGGCTTTTTCGGAACAAGCTTGGCCAGCGGGAGGTAGTCTTTGGCGCAATTTGGATGATTGCGCCGCTGCTGCCCGTTCTCGATATTGCCGTGCTGCCGCAGGGTGACCTGGTGCACGACCGGTATTTCTACCTGCCCAGCTTTGGGGCTTCGCTGATATTGGCGCTGGCGCTGGAGAAATTGGCGCACGGTGCCCCGGTTTTCGGCTACCCGCGGCGCCTGCTCTTGACCACGGTGGTTCTAGCGGGATTATTGGCATATGGAACGGCCAATGCAGCGAGCTATTGGAGGGATCAATATTCTCTGTTTGAACACGCCTACAAGGTGGCGCCGAACGATGTGTTCGTGCGAGTTAATTATGCAATTGAGTTGGGCCGGCGGGGGGATTACGCCCAGGCATTTCCGATGCTGCAACAGGTGTTGAAAGAGCAACCGAATAACTGGCTGGCGAACTACAACCTGGGACGCATTTGCTACGAAGTCGGCCTGCTTCCGATGTCGGAGACGTATCTCGAACGCACCGTACAACTCAATCCGGATATCCCGGAAACGTATTTGCAACTGGGCCTGATTGATATCAAGACGAATCGGCTCGTTTTGGCCGAAGAGAACATGCGCAAAGCGCTGGCACGGCGCCCGGAAGAGCCCACGTTTCTTTTTGCGCTGGGGGTCACGCTCAAACAGGAAAACAACTGTGATGAGGCGCGTAAGAAATTCGCGCGCGCGCTATCGCTCGAGCCGGGATTCCCGCATGCCCAGGAACAGTTGGATAAATGCTCCGGCACGGCGACAGGAAAGGCCGCTGGGGCGGGGGTGGAACCAGGCATGGCGTCCGCTGCCGCAGCATCGCGCTGACACAGATGGAGCCAATTTTACATTGGCGTAATCAGAAACAACTGCCCGCAGGCCATACTCATCTGAGCATATGGCCGGGAATGCCTGGTTTTCGTGTCCTCGCGCTTGGGGTAGACTGGTGAAACATGGCCGAATTTATTTGTAAAGTAGCTGACCCGACAGGCCGTGTTTTTTCTCACGTGGAAGCGGCTCAATCGGTCGGCGAGGTCCGGCAGAAGCTCTCCGACCGGGGGTTATACGTTTATTCTGTGCGCGCTCGCGGCGGGCTATTGGGCCCGACGATGGGCCGGCCGCGTGAGCGTGTGGTCAAAAGCGCCGACTTCCTGATTTTTAATCAGCAATTCAACACGCTTATCAAGGCCGGGCTGCCGATTTTGAAGGCGTTGGACCTGCTCGCGGAACGCGCCGCTACACCGCGGCTGCGGCCTCTGCTCGAGGATGTGCGCGGCCGGGTGCGCGAGGGCGCGTCACTTTCCGAGGCGCTGGAGCGGCAGGGAAGCTTCCCGAAGGTCTATGTTACGGCGGTGCTGGCCGGGGAAAAGAGCGGCAACCTGACGGGAGTTCTGGATTATTACATCGCTTATCAGCGGGTGGCGACAGGAGTAAGGAAAAAACTTATAGCGACGCTGATCTATCCGGTCATTTTAGTTACGGTCGCGGCCGCGATTGTAACGTACCTGGTGACCTACGTCGTGCCGCAGTTCGCCAAGCTATATTCGGACATGAGCGTGGAGTTGCCGCTGGTTACCCGGCTCTTGCTGACGCTAACGGTGAGCTACCGGGGCTATTTCGGCGCGGCGGTGGGGTTGCTGGTGGCCGGAATAATAGCGTTATTGATCTGGTCGCGCACCGAGGGTGGTGGCCTGGCCGTTGACCGGCTGAAGCTCAAGATTCCGATCCTGGGGGACACCTGGATCAAGTTTCAGGTGGCGCAGTTCTGCCGGACGTTATCGACGCTTCTGGGCGGAGGGACGCCGTTAGTGTCGGCGCTCTCGACGGCCGCGGATTCGGTGCAAAGCCGCCTGGTATCGAGCAGTATTGCGCGGGCCGCCGAACTGGTACGCGAAGGACAATCGCTGCACACGGCGCTGGCCAGCAGCGGCATCATGCCCGAGCTTGGAAACGAAATGATCGAAGTAGGCGAGGCTAGCGGAGCGCTTTCCCCGATGCTGGGAAGCGTTGCGGAATTTTACGAAGAAGAAACCAATCAGCGGTTAGCGACCATGATAGCGGTAGTGGAGCCCGCAATTTTGGTCTTCATGGCCATTGTGATAGGCTTCATTTTGATTTCGCTGTACTTGCCCATTTTTTCCTTCTCCGTTGGCGCTCAGCCCGGCTAGTCGCGAGGCATTTTTCCATGGCCACTACCAATTATAATCCGGCCTCCCCCAGCATCGCGCAGGACGCGCAGCAGGAGCGCGACCGCAGCCGCCAGATCGCGGATCGCTACCGCTGCCCTTTTGTGGATCTGAACGAGGCGCGCATCGATCCCGAGCTTTTCCGAACGATTCCGGCGGAGCTGATGTTCCGCTTCAATTTCGTGCCGCTGGAATCACGCGACAACCAACTACAGATCGCCGTGGCCGATCCCAGCCAGGTGCTGCTCAGCGATGAATTGCCGCTGCTGCTGGGGAAAAAGCTGGTCATCAAGGTGGCCACGCCGGCGCAGATCAGCGACTTGCTGAAGCGCACCGAGCAATCGCAGCGCGTGCTGGAACAAGCCACCGAGGCCTTTACGCTGCAGGTGGTGCAGGACGAAGACGAAGCCGAGGAAAGCCTGTTCGCGGAGCGGCTCACGCGCGACAGCGCCGTCAGTCCGGTGGTCCGGCTGGTGGATACCGTTATTTTCACGGCACTCGAGCGTCGCGCAAGCGATATTCACATCGAGGCTCGGGACACCGAGGTGGTGGTGAAGTACCGCATCGACGGAGTCCTGGTACATGCCATGCCACCCATTTCCAAGGAGTGGCACTCGACCATCCTCTCGCGCATAAAGGTGATGAGCGAACTGGACATCGCGGAACGCCGCGTGCCCCAAGATGGGCGGTTCCGGGTGCGCTACAAGGGGCGCTTTGTGGACTTCCGCGTCTCGATCATGCCGTCGATTCACGGCGAAGATGCGGTGCTGCGCGTCCTGGACAAGGAAACGCTCTCGGAGAAATTCCACAACCTGAGCCTGGAAGTGGTGGGATTTTCCGAAGAGGAGTTGCGCAAAATACGGCGCTACATAAGGGAGCCCTACGGACTGGTCCTGGTAACGGGCCCCACCGGCTCGGGAAAGACCACGACGCTTTATGCCGCCATTAACGAGATCAAGTCGGACGAAGACAAGATCATTACCATTGAAGATCCGGTGGAATACCAGGTTCGGGGCATCACGCAGATTCCGGTGAATGAGAAGAAGGGGCTGACGTTCGCGCGCGGGCTGCGCTCCATCCTGCGGCACGACCCCGACAAGATTATGGTGGGCGAAATTCGCGATGAAGAAACAGCGCAGATCGCCATTCAATCCGCGCTTAC
Organism: Acidobacteriota bacterium; assembly: GCA_003140295.1. Lineage (GTDB taxonomy): Bacteria > Acidobacteriota > Terriglobia > Acidiferrales > UBA7541 > Palsa-189. Next base: position 8,917 of record PLJR01000365.1, read on the forward strand.
CGGGCATCTGGTTTTTACCACGGTGCACGCCAATAATGTCACCGACGTGATCGGGCGCTTCATCAACATGGGCGTCGAACCATACAACTTCGTCTCGGCTTTGAATTGCATCGTGGCGCAGCGTCTGGTGCGCGTGGTGTGCGACCACTGTAAAAAACTAGTGCGGTATCCGGCGGACATTTTGCAGGCGTCGGGACTCGATCCCGATGTCTGGAGCGAGGTTTCGTTTACCGAGGGCGCTGGATGCCTGGAGTGCTCGGGGACCGGCTTCCACGGACGTTCGGCAATTACCGAGCTGCTGGACCTTTCCGATCAGATTCGTGAAATGATCGTGAACCGGCGGCCCACGTCGGAAATCAAGCGGGTAGCGCGCGAGAGCGGCATGACGTTTTTGCGGGACTCGGGCTTGGCGAAAGTACGGCAGGGCATTACCACGCTGCGAGAAATCAACAAGGTGACGTTCATCGAATAAAGCATGAGCACCGCTGACGGAATCCGCCAGGGAATTTACCGCAACGCGATTATTCGCCGCGCGGCGCAGTGGCTTGACGCCATGCCGCACCCCGCCGTGGTTTGCGAGATCTCGGAGGAGTATGTGGCCGCCGCGCGCTGGAACAGGTCCGGGGCGTCCATCGAAGCTTTCGCCGTAGAACCGCTCCCTCCGGGCGCAATCGGGGCCACGGCGGTGGAAACAAATTTGCTCGATCCGGCGGCGGTTCGCAACGCGGTGAACAAGGTGTTTTCGCGATTGCAGGCCAGAAAGCAGGATGCCGCGCTGCTGGTCCCCGATGCCGTGATCAGGGTTTTCGTGCTGCATTTCGACGTATTCCCGCGCTCTGCTTCGGAGGCGCTGCCGCTGCTTCGCTGGCGGCTGAAAAAAAGCGTGCCGTTTGAGGCCGAGGAAACGCTGATCTCCTTCATGCGGCAGGCGCCACGCGAAGAAGGCGTCGACATTGTTACGGGACTCGCGCGCCTACGCATCGTACGCGAATACGAGCAATTGCTTGAGGCGGAAGGAATGGCTCCGGGCGTGGTGATGAGCTCCACGCTGGCGGCCTTGCCACTGCTCGACGATCGTCACCCGGCGCTGCTGGCGCGCGTTTCCGGCAAGACGCTGACCACGGCCATTGTTCGCGAGGGCATTCTGTGCGGTTACCGGTGCCTGGAACTGCCTGCGCAGCAGGACGCCGTGACGCCGCAAATGCTGCTCGACGAGATTTACCCGCTGACCGCCTATTATGAAGATTCCTGGAGCGAGGGCATCGCTCTGGTCAAGCTGGCGGGCCTCAGCTCGCGCATCGAAGAATTTCAGGGTCCGCTGGAACGCGAATTGCATTGCCCGGTGGGCACACTGCTTGCGGCCGCGCCGGCGGGACTCGTCAGCAGCGACTTGCAGCCTTTAGTGCAGCACGATTTGGACGCCATGGTGGGGTGGGCGCTGAATCGCGGGGCGTAAAAAAGAGACTGGAAGGTTTGGTATGAAAGTTCGGCTCAACTTAGCAACCGCCTCGATCGAAAGTAACCGCCGTATCGCCGTGGGCGCTACCACGGTGGGCAGCATCGGATTGATTGCCATGGTCGTTCTCGCGTGGCATGGATACAGCGTATGGCGTTCGAACAATGTATCCCGCACCGAGCAGGCGCAATTGCAGGGCGACATGGATCGGCTGCGTGCCGAGAGATCCGATCTCGAGGCATTTTTCAATATGCCCGATAATGTGCAGCGCCGCGATCGCGCTGCATTTCTCAACAGCTTGATCGCCGAGCGCGCGTTTCCGTGGACAAAAATCTTCATGGACCTGGAGCATAATTTACCCGAGGGCGTGCGCGTGATTACGATCCAGCCGACCTTGGCGCAAGGTCATTTGGAGCTGCGCCTCACGATTGGCGCACTCAACGATGACGTCAAGCTCAAGTTTCTGAAGGCGCTCGAAAGTTCCACCGAGTTTTCGCAGATCGAGGTTTTGAATGAAACGCGTGCGGCGCGCGCCGCGGAGATGGATCCGGTGCTGCTATCGCTGCAGGCTCGCTACTCGGCCATCTGATGTTATGCGGCATGCGCTCGTACTTGCTGCTGATTTGAGGGAGATACTGGGTTGGTGATACGGAAGAAACGGTTGATTCAGTGGGGGATTGGCGCGGTTTTGCTGATCGATTTGGGGCTCCTCGCCGTGAATTGGCGGCTAGCTACCGAGCCCAGCACGCCACGTACCGAATTGAATTTGTTGCGGCGCCGGCACAATTTGCTGGCCGCNNGATTCGCAAGGAAATGCCAGGCACCGACCGCCAGTGTGACAAGTTTTTTACCGAGAATCTGCATCCCGCCGGCATTGGATATTCCTCGGTGGTTTCCGATCTTGGCGCTGTGGCGCACGAGGCCGGTCTGGCGACTGAGAACCTCAGTTTTCGGCAACATCCGGCGGACCGGCGCGGCGTGGTGGAAGTTGAAATCAGTACGGTGGTGGACGGCGACTATGCCAGCGTGGTGCGCTTCATCAACGGCCTGGAACATTCCAATAATTTCTACGTGCTGGACAATCTGGCTTTGGCCCCCAGCTCGCCCGGAGTATTGAAATTGAATTTGCAATTGCGCACGTATTTCCGCACCTGACGATGCCGCAGCGCACAAAACTCGTGCTACTCGCCGTGCTAGGGGTGGTATTCGCCTTCATGGTTTATTTAAACTTCCGGTCGCCTGGAGTGTCTGCGGTGCCTGCCAGCGCGGATCTACGTGACGATCCCATTGCGATTGAGAATCCGGCGCTGCGGCTCGACCTGCTCGAGCACCTGAAAACGCTGCAGTACCAGGGTTCACACCGCAATATTTTTAGCGCCGCCGCTCCCACTGCTCCGGCGCCGCGAGTGATCGCCAAGCCCACCCCAGCGCCGCCCCCGGGACCTCCCCCGGTTGCGCCGCTGGTGGTGCCAGCGACATTTTTTGGGTACGTGACCGATGCGCGCACGGGCGTTCGCCGAGCTTTCTTTAGCGAAGGTGACGACGTATTTGTGGTCGGGGTTGGGGACATACTGCTCGGTCGGTTCCGCCTGCTACAGATCGGCAACAGCACCGCCGAACTGGAGGAGACTGCATCGGGGCGGCGTGCCACGGTCACTTTGCAGGAGCCGGGGCCGTCATGAGCCGCAAGCGGCATCGGCCCGACATCTCAGCAAAGGCCACGAAAGGTGATGCCGATTCAGGTTTTGCGCTGCTGCTGGCGCTATTCATGGTGGCTTCGCTGATTCTTTTGGCCGCGATTGCTACGCCACGGATTCTGACCCAGGGACGCCGCGAAAAAGAACAGGAAGCCATCTGGCGCGGCAACCAGTACATGCGCGCCATCCGCCTTTATTATCGAAAAAACGGGCGCTATCCGCAGACACTCGATGATCTGAAAAAGCCGGATAACGTCGGAAACCATTACCTGCGTAAGCCCTACGCGGATCCGATTAACGCCGCGGATGGCGTATGGCGCGTGATTTACGTTACGCCATCGGGGCAACTGGTCGGCAGCATTCACTATCATAGCCTGCAGGAGATGGCCATTGCCCTGGTGCCCGGCTTTCAAGCCGCCGTACTTCCGGGCGCAGCGCAGAGTGGCCAGGCGGGACAACAGCAGGGCAGCGCGCAAGCAGGGCCGCAGACCGGGCAAGCGTCAGGCGCGCAGGCTGCGCAGCCGGGGGCGACGCCCGGCGGAGCGGCCACCCAGCCACAAGGTACAAATCAGACCGCTAACCCAAGCCCAAGTCAAACTTCTAATCAAGCTCCGAGTCAGAGTTCCACTCAGAGCGATCAGGGTTTTGCCAGTCAGGGGTTCGGTTCGGCACAACCCGCGTCACTTGCGCCGCTCGAGGCTGTCAATGGCCCGGTCATAGGCGCTTTCGCAATCGGTGTCGCCAGCAAGATAAAGCAGCCGTCCCTCCTCGTCTACCGGGGGCAAAACACATACTTTGGCTGGGAATTGATCTACAACCCTCTGATGGCGGGGCCTGCCGCGAGCCAGCAAAACGGAGCTCAAGCAGCCGTCCCAGGCGCAGCAGTGGGCGCCACGGCGGCCACAGGAGCGACGCAAACCCCGGCGGGCGGCGCGACTACTGGCATTGCGCCGAACGCTGGGGCCACTCCTGGGCAATATGCGCCCCTTCCTCCGGTCGGCACCCCGGCAAATCCGCCGATGTATCCGCCTGATACACCCGCGCCGCCCTCACAATAAGCGAATAAATTCGCCCCGCTGAATAGCGCCACGAATCCAACGTTTGAAGACAGCGCCGCTAAGCCGCCGGAAGTTAATAATTATGGCGTGGGCGGAAGAGAAAGCGGCCACAGAGGTGTGGACCGGTTGGCGTTTTTTTGCTTTTCCAGCCGGGCATTGACGCGGCGAATGTAATCTTGCGTTTCACGGAAGGGAGGGACGCCACGATATCGAGCAACGCGGTCCGGCCCCGCATTATACGCGGCTAAAGCGAGCGGTAAGTTCTGGCCGTAGCGGTCGAGGAGTTCTTTCAAATAATGAGTTCCCGCTTCAATGTTCTGCGCAGGGTCGAACAGGTTACGGACGGAAAGTTCGGCGGCCGTGCGGGGTCGAAGCTGCATCAATCCAAATGCGGACTTGGGCGAAATGGCGCGGGAATTGAAATTCGATTCGACGGAAATGATGCTCGCCACCAGCAGGGGATCGACGCCATTCCGCAACGCAGCGGTGCGAATCTGCTCGCCGTAGGGTACGTCGGGCACCACAGAAAGTGCGGAAGCGGGAAACACTTCTTCCGGCTCGACGGAAATGAGTTCGCCCGCCGGAAGGGTCACACTGCCGCCGTCAAGGTCCAGGCGCACCGAGTCTCCCACGCGTTGCCAGCCGGTAATGTGCAGGCGCTGCCCGCCGCTAAGCACCGCATAATCCGCCTGCGCCACCGGAACCAGGCCTGCGAGCAGGAGGGCGAAGACAAAGGCGCCCATTGCCGCTCGATAGATTGCCGCTCGGTAAGTTACGCGGAGCACGAGAGCACGCCGCGCGTTCTGTGGCATTGCCCATAACCGTCGAATAATGGTCAAAGGATTCATGCAATATCGATGGGCTGCCCCAGCGCGAATTCCTCGATCGCGGCGGCCACCCCGGCCCGGTCGTTTGAAAGCGTCTCGCGCCATCCTGACGATTTGAGTTCCGGCACGCTGTTGGCCATCACCACCGGCAATCCCGCAAATTCCAGCATTTCGCGGTCGTTGTGATTATCGCCGATAGCCATCACTTCTTCGCGTGCAAATCCCCGCAGCGCGGTCCATTCGGCGAGCGTGGACCCTTTCGAGCAATGGGGGCGGATCACGTCGACCATGCCGAAGTCACGGTCCTCGTAAAAAGTCACGGCCAGCGAGAAATCGGCAATCGCGGCGCGGGATTGCATTTTACGCAATTCGGCCTCGGCGCGCCGCATATTTTCTACCGAGCCGCTATACATCACTTGGATGGGATCTTCGGTGAGGCAATTCTCGAGAGGGCACACCTGCGCGATAAATTCGCGATTACGCAAAAAGTACGCCTTCCGCCGCGGGTCCTCCCAATCGATTCGTTCGTAAATCACCTGGTTCTCGCGGGGGCGGTCGAAGACTACCGCGGCGCCGCTGCGAAACTCACCGGGCATTTGCGAGAGCACCTCGGCGGCCGTGCCACGGTCCAGCAATTTAAGAAGGTAGGTGGCGCCATCTTTGGACTTCACGAGCGCGCCGTTGTTCACGATCATCGTAAGCGCGCACGGAATTTGACGCGCAATCGGCAGCGCAAAATCAAAGCGCCGTCCTGTCACCAGCGCCACTTCTATTCCGCGCTCCGTCGCGGCTTCAACGGCGCGACGATTCGCCGCGGGCAGCTCAGACGAGCTATCGAGCAAGGTGCCGTCAATATCGAGCGCGATAAAACGCACAGCCATCTTGTGATTGTACCGCGCCGTAACCGTGAGCCGGCGTGTTGTATCGAAAAATGTGCGCTAAAGGAACCCGAAGGACCGCGGCTGGCAAGACGGACCTGTCGCTTTTTCTTGCTACGTTCTGTTAAACGAACCTTTACGACTGGGATGTTTGTGGACCTTGAGTTCTGAACCCATGTTTCTTCCACCTCACCCTGGAGATAAAAACATGAGCCTGCTGGCGATGTCTGCACATATGTGCGGACGTTGGTTATTAACGGTAACGTCTTGGCGGCCGGGGAAACTCCCGCGGGCTATTTTTGCGTACTAAGGGAAGTAGGGGAGCCGCACCATCGGCTTCTCAGGCTGGGATAGTGCATTTGTGTTCTGCGCGGTGTTTCTCTAACGCTGAGTGAGCGGTGCGGCATTTACGAAATGCTTCTTCGGCATGCCGTTCGGCTGCTGCAAATTGCTCATGTGAATCCGCAACATTACCGGCGGCCTCAAAGTATGCCCTCGTGGCTTTGGCGAACTCTTCGTAAAGTGCCCGGCCGGTAATGCATTCTGTCTTAGTCATAGACGCACTGAAGCCGCTTTCTTGGGATGCGAATCTGCGAGGCTAGTTTCGATTCGTTTGTGATCCGCTGAAGTTTATTCAACAATTCCAATTTCTCTTCAGGAGTGTGCGCGAGACCTGAGGTGTGTAGACGTCCCAACAAATTCGTCTGGCAGGCCGCTAAATCGCTTGTGCAGCAAGGAAATCACTCCTCCCGCAATTGGACGTAATCATGGGGAAAAAGTGACAAATGCTCGCAAGAATACCTTCCCCTGGCTTCGGTGATTGCCAACAATATTTAGCAGCTTTAATAGTTTATTGCGCACGCAGCAGGAAGAGGTGCTTTCTCAATTGCTCAAAGCTTTTTCTTAGGGCTGGATAATCTTTGAAGACAAGGCTGGATTTGCCGCCGCGACGCTTGCGCCATGCTTCCTTGACACGTTCTTGCGCCACCCAGTAGACTCCTGACTCGGCCTTTTTCGGGAGCGAAACTGGATGCTGCTGTCGCGCGATTTTGTCGGTTACATGGCCGCGGAAATCAGCAAGCGCCTTATCGACAATGAGATGATTGAGGCTGAGGCGCCCGCCGTTCTCACCGATCGTATTCGTCAGAAAATCTCCGAAGAGCTGGGGGTCGAGGACCGCCTGAATGAAGAGGTTCGCGAGATCCTGAACCAGCACGCCGATGAAATGCGCCGGACGGGAGCTTCCTATCAGGAAATGTACAAAAAAGTGAAAGGCGAGCTGGCGCGCCAGCGAAAGCTGATCCTCCGCTAAACGAAAGCCCCATGAAATTGAGCCGCGAAAAAATTGTGAAGATATCGCACATTGTCACCGACGTTCTCGTCGCCAGCCAGGATGTGCAGTTCATCGAGGACCGGGCCACCATCCGCCAGAATATTACCGACATCATTGGTAGCTTACTGAAAGAAGAAGAGCAGGTGGACACCCAGGTCCGCCAGAAAATCGCCTCCCAAAAGAAAGAGATCATCGAAGGCAGCGAGGAGTGGGACGTCCTCTATCGCCGGTATTACGCCGAGGAATTGCGGCGCATGGGCATCGTTCACCAGCCGAGTGCGTAGCGCCCCTAGCTAGCGTAAAAGTAGAAACCTTATTGGCCGCAATTTCTGGTAGCCAGCCAAAAAAAAGGCGTTCGCATCTGCGAACGCCTTTTTTTTAATTGCAAACGAAGTTATTTTCGTGGCCTAGCCGCAGACACCCCTAGGGATTCGTTGACTGGTCCTCGGTACGCTTGTGCAACGTCGGCCGGTCGGGATCGTCGGATGGATCGGCGGTCTTGGTCCCCGCGCCAGGCTGCTCGCCGTTCGGTTGCTGCTGCTCGGTGCGTGTACGCAAAGTGGGCTTGTCCTTGGCGGTCTTGCCGTCTTGCAGCTTGTTGCGATTTTCGATGCGGCGCAGCCGCAGTTTCACGGTATCGAATTCCGAGGTGGTGACGATGTACTGATCCCGCGCCGGCAAAACGTTGCCGATCTCCTTCTGGATGGCTTCTACGCGGTCTGGGGTCGGCGGATGGGTCGAGAAAAACTTGGGTATCGTCCCAGGCTGCCGTTTCTCCTCGGCCTCCACCTTTTCAAAGAAGGTCACGAAAGCATTGGGATCGTATCCCGCTTTGTACATGTACTCGAGCCCCAGGTAATCGGCTTCGCGCTCGGCATCCCGTGAAAACTTCAGGAACCCCATCGGAATCGCGAACTGCAATCCTTCATACAGCCCGTAACCCGCCCAGCCACCGGGACCCAGCATGATCAGCGGAATCGTAGCCAATTGCGCCAGCTCACCCTTGGTGGCATTTTTGGTGCCGTGCCGCGCCGCAACGTGAGCGATTTCGTGCGCCATCACCCCCGCCAGTTCCGCCTCCGAGTCGGCCCGCAACAGCAGTCCGCTATTCACGTAGAAAAAGCCGCCGGGCAGCGCGAACGCGTTCACCACGTCGGAATCGATCACCTTGATCGTGAACGGCACCTGCGCGTCGGAATTGCGCACCAGGTTCTGCCCGATCCGGTTCACATACTCGGTGACCACGGGATCATTGACCAGCTTGATCTGCGCTTCGATCTGCTGGGCGTACTGCCGCCCGCGAGCGACCTGGCCTTCCACGGTGTACCANNTTCCGCACCAGGTTCTGTCCCACGCGGTTGACGTATTCGGAAACAATGGGATCATCAACCAGCTTGGCCGAGCGCTCCACTTCCTGTGCGAGGCCCTTTCCCAGCGCGATTTCACGTTCCAACGAATAAAAATTTACTCCATTGCCGACGCCGCGGTTGCCGATGGCTTCCACATCAGCCTTCGACCCCGCCTTTACGTCGGGATTTTCTTTTTGAGGAATCGGTTGCTGGCTCGCCGTCGGTTTCTGATCTTTCTCCGGCCCATTCGCCTGCGTGGGTTTTTGCGTCGGGTCGCTCTGACCGGGGCCGCCAGGCTGCCCGGCTTGCGGCTGTCCCGGCGCAGTCGTTTGCGGCGCGCTCGGCGGCGGCGGAGGAGGCTCCGAAGGCGCCTGCGGGGCAGCCATTACCGGCGCGGCCGAAATTGCCAGTGCCAGAGCCATCGTCAGGAAACCGCGCGATGTGCACGCACCCGCCCGAAATTCAATGCGCTTTGGAGTCATGACTAACGCCTCCCTTGCCTCATGGGGATTATACGCCCGGTTGCGCCGAGCCCCCAAATATCACACAGTACGATGCGAAACAGCCCATGCAGCCATAGGCACAATGACTGAATGCTCCCTATGATGGCCTTACCCCGCGAGGGGTTTTCTGCCATTTAACTAATTATTGCTACCTATTATTCGTTATTCGGCCGCTGCAGGCCATGCTCCGATCAGGAACCCCGCCCGCGCTCGCCGATTGACACCAGGCGCCCACACCCCTAGATTCTTTAGTATGTCACTAAAGAAAATTCAGGTAGGCCAGGTGTGGCGCAAGGTCGGCAGCGAAGAAACTTTCCTCGTTACGCGCTTATACACGGAGGTCCTTGCCACCATCGCCATTCTCCGCCCCACGGGCAGCGAGAACGCGGCCATGCTGCGCATCAAGGTCGAGCGCAACCCGGATGGTCAAACAATTCCCGGTTTTTCGATGGCGCAGGATTCGGACGCTGCCTAGCTGCCGCCTGTCCCGCGCCTTCCAAGCTATTTCTCAGATTGAGCGCACCGGCATTGCCACGACGTCGTCGACCTGCAGCACCTCTTTGGCCAAAAACGGCTCGGCATATTCAACGCCCGCCATCTCTCCGTAGAACCGCGCCGCCAGATGCACTTGTTCGACCAGATGATCGAGCGGTATATACACTTTCGAGCGCCGCTCGCGTCCTTTGGGCCGAAATTGCGAGCCGTAAGCCATGATGGCCCGGAAGCGCCGCGCGAACTCCCTGGTGATGTCCACCACAAAAGATGGCCGCACGGTGCGGTCGTACGTCGTCGAATAGATCACCTTGAACGGCCGGTACGGTTCGCCCTCGATATCGAGGCGCTTCAAGCCTGCCAGGAAGCAGCCTTCGTATCCCAGGCGTGCCGCGGTGTAGTGATCGGGATGGCGGCCTTCCCAATAGGGCAAAATCACGGTGCGCGGGCGAAGCGCGCGGATGCGCCGCGCGATGGCCAGCTTATAATCCATGCGCATTTCAAGCCGTGCATCGGGCAGGCCCAGGTTCTCGCGGTGCTTCACTCCCAGCAGGCGGGCGGCCTTAGCAGCCTCCTTGCGGCGTATTTCCATGGATCCGCGCGTCCCCATTTCGCCTTCGGTAAGATCGAGAATGCCCACGCCGTACCCGCTCTGTGACATTTTGATCAGCGTGCCCCCGCAGGTTAGCTCCACGTCGTCCGGATGAGCGGCTACAGCGAGTAAGTCAAGTTTCATCAGGCCTCCGCGTAATCGCGAGGTCGATTCTAGTCTTTGTTGCGGCGCGATTGAAATGCTCTGGCGTAGTATGTTGGCCACGGCAAAACTTCGGCGTGGCCAAAGGAAGGTGCATCCTGGCAGTGAAACCACTCGAGGGCCAAGTGGCGTTGGTAACCGGCGCCGGCCGCCGTATCGGCCGCGCCATCGCTCTGCGGCTGGCGAGCGAGGGCGCCCGCATAGCCCTCCATTACCGCAATTCCGAATCCGAGGCCAACGCGGTGGCCGCTGAAATTGCCGCCGGCGGTGGGGAAGCGGTCTGCCTGCGTGCCGAGCTAACGCACACCGCTGAAGTTGCCAGCCTTTTCGAGCGCACGGAACAGCGCTTGGGCCGCCTCGACATCCTGGTGAACAACGCGGCGGTCTTTGCCGCTACCACCCTTGCCGAAACCACCGACGCGCAATGGGATGCTGTGCTGGACATCAATCTCAAAGCCCAATTCTTCTGCGCGCAGCGCGCGGCTCCGTTGCTGGCCCGCTCCGGCCACGGCCGCATTGTCAACCTGGCATCCTTGGGCGGTCTTCTGGCGTGGCCAAAATTCACCGCCTACTGCGTTTCCAAGGCCGGAGTCATCATGCTCACCCGCTGCCTCGCGCGCGCACTGGCGCCCTCGGTCACCGTGAATGCCATTGCCCCCGGCACCATTTCGTTTCCGAACGACCCGCCGGAATTGGCCGACCTCTACGTCCAGCGCACCCCATTGGGCCGCACAGGCGGGCCTGACGACATTGCGGGCGCGGTGATGTATTTCGTCGGGGCGGGATTCGTCACCGGCCAAATTCTCACCGTGGACGGTGGGCGCTCCATACCCTCCTGATGGATTTGACCTTTTCGCCCGTGGGGTATCAAAAAGCGGTGCGATATCGGAAAGCGGCACGGTGTCAGAAAGCGGCGCGATATCGCAAACATATGCTGGCAACTGGCCGTAATCGCTGGGGAAATAAGGAGGCGCAGTGATGCCCGATCTTGCTAGCGATTCCCAAGGGCTTCACGTTCTGGGAGTAAGCGGAAGCCTCCACGAAAATTCGCGCAGCGCCTTAGTGCTGGAGCTATTCCTGCGGCATGCGGCCGAGCGCGGCGCCCAGACGCGCCTCCTCGATTTGCGTGCCGTGGAGCTCCCACTGTATCGGCCCAATCGCGAGCCTCCCTCCGCGGCCGAAGAACGTATGTTCCAGGACATGCTTTGGGCGGAGTCCGTGGTACTGGCTTCCCCCGATTATCATGGCTCGATGTCGGGCGCCTTAAAAAATTTCCTGGACTACAACTGGGAGGAATGTGCGGGAAAACTTTTCGGCTACATCTGCTCGTCACACGAGAAGGGTCTGACGGTGATGGATCAAATGCGAACGGTAGTGCGCCAGTGCTATGGTTGGAGCCTGCCCTATGGCCTTTCGTTTCACGGCAGCTCTGATCTCGATGCCGCAGGAGCGATTGTAAACGCCCGCATCGACGCACGGCTCAGAATGATGGCCCGTGACCTGGTCACCTACGGCACCCTGCTGCACGGCCAGTTCACCGCCGATCTTACCGGCGCCGAGACGAGCACCTTCGCGGCCGCCTATCGCGAATGAAGCGCTTCACGAGCCGGGAGGGAAAGTGGCGCCCGCCGCACTCAAGTAAGCACGCCAATGTCCGCGAATTCGCCGCGTACCAGCCGCGCCACGAGTTCGCGATCGGCGCGCAGAAAATCGTAACGCGCCAGATCGCCACGTTTTACCCACAAGACGCGCTCGAAAGGCATTTTTGATCCGGCCCCACCGACGGCACGAGGCCATTCCTGGTTCTGCCACCCCCGCGCAGTCTCCATGCTCGCCGCAAAAAAAAATAGTTGCAGCGGATGGCGCAGCTCGGCATAGCTGTGGCGCACGCGAAAAAGTTCACGCCCGATGCGCGCCGCAACCCCTAACTCCTCACGCAACTCCCGTGTCAGTGCTTCCCACGGCGTTTCTCCAGCCCGCATTTTGCCGCCGGGAAATTCCCACTTCAGCGGGAATGCTCCTCCCCGGCGCCGCTGGCAGATCAGCAATCGCCCTCCACGCTCGATCACGGCAGCCACCACGCAAATCATGCCGCCGCCGTCCCCGGGCGCACAAAAACGCGCTGCCGCCCCGAGCGCCGCGTATTGCATTGCGGCAAGCCGCTTGGGATACTGAGATTGTGTATAGCCCAGAAGTGCTCGATCACTACAAAAATCCTCGCAATGTTGGTGATTTGCCGGATGCCACTGTCAAGATTGAGGTATCCAACCCCGTCTGCGGCGACACCCTTTCGCTTGCCGTGCGTGTGGAAGATGGCCGCATAGCCGCAGCGCGTTTCCGCACCCGCGGATGCCCGCCATCGATCGCCAGTTCCTCTCTATTGACCGAACTGCTTGTAGGAAAAACCGTCGCCGAAATCCGCGAGATCACCGCTGAGCAAATTTCTGATTCTTTGGGAGGCCTGCCCCCCGCCACCCATCACGCCAGCCAGCTTGCCGAGGACGCCGTGGACGTCCTCGTGGATCGTTTGTAGCGCAACCAGCCCCGCCGAAGGGGACTCGCCGAAGCCAACCGTCATTTGTCATTCGTTATTTATTATTTATTGGCCATATTTGTTAGCCGCGTGCCGTTAACCCTTCGCATCCGGCGCGTCGTCCGCCAGCGCTTTACGCAGCGCCTCCGGATCGTTCAGGTTCAGCACCACGCCTTCCTCGTCGGTGGGAACTTCCAGCACTTCCGCGGCATGGGCCCAGACTACCGCGCGCGCGCCTTGGTTCTGGGGCGCAGCCAACAATTCGGAATACAGGCGCCGCGCAAAAATCACCGGATGTCCACGCTTCTCCCGATAGGTCGGTAAAACGATGCTGTCGCTAGTTTCGTAAAAAACCTCCACTAGCTTCTTCACCAGCCCCGCACTGACCAGGGGATGATCCACCAGAAAAAGGAGCAGCCCGTCTGTGGGCAGCCGCGAAAGCCCCTCGATGGCGGCTTGAATGGAAGAAAGCTGGCCGTCTTTCCATCGCGGATTGACGATCACCGTCTCAGCATCGAGCCCCAGTGCATCGCTGATTTCGCGTACATGGGCCCCCAGAACCACGCGCGTCCATCCGATGCCCGCGCTTGATGTAGTGGAACTTTTTATCGAGGATGATGCCTGACGTACCGCATCGAGCAGATGCGCGAGAAATGTACGTCCACGGAAGGGAACCAGGGCCTTGGGGGAACCCATGCGCGAAGATTCGCCCGCCGAAAGTATGACGGCGGCGAGCACGCGCTCAGCGAGTGGAAACTTTCACGGCTTTTTGCGGGCTCACGGCCATGTGCGTCACGCCCGTCGCGCCTCGCCGCACGGCGATAAGTTCAGCCGTAATACTGATGGCAATTTCTTCCGGCGTCAGCGCGCCGATCTCCAACCCTACCGGCGCGTGCACGTTCTCGAAACGCTCCGGGGCAACGCCTTCGCGTTTAAGCGCTTGATACACCGAGAGTACCTTGCGCTTGCTGCCGATCATACCGATGTAATGTGCTTCAGTGCCCACGGCCCAGCCGAGCACGCGCATGTCGTCGCGGTGCCCGCGCGTGACGATCACCAGGTAACTCGAAGCGTTGGGCTTCAGTTTCTCGAACGCATCTTCGTAAGTGGTGTAAATCTCGTGCGCCATCGGAAACCGTTCGCTATTCGCAAACTGTTCCCGGTCGTCAATCACCCCGATGCCGAAACCCGCCGTATGCGCCGCCTTGGCCAGGGACATCGAGACGTGTCCTCCGCCAAAAATATACAGCGTCGGCTGCGGCAGGATGGGCTCGACGAAAACCTCGAGCGTGCCCCCGCAAATCAGCCCATTGTCGTAGCTGGCCTCGTTGTTCAGGTTAAAGGTCATCTTGCGAGGCGCTTCGCATTTCAGCACGTCTTTCGCCGCCGCCCAGACTTCCGCTTCGACGCACCCGCCGCCGATGGTTCCCAGGATGGTTCCATCTTCCTTGACCAGCATCCGCGAGCTTTCAAAGCTCGGAATGGAGCCATTCGTATGTACGATGGTCGCCATCACGCCGCGCTTGCCTTCGCGGCGCAAGCGTATGACTTCCTCGAATAGGTCCATGAAACAATCTCCCTCAAACGACAAATTCGTCTAATCTAGGGTACGGCGGCGCCGGAATGGTGTCAATCGTGCCACGCCGACCCCGCTCTCGATGGTCACTCTGCCGGCCACACTTGGCTGGCTGCATTTTGGCGCTCCTGTCGAGGATATGAGAAAATATAACTTGTAAGCGTCCCCTATGACGGACTGTCGGAAGGATCGCCAGTATGAATGATGTTCCCGACCGTAGTTTGTGGGCCGGCGCGAAAGCCGATGCCGCTTCCGATGCCACCGGCGGGCCCGCGCCTGCGGTAAAGCTCGACGATCCCGGCGATTTCACCAAGATCTTCAATGACGAAGGCATCATTTTCACCCAGCTCGACAAGGCGGTGAACTGGGCGCGCAAAAATTCCATTTGGCCGCTCGGCTTCGGCTTGGCCTGCTGCGCCATTGAGATGATGTCCATGGCCGCCGACCGTTACGATGTAGCTCGCTTCGGAGCCGAGGTTTTTCGTCCTTCGCCCCGCCAAGCTGACCTGATGATCATTGCCGGCCGCGTATGCCAGAAGATGGCGCCCGTCATCCGGCAGCTCTACGATCAGATGCCCGAGCCCAAGTGGGTCATTTCCATGGGCGCGTGCGCGACCTCGGGTGGCGTTTTCAACAATTACGCCGTCGTACAGGGCGTCAACCAGATAATCCCGGTGGACGTCTACGTCCCCGGCTGCCCGCCCCGTCCCGAGGCGCTGCTTTACAGCATTTTGCAATTACAAAAAAAAATACAGAACGAGCAAGGCAGTTTCCGCCGCGCCATGAACCTCGAATAAAACTCGCACTCAGGTTTGCCGCCAACTGTCGTGCGAACTGTAGCTCGGGTCATCCCGCGATCTACTTGAGTGACCTGAGGTCTTCCCCAATCCCGTGGCAGCCCCAATCGAGGACAATGCTTCAGCTAACGCTGACTTGCGCGGTGCTCGACGGCGCGGCGGATGCCAGCGGCAACTCAATGACCTCGGTCGAGATTTCAGCACACTGCAGCGCAGCGCCCACCGTATTGTGTTCGCGCCGCACGTAACCCATCCCGATCGCCTTGCCCAGAAGCGGTGAAAACGCCGCGCTCGTCACATGTCCAGCGTCCGCGCCTGCGGCCGTTAGCGGGGCACCCGCCACCGGCGGCTCCGTCGCGCTGAATTGCAATCCGGCCCGCCGGCGGTTTACATGCCCGCGCGACCGTACGCGCTCCACGATTTCTTGCCCGGTATAGCAGCCCTTCACGAAGCTGATGTGCGTGTTCTCGATCGCGGCCTCGTGCGGAATCTGCCGTTCGTCAAAATCGACCCCAAACCACGGAACGCCCGCCTCTAGTCGCAGCGCGTTCAGCGCGCGATAGCCGATGGGTGCGCCTCCATGCTTGCGAACTGCCACCGCCAGGGCGCCCCATAACGAGCCCAGCGCCTCGCGCGCAACGAGAAACTCAATGCCCGGAAAACCGAACAGCGAACTGCGAATCACCCGGCAGCTAATCTCTCCCGCCGCCGACGCCACGTTGGCGGGGGCGTGCCCGAGCGCCGGGAGCGCGTCGACATCAATGTTGGCAAGTTCGTGGACCATCGCGGGCGTCTGCGGTCCTTCAATGGCCACCGTGCCGTACTCGGCCGTCTCATCGGTGAGCGTCACGTCATCCATGATGATGAATTTTTCCAGGATTTCTTCCATCTTTTTGCGCACCTGCATATGCCCGAGCGCCAGGATGCGGTCTTCGCACGCGAGTGTTTCGAGTTCGGCCAAAATGTGTCCTTGCGCGTTCAGCAGCAACCCCACCGTTCCCCTGCCGGGGATTAAATCCCGCACGTTGCTGGTCAGCACGGCGTTCAGGTAGCGAGCCCGGTCCGGCCCCGCCAGCGAAAACACGCTGCGAAAATTGGTATCGATCAACGCCACCGCTTGGCGAGCCGTACGATGTTCGCTGAGCGGGTCCGAGAATTGTGCCGGCAGCGTTACGCCAAAATACGGCGCAACCTCGCAGCCGGCGGCCCGGTGAAATTCAAGCAGTGGCGATTCCAGAAGCGCATCGTTCATATCGAGCGCGACTCCATTCGGGGCCGAGTCACAAGTCATGCCGCACAGCATGAGATCGAGACAAGCCTAGCAGAACCCACCGCAGGAACCTACCAACCCGGCTCTCGGGTACTGCGTCATTTTCTAAGAACCACGTAAGGTCTGTATAATCCGCGCGCCCCATTGAGTGGCGTTTATGGCCATCCTTCCCAGTCAACGTCTGGGCCCGATCAACGTCTGGGCGGGTCGGAGCGCGTGCTTCGACCCGATATCCGGTTCCGGCGGTTACTTTTGCTCGCAACTTTACTTGTTTTCCTTCCGCATCGATTTTGTCGGTGACTTCCGGATTTGTGCGTTCAACGGAAATGTGTTTGGCGGTCATCTGGTGCGATCAAGGCGCTGTCCGCAGGGGTGCGGGGCGGATTCGAGTTTACCGGCGCGGCTGAGAGGCCCACGACTAGCGGGATAACTGGAAGGTACATACCCCCCCCGGCGTTTTTCGTAAGGATAACAATCCACGGTAGTTGCGAGCGCGTTTGTCTCAAGGATATCATTCTAAATGACTTATTGCTGTGCCCGTTTTTTGGGTCAAAATGCACAGGCGGATCGTTTTGTGCTGCTTGCCGCCCGCCCAGTTGGTGAGAAGGATGAGCGCGCCTCGGATTGCGCTTCGTTTTGGACACACTTCTATTTTACAGGA
>PLJR01000133.1 GCA_003140295.1 Acidobacteriota bacterium
CACCGCCACGTGTGACCAGCGTGCCGCGAGTAATTTCATCGTCGGGGTTGATTTGCAGCCGGCCATCTTTCACGAGGTGCGCCAGAAAAGCGCTGATGTTACGCGCGTACATCTGGCTGGCATGGTAAGGCACGGTGCTGGCCAAGTTAAACCAGCCGATGATCGTTACGCCGTGCGCGACTATTTTTTCGCCGACGCGCGTCAACTCGCAATTTCCACCACGTTCCGACGCCAAGTCCACAATGACCGATCCGGGCGCCATGCCGGCGACCATGTCCGCGGTCACCAGAACCGGCGATTGCTTTCCCGGGATCACGGCCGCGGTGATGACCACGTCGCTTTCCGCCACCACGCGCGCGAGCAATTCGCGCTGGCGGCGGTAGAAACTCTCGTCCTGGGCGCGCGCGTAGCCTTGCGCATCCTGGGCGTCGGTGGCTTCGATGGGGAGTTCGACGAAACGCCCACCTAGGCTCTGGACCTGTTCCTTGGCGGCGGGGCGCATATCGTAAGCGGAGGCGACCGCGCCGAGCCTGCGCGCGGTGGCGATGGCTTGTAATCCGGCGACACCCGCACCGATCACCAGGACGCGGCCCGGCGTAATGGTCCCCGCCGCAGTGGTGAGCATGGGAAAAATGCGGGGCAGGGTATCGGCCGCCAGCACCACGGCCTTGTAGCCGCAGATCGTGGCCATCGAGGAGAGCGCATCCATGCTTTGTGCGCGAGTGCTGCGGGGCATCAATTCGATGGAGAAAGAGGTGACGCCGGTGGCGGCAATTTCGCGAATCGTGTCGAGGGATCCGAGAGGACGCAAAAAGCCGATTAACACCTGTCCGGGCCGGAGAAGCGGGAGATCGGCGCGGCCGGTTTCGTCGTTCGAGCCGTAACAAAGCACTTGCACGACGATGTCCGCCGCGTGGAAAACCTCGGTACGTGCCGGTAAAATCCGGGCGCCCTTGGCTNNCGGAAAAATCCGGGCGCCCTTGGCTGCATATTCAGCATCGAGGAAACCTGCGTCCGCTCCGGCGCCGGCCTCGACGACGACTTCGAGCCCCCCTTTGGTCAGAGCAGGAACTACGGCCGGGACCAGCGCTACGCGCCGTTCACCTGGAAAAGTTTCGCGGGGCACACCGACGATCATCAGCCATCCTCCAATAGCATTCTAATTGTAGAGAATTCCGGGACTTTGCGCAGGGGCAAAGACAATTATTTAATGTCTATTTAACTATTTAATATCGAGGTGGTAGATGTGGGCGGCATTGCCGGTCCCGAACTTGCTCCGCAGATCGGCCGGCAATTGATTGAACAGCAGCACAACTTCCTGCCAGCGCTGGGTGCCGGGCTGGTTGGGCATCGGGTAGTGCTGATCGCTGCCAATGATGAAGCGATCGGGGAAATCCTCGAACAGCTTGAGCCACTCCGGTTTTATAGGACCGCTCGCGCCATTAACGAGCGGCGGATTCATTTCCACGTCCTGGGGGTCGAGCTTCAGTTCCATGTACAGATTCGCATGGGCCTGGAGCAACCGGCGGCACAATTCGGGCGTGCGGAATCCGGTGTTGTCCCAGCCGGCGTGGTCCCAGATGATTTTAGCGCGCGGATTGTGCGCGAGGAGGCGCTCGAAAGCCGCGATATTGGCATGGAGGCGCGGCGGATTGGGCGGCGATTTCAGATGAGAAGGAAGCGGCATGTCCTGCGGCACCGCCTCTATATGCAGGTCGATGGGCACATCGTGTGCGGCGGCGATATCCGCGAGCATCAAAAAAAGCGGATGGTCGGCAGGCGCGTATTGGTACGGCGTCGAGGTGGGAAAATGCTCGGCGGTCATTTCGCCGAAACCGAGCGCGCCCTGGCGAATGATATCTTCCGCCCTGTCCTTGAATTTCTTTTGCACCGCGGGACCCGCATCGCCAGAGCCGACCGCCTCCTGAATCATGGCGTTCAGTGTGCCGCCACCCCCCAGAACGCCGAATTTGCCGGGGTATTTTTTGGTGGCGGACAGCAGCAGTTCGGAATCGAAGCGGTCCTTGGGATCCATCGAAAACGTGGAGGGCGAAGCCAGGAACAGAATTCTCGCGGCATTTTCTTTGGGCATCATGCGCAGGGCGGTTTGGACCGAGGCGTCGATGTCGGCGGGGTCCAGATGCGTGTGCACGTCCACGAAGGGATACGCCGCGGGTGTCACTTCTGAAGCCGCAGTTTGCCGCGGCTGGCGGGCCCATCCAAGCCGGGTACAACATGCAAGAACCGCCGCCAAGCTTGCAACAATGAAAAGGAAGGCCAGACCTTTCGCGCCGGCCTGCTTTCCGCCTACAAATCGTTGGTGTGCCTGTGGTCGCATGTATGGAGCACCTCGAGGCTCCGAATCCCGGCCGTTGATTCTAGCGGATTTCGCGCGGTTCATGTTCGGATTACAGGGCTCGGATTAGAGGGCTCGGATTAGCGGCTGGGCTTAGGGCTTGGACCCGTCGGCCTCGATGCGCGTTTGATAGCTGGCCGCCTCCTGCCACCGGCCGCCACGCTTGATCCACAGGCGGGTGATATGCACGGGCTTGCCGCGTTCGGGCTGATGGCGCGATACCAAAACGAAGGCGTCTCCAAATTCATAGAGCCGCATCGAAACGACGGGCATGGGAGAATAACCGGCCATTTTGCTGCGTTCGAGATCGGCCATGCGGCCCGGTTTGTCGAGGACCTGGTTGCTGTTGGAATTGGCCGCGGCAAATTCATCTGCAACATATTTTCCCCACGTTGCTGAGTCGTGCAGCACCGTGGCGGTTTGCAGAGCCATGAAGGACTTCAGAACTTCTTGTTCTTTTGTGTCTTTCGGAGTGTAGGGCATCGTCTTGCAAGGGTTCTCACAGGTTTTCCCCGTTCCGGCGGCGGCCGCCGGCGCGGCATCGAGCAGCCGCGTCTCCTGATAAACCAGCAGCCGCCAACCCGGCGGACGTTTTACCCAGATGCGCAGCGTGTTGTCTCTTCCTTTGCGGATCTGGACGCTTTCTAGCTGGCCATAATTACGCTGGGTGATCTGCGTGCCACTTTCGTCGATGATCGCGGGGGCAGGGATCTTTGCAAGCACCTGCGCGCGGGTTAATGTCATTCCAGAAGAGTCGGTCCAGGTAAACGCCGCGTCGAGGAGTTTGCCGACTGTGATTGCGTCGCCTTTGGCAATGGCTTGCGCAAATGTCCGGTCGGATTGCAGGGCGGCGTTCTCATCAATTGCGGCCGCATTCCCGTCAACGCCGCCCAGCGGAGCACCGGAAACTTTTACGCGGGCCGCCAGGACGGCGGCACAGAACAATCCAAAAACCACAGCGTAAGTGAAGACGCGCCTCAAAAATTTCCTCCCGACGCATGGCAGCAAGACGCCGAACGCGGATTTTAGACTGTCAAGCGAGACGTGTATAGCTAGAAAGTCGGCCTGGAACGCCGGCCTAGAACGTCTTGCGTATGCGCAGGTCAACCGCATAGCCGCCATTTTGATCGCGAAGCACGGACACCGAGAGGTTGCGATTCGCCTGGTAATGGAGCTGCACCGCCTGATTTTGCGTGGAAGTCACATTGGTACTGAACGTGAATAGCAGGCTGCCGGTGATGCGCTGTTGAATCGCGATCTGCGATCCCGGAGCGCTGGGATCGGTGCTGGCCAGCGGGTCGAGGGTCAATTGTGATATGCCCGCGAGCTTTTCTATTTGGCCGCTAACCTGGCCGCTCACGCCCTGGGCCAGCACCGATTCGGCGCCGAGCGTGGCCGGCGTGCTCGGCCCGGTGGCCGCTTGCTCGGCCGTCTTGCCAAAGGCAATCAGATTGATGATGTCGGAGGGCGGCAGCGCGGGGCTGGAGGTGTAATTGGTGCGCAGCCGGTCTAACGGCCCTACAAAGTTCAGAGTGATGTTGTACTGCAGCACGGTGGTGCTCATGAATACGTTTACGATGGGCGTTGTGCGGATCGGATTCGTAAATTCGATCGTGCCGTTTTGCACTACGTAACGCTTGCCAAGAAAGAAAATATCGCCACCCGTTAAAGTCGTCCGGCCAAGGATGATGGGATTGGCCAAGGTCCCTCCGAGATGCACATTCGCCGACCCTTCGATAGACAACTGGTTGCTCTCGGCGTTCAAGTCCTGTGCCGATTGCACGGCCACGTTCAATTTCATATTCTGCTGAAAGGGTGACGGACTTTCCGAGCTGGGGCTCCCCGAAAACTGTGCCATAAACGTCGCCATATCGAAATTCTGCGTAAATGAGAGTCGATCGATAAGCACGCGGCCGCTCAGGGCCGAATTCGCGGGTGAGCCTTCCATTTGGAGGTTCGCGTCGGCGACGGTCCGCACTCCCTCCGGATAGCGCACCCGGACGCCTTTGGCGTCAATATTCAAATTGAAGCTGGTTTGCGGGCCGTACATCATGAATCCCGTGCCCGATACGGTTCCACCGCCCGCGGTAGCGGAAAGCCGGCTGATTTCCGCGCGGTTTCCTTGCAACGCGATCTGCAGATTCATCATTTCGAAACCCATGGGAATCGATGCCGAAGACAGACTGGCGTTAAGAACCTGTACCTGGCCTTGCGTAACAGGATGCGCGAACGCTCCACGCGCCGAGATATCCAGTTCCACGCGGCCGGACGTCGCCAGATCGGGCGTGAGCGTGTTCAGTGACGCAAGATCGAAAGTGCCTTTTGCGGACAGATCCATCGGCTCGGCACTTTTAATCGGCAGGCTCCCCCGGAGATTCAGGTCGGTGCCGTTTCCTTTCATTTCCGTCGGCTGTAGCGTGACGCTGCCATTTCGATAGTCGATCTGAATGGGACGGACGCTGCTGATCTCGGCTGATTTGTATCCCACAGTGAGCGCGGGAATATCGACGTGCGCCTCGATGCGCGCGGGTGCGCTCAACGGGCCGCGAAGGGTGGCGTGAATCTCGGTTTGCCCACCGAAACGCGGACCGCCGCGAGGCAAATAGTTCGCGAGCAGCAGGCCTATCGNNGTGCCGAAAAACAGGAACGGCTCTTGTAAAACCAGGCCGATATTGCGGCGGTATTCGGCAATCGGCAGCGCGCGAATATCGACGGCGGCGCTGGCCATCTGCTCTCCGGTCAAATCGGCGTCGCCCTGGGCCTGCAAGGCACCCTGGTCCAGATCAGATTGCAGCGTGAAGGTGGCGTGCTGCTGGGCGACGTTGAGCCGAGCCTGCACCAGGCGAATGGTTTGGTCGTGAAACTGTAACTGGGCAATTTGCAGGTTTGCGTCTACTTGCGGATTCTTGAAGGTTCCGCGACCGGCGGCCGTTCCGGAAAGCGTTCCTGAAATTTCGTTGGTGCGTGCTTGCACCGTTCGCAACTTGCCGAAAGCCAGCCCCGGAATATTCAGGGCCGCGTCGTATTCTCCGGTTTGCGGCGAAAAGCCGATGTTTGCCGATAAATTTCCCCCACCGGTGCGCAATTGCTCGGTGGAGCGAATCGAGTTCCCATCCCCTTGAAATTGGACCGCGAGGCTGGCAATCGGTTCGTTCCACGCGGACGCATTGGTAATCGTTAGCGAGCCACGACCGGCGGGATTTCGTTCCGACCCGTCGATGGAAATGTTTGCCGATAAGTCGCCGGTAACCGGATAGTGGACACGTGCGATCCGTTCGAGGTCGGCGATGGACATGTGGCTGGCAGTCAGTTGGCCGGCAATCATGCTGGTGGGCGTAAACGACCAATCGGCCAAATTCGCACGAAGGGTTAAGTTCAGCGTGCCTTGTTGCGCGCCGGCAAGAGTAGCGCCGGTAAGATTGATTACGGTGGGACTTACCTCCACATTGGTTTGCAGAGTCCGCCAACGGCTTCCCGCAATTTGGAAATTGTCGGCTGCCAGTTGGCCTGTGATTCGCGGATTCTTCATCGGGCCCAGAACTTGTCCGCTGAAATTTGCCGAGCCGGCGATGTCCAGGTTTTGCAAAGGCGATGGGGAACCGCCGCCGGGCGCAACCTGGCCGGCAGGAGCGCGAATTCCGCCGTCGATGGCGGCAATCAAGTTGGCAAACTCCCGCAGATCGCTGCTATGCGCTGCGATGTTCAACGCGGAACGATTGCCCAGGACCCCGGAAAATGAAAAATCGGCCGAAGCAGTACGAATGGAGGAATGCGCAAACAAAGCCGTGGATCGCGCGCCGTCATAGCGGACGTCGATATTCCCGTTGACTGGAATGTTGACTGGAACGTTGACGGGAATATTGGCCGCACGCGTCACGGAAGCTTGCAAAGGCCCTGTAACCGCCGCGGTCATATGGCCCGAAATATTGTGTATATCGCTGGTCCAACCGCCTTGCGCCGCAAGGTTCGCCTGCCCTGAAACGCGGACCCCGCTGGCCGCGGGCAACAGAAGGCGATTGATTTCACCGACAGAGATATTGTTGAGCGAGCCTTCAAATTTCGAGGTGGGCGTCCCGCTTAAATGAGCCATCTCGAATTTACCGGCGCCCTTTCCGCCCAGCAACTCCGAGGTTGCGTTCTCCACATAAAGATTGCCGTCCTGCAGCCGGTACATCGCACGAAGGGACTTAGCCTGCGTCACGGCCCGCCCGACGCGCAGCGCGAGCGCCGGGCTCGCCAAAGTTCCATCCACGTAAACCGTGTCGACGAAAGACCTGCTGGAACCGCTTTGATAGCGCGCAGTGCCGCTCATGGTTACCGCGCCTGCCGGCAGGGAAGGAACGTGCATAATTGCCGCCACTTCACTCGTCTGCAACGATGCCTGGTAGGACGCTTGTAAAACCGGAGTGAGATAGTTCACCAGATTTCCGTTTGCGGCTAAACGCGATTGCGCGGTTTGCAGCACTAGCTGGTCGACCACGATGCCGGACCGGGTGGCCGTGAGCTGGATTTCGGCATGGTGTCCGATGGGCTGGAAGTTCTTGAAGGCCAGCAAGCCGCGGTCGTACCCCACAGCTGCCCGGTATCCCTGGCTGATGTT
>PLJR01000372.1 GCA_003140295.1 Acidobacteriota bacterium
TGCACGCGCTTTCAGGGGCGCAACCGATGAATCGGACTACCAACGAAGTCGAGCAGGCCGTATCGCGGACGCTGCGTGACAGCCTGGAGAAACTTCAACGCTCGGGCGATGAGCTTCACCAGGCCCTAGGCGATCTCGTATCGGCCTGTGCCAGCACGCGGCCGGCGAATTCGCTGCCGAGCATGATTCGTGCGCAATCGGCGGCGGCCTCGCTCGCGGCGTCGCTCGAAGTACTCGCAAGATTTGTGACCGCGGCATTGCAGCCGGAACTTCGCTCCGCCGAAGAGCTTCAAGAGGTAGCGCTGGCGCACGGCGCCGCTCCCGCGCCGCCGGCGATTTCGGAAGGAGCCGTGGTGTCAAGGCCCGCGCCCGAGGATGGCGCTGCGCACGATACAATGCTTGCGCGCGACATGGCGCTAACGCGCGACATGGCGCCGGGGCACGATGCTGCTCCTGCACCAGCCCCGGTGATTTCCGAAGCGGCTATGCGCTCCCAGCCCGCGCAAACAGCCGATGACCTGCGCGCATCCGACATGGTCGGGGAGGGCGCACCCCAGGTTGCCGCACCGGCTCAATCGCTTGACGCCGGCGCGGGCGACTCCGCGGTATCGACGGTAACGGCAGAAGTCGCGGGTGAATCCGTCGCACCACTCACCGCCACATCGGAGCCGCACGCTGGCCCCATGTCCGATTATCGGCCAGAAACTCACAGCCAGCCGGCATCCGAACCGCTGCCTGAGACAGCCACCGCGCCATCAGAGCCCATGCCCGCCCGAGCATCCGAACCGTCGGCAGAGGAGAAGTTGCCGCCTCCAGCCGACGCCTTCGACATTTCGCGGCTGCCTCCCGAGCAGCAGGAACTGCATCGGCGCGCGAATCGCGTGGCCAAAGTTTCCATGCAGGATATTCGCATGCTCCGCCCGAATGACGTGAAGACGGGCAAGGAACACAAAGACCTTTGCCACCGTTTGCGAGATGATATAGAGCGTGCGCACAAAGAATACGATCGGCGATTCCAGGCCATTCTCGGCCATCCCGTGGATTATTTTTACGATTGGATGGTGGAGATTCTGGCGGATGGCGATCCTGGCGCGCTCGGCGAATATCCTTATCCTTCTCCGGTGTTGCGGCATTAGATTGAACGGCAGATCACGAACCGCCCTAGCCTCGACCACACCTAGCACTATCCCTATAAGCGGCGTTGCCTTTGCCCAGGTTTGGAAGCGCGCTTTTGTGCGCTCGCAAGGCATCGCGCTGGTCACTCCACTGCCCGTTACATTCGTTTTTACGCTTGCCATTGCGCTCAACATTGTCCTCGCGGCCGCCCTGATTTCAGCGCCCATTGCTTTGCATGCGCAGACCGAGCCTGCGGCCAAGTCTCGCCCGCGTGCCGCTGTGGCGACACCTGACCCTCCCGTCCAGCGCGAGGCATCAGAAGCGTCGCCGGCGGCGCGTTCCGCTGACGAACTCGCGAAGCTGGCCAAGGCGCTGCGCGATAAACCGACGCCCGACCTTTATCAGCGGCTTTCGGAGTTTGCCGAGCAGCACGCGCGCACTGAACTTGGCGCGCGGGCCGCGCTCGCGCTGGGTTACTACGACTACACGCGAGCTGAATATCCGGAAGCGCGCCAGTGGCTCGAGCAAGCCGCCGACGACAGGGTGCTCGCCGATTACGCGCTTTACTGGCAAGCGCTCACCGACCGGGCCATGGGCGACACCGACATGGCCGTCGATGAATTACGCCGGTATCGCCAGCTTTACCCTAACAGCGTGATGAGCGATGCCGCAGTCGAAGCGCTGGCGCAGGCCGCGCTCGCAGCAGGCCGGCCCGAAGACGCGGTGTCCGCGCTCACCGATTATCCGAAGACCACGTCCAGGGCTTCGCTGGTGCTGTTGCGGGCGCAGGCGCGCGAGAAAGTTGCGGCCGCTAAAGATGAACTGCCGTTTGCCGCAGCCGCGGATTATCTCGACTTGGTCTACCGGTTTCCGTTGAGCGATGAGGCCAGGACCGGAGTCGACAAGATTCCTTACCTGCGCATGACGCTCGGAGAACAGTTCCCGGGAACGCCACTCGAAACTGCCATCGCCCGGGCCGAGGCTTTGTACCTCGCCCGGCGCTGGAAAGATATGCGCGCCGACTATCTGGATTTGTTGCCAAAACTTTCCGGCGAGGCGCGTGAACGCGCCACGCTGCGCCTCGCGCAGGCCGACGTGCAGTCCGGCCTTCCGCAGGATACGCTGGCGGCTTTGCCGCTGAGCGATCCCGAGCTCGACGCAGAGCGCAGCTACTTGCTTTCGCAAATGCAGCGCAGCGCGAAGATGGAAAGCGACATGTTTGCCACCATTGAAAAGCTGGTGAGCGAGCATCCGCAAAGTCCCTGGGCTGAAGAAGCGCTGTACGCCGCGGGGAACTATCACTGGGTTAACCTCGATCGCGACGACGCAGCGCAGTTTTACCAGCGCGAGGCGGCCGCATTTCCCAGCGGGCGATACGCGGCGATTTGCCAATGGCGCGTGGTCTGGACCGCCTACCTCGAACGGCAGCCCGATATGGCCAAGCGGTTTGAACAGTTCTTGCGGCAGTATCCGGCTTCGCCGCTGGCGGTGGATGCGCTGTACTGGCTGGGACGAGCGAACGAACATGACGACGCGCCCGCGCGGGCGCGCAGCCTTTATCGCACGGCCGTGGCGCGCTTTCCGCAAACCTATTTTGCCGCGCGGGCGCAGGAGCGGCTGCGTGCAATCGGTTCGAGCCCCACCGAGCCGGTAGATGTCGTCGCCCTGATTCCGCCGGCGGCGGCATTCCCGCCGTGGAGCACGCGAATTCCGGACGCCGCGGTGTCCCGGTGGACGCGAGCGCAGGCGCTCGAGAGCATCGCTTTCGATAATTCCGCGGAGTTGGAACTGCGCGCCGCCTACTCCGATACCCATGCGCCGCGGCTGCTGCTCGCGGCTGCGGAAGCTGCCGTCGACTCCAAGCGCTACGCCGCGGCCATGACCGCCACGCGGCAAATCGTACCGGAGCTTGAAGCGCGGCGCCTGGAAGATGTCCCCGACGAGGCCTGGCGCACGGCGTATCCGCTGCCCTATCGCGAGCCACTCGAAAATGAGGCGCGCCGGAATCATCTCGATCCGATGCTGGTCGCCGGGCTGATCCGCCAGGAGTCGGCCTTCGCCGCCGATGCGGTATCGGGCCGCAATGCGGTAGGACTGATGCAGGTCGAGCCCAAAACCGGTACGCGGCTCGCGAGACAATTGCGCATCGGATTCTCGCGCGCGCGGCTGTTCACTCCGGAGTACAATCTCCGGCTCGGAACGGTCTATTTGTCGAGCCTGCTGGCGGCATACGGGACGCCGGAGGCCGCGCTCGCGGCTTACAATGCCGGAGAAGACCGCGTGGCCCAGTGGAATACGGGGCAGAGCTACGCGGAAGCGCCTGAATTCGTCGAGTCCATTCCGTTCACCGAGACTCGCGAATACGTGCAGATCGTATTGCGCAACGCCGAACTGTATCGGCAGATTTACAGCCGCGCCCACGCGGCGGCGCCATCGCTCGCGGGAGGCGGTTGAGAGCGTTTTTTTTTCCGCCAGTTCTTTTTTCCGGCAGCCTGGCACGGTATTCTTGGGAGTCTGTACGCACGCGGCGTTTTTCCGGCGCGACGCGCAAAACGAGCGAATCCACTTTGGAGCGAATCCACTTTCGATGGTCATTGAACCCATGGAACCGATGGAACCCATGAGCAAAACTGAACCGGCAACCCTGCGACCGGCGTCGCTGCAAACACCACAGGCCATCGGGCAGGCGGCGCGCGCGGTGCTCTCCGCCAAGGCCGAGCAGTTCACCGAATCGGTGATCCGCGAAATGACGCGCCTGGCGCTGAAACACGGCGCCGTCAACCTGGCGCAGGGTTTTCCCGATTTTCCGGCGCCCTTGGAAATTAAGGAAGCGGCGCGCGCGGCGATCGCCGAGGACATCAACCAGTACGCCATCACCTGGGGCGCCAAGCCGCTGCGCGACGCCATCGTCGAAAAATTCTCGCGCACCCAAGGCGTGGTCGTGGACCCGGAGCGCGAAATCACCGTGTGTTGCGGATCCACCGAAGCCATGATGTCCGCCATGATGGCGGTGATCAATCCGGGCGACGAGGTCGTGATCTTCGAGCCTTTTTACGAAAATTACGGGCCCGACGCGATTCTTTCCGGCGCCACTCCGCGCTTCGTGCGCCTCCATCCGCCCAACTGGGAATTCGATCGCGACGAACTGGCGCGCGCTTTTGGCCCGCGCACCAAGGCCATCATCATCAATACGCCGAACAATCCCACGGGCAAAGTTTTCAGCCGCGACGAGCTCGAAGCCATCCGCGATCTTTGCGTGCGCTGGAACGCCTTCGCGATCACCGACGAGATTTACGAGCACATTCTTTACGACGGCACCCGGCACATATCGATGGCTTCGCTCGAGGGCATGCGCGACCTGACCATTACTATCAATGGCATGTCCAAGACCTACAGCGTCACGGGTTGGCGCGTCGGCTGGGCCATTGCACCTCCCGCGCCGACTGAAGCGATTCGCAAGGTTCATGATTTTCTTACGGTGGGCGCGGCGGCGCCGCTGCAAGCCGCAGGCGCTATCGCACTGCGGCTTCGCGACAGCTATTATCAGAAATTGGCGGAGAATTACCGCGTGAAGCGCGACCGGATGCTGGCAATACTTGAAAAAAGTGGCTTCCAATGCTTCAAGCCTGCCGGCGCGTACTACATCATGACGGACATTTCGCGGTTTGGATTCGCGGATGACGTCAGTTTCGCGCGTTACCTGGTAGAAAAAGTCGGCGTTGCCGTGGTTCCCGGATCGAGCTTTTACAATGATGCCGCCGATGGCGCCCGCCAAGTGCGCTTCACGTTCTGCAAGACCGAGCAGACGCTGGCGGCCGCCGAAGCGAAGCTGGCTGGATTGCACGCGTAGCGGCGGCCTGACCGGCAGTAGATCACGGTCTAAACGTTGGTTTAAATGGGGGTTTAAACGGGGGTGTGCTAGAATTTCGCCTCCGGATTGAGGAGACAGATTTTCATGGCCATGGAATTCAATTTGATCCCGATCGATACGCTGGTGGAAGAAAACGGCGCAGGGGAGCCGGTGGACATCAGCGCCAGCACCACGCGCACTTTTTTCTGCACGCTGTATATCAGCGATCAGATCGAGCAGGAATCGATCGACGTTTCGATATGGGGATCTCCGGACGGAATTGGATGGGAGACGCACCCTATTCTGAAATTGCCGCAGCGTTTTTACCGCGGCGAAACTCGCGCGGTACTCGAACTCACGTATCGTCCGGAAATCAGATTTATTCAGGCGCGCTGGGAAGTGAATCGCTGGGGCCGCGTGGCGCCGTTGCCGATGTTCAAAGTCGGTCTGCACCTGCAGGAGGTGCCGGCCATGCCGCAACACGCCAGGCTGGAAGCCGCGTCGATAGGGCAGTAACGCCGCCACATTTTTTTCCTGACTTCTTCGATTACATCTTCTACTGAATAGCGGAGCTGCTTTCGAGCCCGACAAAGCAGTCATTCGAACTCTTTTTAGCAGTCTCGGGGCTATACCCCCCGGGCAGTTTGCAACGGCATCATTCGATGGGAGTTGCGATTTGAGGCGTTTGTAAGATGATGATTGCAGGAGGGTTGCAAAGCGCGGATTGGTGCTGCTTGAGCTCGCTCGCCGGGCGGGGTGCCGTGTGGATGGTGCAGATAGGATTGCTTGGGACACGTATGCCTCTCCGGCTGAAAGTGCGCCTGCATTCACCGACAATGTCAAATGTCACACGATAACTATATTTTATCATGTCATTCAAGCGGGTTTTTCTCGTTGCTGGCACTTTCGCGCGATTCGGAGCCGCCACAAATCGCTGGACGAAAATTCTCGCGGGCCTGCCCGCCAAGGCCTTAGCGCAGGTGAGTTTAGGGCTGGAGGTTCATGCGGCGCAGCAGGTCTGCGAAGCGCGGGTCCGAGCGCAGGGGGTCGTAGGCTGGGTCTAGTTTGACGGTGGTTATGGAGTGGTCCTCAGAGCCCTTTTTCAACCACTCGAATGCCTCATCCTTCTCGCCGAGGGCCACAAAGATTTGCGCAATGGGCCCCGCTGAAACATGCTTCCGCTTCGAGAGCTGCTGCAATTTATCGAGTACCTTCTGAGCCTCTGCTCCTCTGCCAGCCACCGCATAGGCGTATCCGAGCCCCGATAGGGTGTTGGTGTTGCCGGGGGAGATCACTAATTCCTTCTCAAACTCCGCGATGCCTTCCTTATACATAGATTTTTGAATGTAGACGAGCCCGAGGAAACTGTGCGCGGTTATGAAATTGGGGTCCAACTGGAGTGTCTTCTGGTATTGTTCTATCGCTTGGTCGTACTGCCGCGCCATGTAGAATGCCAATCCCAAATTTGTATTAACGATGAGTGAGAGTGGATCAAGTTCCAAGGCTCGTTTGTGCTCCGCGATCGCTTCTTCACGCCGTCCCACGTACTCTAGTTCATTGCCATACCAGTTGTGGGCGGTCGCATAACTGGGATTGAGCTGAATGGCTTGCTGGAATTCCTTTTCCGCGCCTGACCAGTCCCAGTCATAGTATGTTTTGATCCATGCTAGCGAGGCATGAGCTTCGGCGAGCGTGTCGTCTATTTCCAATGCCTTCTGCGCGGAATCCTTGGTTCGCGGATAAGTTTCCTTCGGGGACACAAAACCGTACCAGGCAAGTAAATTGTAGCAATCGGCTAAGCCTGAATAAGCCAGAGCGTAGGTGGGATCTTTGGCGATGGCCTGCTGAAAGTATTCTATGCCCTTGTTTAACCCCTCCTCGGTTCTTTTGTTCCACCAGTAGCGGCCTTTCAGGTAATCCTGATAGGCTTCGGGATTCGCGGTGTAGCTTTTGGTCATGCGTCTTTGATCGTCGCCGGTCAAGCGCACCCGCAGCATGGTCGTCATCTCTTTCGCCAGCTCTCCCTGCAAGGCGAAAATGTCCGCCGACTTGCGGCTATACTGCTGGCCCCAGATGTGGCTGTTGTCTCGCGTATCCACCAGTTCGGCGCTGATTTCAAGATTGTCGCCGTGCTGCATAACTCGACCTTCAAGCACGGCTCGAACGCCGAGTGCGCTTCCCACTGTACGCGCATCCGTTTGCTTGCCCTTGTACATAAACGCGGAATCGCGTGACATCACCTTCAAATGGGGCAACTGGGACAAGCTGTTTATGAGGCTTTCGGTGATGCCATCGCTCAGATATTCCGTGTTTGGATCGGCACTAGTATTCACGAAGGGCAATACAGCTAACGAGTCTATGGTCTCGCGTTGCCCAACCGATCGGTGCACCCAACCGGCAGCAGCAGCTAGCGAAACTATCAGCGCAATCGTGGCCATCCCAAACGCTGTCCTGCGACGCCACCATGGACGAGTTTTCGTGGGCGCAGCGGTGATGGTAGGCACACCCAGGCGGCGCAAATCGACCTGCACTTCCTTCGCCGACTGATACCGGTCTTCGGGCGACTTCTCCAGGCACTTCAGGATAATTCGTTCAAGCTCCGGTGACACGCGCGAGTTAAGCGCTCTCGGAGAGACCGGCTGTTGGTGAAGGATCGCATCGGTTAGCCGCGGCGCCGAGTCTTCCTGGAATAGCCGCCTCCCGGCTGCCATCTCAAAAAGCACCACGCCCAGCGCATAAATATCCGTTCGCGCATCGACTGGCTCGCCCGTCAACTGCTCCGGGGCCATGTAGGGCAGAGTGCCGGCCACGCCTTGCGTTTCGGCGAAGCTTTCTGTCGGCATCGTGTCGGCCGCCATTATGTTGGCAGCGGGGCGCAGCAGCTTGGCCAAGCCGAAGTCGAGCACCTTCACCTGGCCCTTCGGGGTAACCATGATGTTGCCGGGCTTGAGATCGCGATGGATGACGCTGTGCTCATGCGCTTCCTCGAGCGCGTCGGCGATCTGTGCGCCCAACGGGGCAACTTCCTTTTCAGTCAGCGCTCCCGATTTCAGCTTTTCCGCCAGGGAGTGGCCGGGCACGCATTCCATTACGAGATAGTTCACGCCGGCTTCTTCGCCCACGTCGTGAATGACGGCGATGTGTGGGTGGCTGAGCTTGGCCAGTGCGAGAGCTTCTTTGCGGAAGCGACGCCGTGCGGCTTCATCTGCAAGCAGTCCTACAGGGAGAACTTTGAGGGCCACATCGCGGTCGAGCCGGGTATCGCGAGCGCGATAAACTTCACCCATGCCGCCTGCACCCAGAAGAGAGACGATCTGGTAGGAGCCGATTTGAGAGCCGATCAATGAGCGTCCCGCATTCGTTCGTCACTCTACATTGTTTTGTAGGCGCGCGGTTAAGGCTTGTTGAGTTGCGGCTGACCGCCTTTATGGATTCGCAGGCCGGGGGGCAGGGGCGGGAGAATTGGTGGTTGGAGTTGACGCGGGCGTAGCATCGCTGCCCGCGAGGCGCGATAGCGCTGCATTCGTGAACATCCTGGTGAGTTCGTCGGAATCGTGGTAATAGCGCAGGTCCATGGTGATGCCGACATCTCCCTTCCGCGCGGTTACGATATTGATGAGGTCGACAAAAGCTTCGTCACCTACGCCCGGATAGGGCGTTATCGGAAAAGCATGGGATTCGATTTCTGCTTTCGTATAATGCTGGTTGGACATGGAATGGTGCATGTCCGCCAGAGCGTCGCTCTTTTGCTTCACAAGTTTGCGCCCTCCCGTCCACAGCGCTTCCGTGCGCACAAACTCGCGCGGGCCATCCCCTTTATAAGTACAGCCTGTGGCGTCGGCGTTCGCATGGGTGAAGTTGGTCCCGAGCACGCGGGTGAGCTCCGCTTTGCTGAAGAGCGCGCATTGGCCTTGCTCGGGAGTAACGATTTTGTTCTCGTCGAGAGCGGCGGCGGGTGTGGGTGAAGCAGGGGTTGCGGCGGGGCTCTGCGCAGCAGGACTTTGGAGTGCGTTCAGGATCGGACTCACGTCAGGAATGCCTTTTATAATGGCCGCAGCCTGCGCCTCGGGAGTCTGGCTTACGCTCGAGCGATGGGACCAGTAGAAAGCCGCTCCTATACCCAATAGGATCAGGAGAACGCCTCCTCCGAAAATCCATTTCATCGTTGAGTTACTCGTTTGTGATGGCGTGGAGGCCGCCGACGAGGTGCCCGCTCCAGCCGGTTTACCGCAGGAGCTGCAGAATTTGGCGGTATCGGAAAGTTGTGTGCCGCAGTTTTCACAGAAGGCCATGTGAAACCTCCTTTTCGGCAGAGGTGCTGTCACGAATCCGCAAAAAGCAGGCGACGCTCAATATGTCTCAGTGGTGCTTCATTTCTGACCTTTGCAGCGTCCTCGAATCACTGCCGGCACTATCACTACGGCATCAAAGGTATGCTAATGCCGTGGAACACTCCGATTCCTTGCTTGTTGGGCGCAATCGTTGCTGCAACCCCGCCTATCGCATTGTGAATCATGATGCCGCCGCCGCTGCCATCTTTGAGGCTCTCGACCGTCATCACTTCAGGGCCGCCGGCCGAACCCCAGATCCTCAGTCCCATCTGGCCGTTGCTCCCCGGCCCCAGTTCGCCAAGTCTAGAGCCCTGGGAATAAATTTGCACCGCGGCGTGTGGTGCACCTTCCGGGAACCCCATTCCCACGATCTCATTCGATTTGAAAATCCCCACCGAGCCGGTACCTGAACGGGACGTTCCCAAGGCGGCAATGAAGGCGCCACCCGCGTCGAATACCTGAATTCTGCCGCCCTTGCCGTCGTTATCGACGATTTGGGCGAGCACCTTGTTTGTGGCTCTGTCCCGCACTTGAAAGGGCGCATAGACAATAGTCACCTGGCCTGCAAACGTGGTTTGCTCTTGCGTAGGGGGACCGCTAGGGACCAGCTTTCCGTTGGAGGTAAAACCGCCGGTCTGATTTCCCTGTGGACCTGCTTCAGAATTCGCGTCATTGCTTTCGGCTGTCGCCGATCGAGATTCGGGATAGGAAATTAGTTCACGTCTTGCGGCATAGCCTGCAGATGTGGCGCCGACTGGTAGGAGGACGGCCCGATCGCCGTTAGAGCCCGAGAACCCACGTGACCCGGCAGCCCGTCGGGGTTCTAAAGTTGTTTGCACCGCCCATTGCATGAATTGCTCATCTGCGGAACAGTTGGCAGGAATAGGAGGCGCCTTCAGCAGCATGCGCATGGCGCCAGTACTCTGATTTACGCAGATCGATACCAGGCCATTGACGTGCGCAACCTGTGCCTCCGTGTGCATACCAATAAGCAAAAGTACGGCGGATACCATCCCACCGATCACCGCCGCTCGCAGGTTGAGTGCAACACCTCGTATCATGGCGCCTCCGATTAATGCCCGTTGATCCATTGGCTGGCCTGCTTACAGTTGTCCTGCCACCCAGGTGGCCAGGTCCTTGAGTTGCTTTTCTTTCTCGGGAGTATAAGTTCCTATGGGGATGATGTTGATGTAGTAGCGCACTTTGCCCTTAAGGACGTGCACGGCATAGTTAGAGTCACGGTAAGCAGCATCACCTACGCCGGTTACAGGCGTGCTGGTCCCAAAGAATTTGCTCAATTTGATGAAGTTATCCCGGGCTACGGCGGGCGACCCGTCAACGTAAACAATGAAAACGACCTTGCGGGGAAGTCCTTTTCCCGTCTGATAGCTGTCGTTTTTATAATCGCATTCGCTTCCGGAAGCGTCGCCGGGGAATGCTGCGGGAGCCGTGCTCTTCGACGGCGGCATGTAGGTCTCTTGCAGTACCTTCCCCAATTGCGTGCCGGGCAACAACGCGCAAAGATCGGAGGGAAGATCCTTCGCCTGAAGCGAAAATGCGCCAGAAAGCAGGGCGAGACTCAGAAGTACGATTGGCAGGGCGGCCAGTCCGGATCGAAGATGGCCAATCACGGCGGAACTCCTTGTGCGTCTACTCGGCCCGGCCCCGATTTAAAATCTTGCTGCTAAGGAAATCGAATTTGCATATTGATGGAGACCATAAGGCTGGCAAAGCTCTGTGTCAATGCAAAACGTTTCCTGACACTTGCCTTAGTCGATTTAGTTCTTAATTGACACGATCATTTGGCGGCACCATACTGCGGCGAGTTTTTCCACACCGGCTCAGCTAGGACAGCAGGAGAAAAGAGATGCTCCAGCCAACGGTTCGGCTTATTTCATTTCACCT
>PLJR01000382.1:0-179 GCA_003140295.1 Acidobacteriota bacterium
GCGGAATCCGCAAAAATTGAAACTGAATTTGCGTCCACCTCCGACGGCCGCAAGGCCATAGAGGACCGCGCGGCCCTGGTCGATCGCATCATCCTTGATCTCTCTAAGGAAGCGCTCCCGCCCGACCCCGCGCAGCAATCGCATTTTTGCCTCGTCGCCCTCGGCGGATATGGCCGCCG
>PLJR01000382.1:236-10622 GCA_003140295.1 Acidobacteriota bacterium
CACGACGCCCTTCCGCAAATGATTGCGCGCGATCGCGCGTTGCTGCTGCAGGACATCTCCGGGCTCACGCGCCAGCGTCACGAAAAAGAAGCCGACACGATTTTTCATCTGGAACCCAATTTGAAGAATTCCCCCGGAGGCTTGCGCGATTACCACGTGGCCTGCTGGGTCACACTCATCACCCAGGACGATCCCCGCAACACTGACGGCATGCCCGAAAGCCTATGGCCCCCCAAAGTCCGCGACGAAATGAACCGGGCCTTTGATTTTCTCGCCGCGGCGCGCTGTTTCCTCCACTTCCGCCAGGGCCGCGACGACAATCGCTTGTCGTACGAATTGCAAGCCGAAGCCGCTCTCCGCGGCATCGGTGCCGCACCCGGCCGCTCGGTGGACCCGGCCGATTGGATGCGCGAATATTTTCGCCATGCGCGCGTCATCTATGGCCTATCCACCCAATTGCTCGATGAGGCTTTGCCCGTTGCGCCTTCCCTCCGCAGCCGCCTGAACAACTGGATATCGCGCGATTCCCAATCCGATTTCACCGTGACGGGCGGCCGCCTGCGCCTGCGCTGGCCCACTGCGCTGCGCGATCCGGCTCGCCTCATGGGCCTGTTTGAATTTATCGCCCGGGAAGGCGTCAAGCTCAGCCGCGAGGCCGAAGACCAGATTGGCGAAGCGCTTCCCGCGCTCGCGCTGCTGCCGGCTGCGGCGGAAGGCGCGCGTGACGCCGCCGCCGCGTTCATCTACCCTCGCCTGTGGGAGCACTTCCGCGAAATTCTGATCGCCCCCTACGCCGCCGACGCCCTGCGCGCCATGCACAGCTCCGGCCTGCTCGTGCGGCTGTTTCCGGAGTTCGCCGCCATCGACGCGCGCGTGATCCGCGATTTCTACCACCAGTACACCGTGGACGCGCACTCGTTCCGCGCCATCGAAAACATTCACCGGCTGCCGCTGGCCCAGCAGCCCTGGGAACGCTCCTTTGCCGACCTGTTCACGGAGCTCGAACAGCCCGAGCTGCTGTTTCTCGCGCTCCTTTTCCACGACGTCGGCAAAGGCATGCTGTGCGAAGACCATATCACCGGCAGCCTGCAGGCCATCGAGCGCGTTTTCCCCCGGCTCGACCTCCGCGAAGAGGACCGCGACACCGTGCGCTTCCTCATTCGCGATCACCTGATGATGTCCGCGAACCTGCGCCGCCGCGACATCTTCGATCCCCTGACTATTCGCGCCTTTGCTGAAAATGTGGGCACGCCGGAGCGCTTGAAACTCCTGTGCCTGTTTACTTATGCCGATATCCGCGCCGTAAACCCCGAAGCCCTCACCCCCTGGAAGGCCGAATCGCTCTGGCAACTTTACGTCTCCACCGCCAATTACATGAGCCGCAGCCTGGACGAGGAGCGCATTCACGCCCAGGCCGCCGATCTGCAATTCGTCGAACGCGTCTTGCCGCTGCTCCTGAACAGGCGCAATTCCGCCGCCGAGATGCGCCTCGACCTCGGCATCTTTCTCGAAGGGCTCCCGCGCCGCTATGCCCTCGCCCATTCGCCCGAGGAAGTGGCCACTCATTTTCAAATGGCGCGCGAATTACCTGCCAATCCGGTGCAATTACAGCTCGAAAAGCGCGAATCGATGTACGTCCTGACGCTGCTCGCCACCGACCGGCCTCTTCTTTTTGCCGGCATTACCGGCACTCTCGCCGCCTGGGGCATGAATATCTGGAAAGCGGAGGCCTTTGCCAACGCCGCAAGCATCGTTGTCGACACGTTTCATTTCACCGATCCCCACAGCACCCTCGCCCTCAATCCCACCGAGCGCACGCGCCTGCAGAACAACATCACCGACGTTCTCGCGGGCGTGGTGCCGCTCGGAACCCTCATGCGCGGTAAAGCCAATATCGAGTTCCCGCGGCCGCCCAAAGTGAGCGTGCCCACCGAGATTAATTTCGACGATGACAGCTCGTCCCATTCCACGCTTATGGAGATCGCCACCAACGATCGGCCCGGTTTGCTCTACCGCTTGAGTTCCACCATCGCCCAAGCCGGTTGCAACATCGAGGTCGCGCTCATCGACACCGAAGGCGAGCGCGCCTTCGATGCCTTCTATTTAACCCTGGGTGGCGCTAAGCTCGGTTCTTCCAAGCAGGAGGAGTTGCGCCAGGCCCTGCTCAGCGAGCCGTAGCATCGCGCCCCCCTGTAACCGGGTGGCAACCGGGTGACATCCCGGTGGCAACCTTTTGATCGCCGCCAGCGATCATCGTAGTAGCAGGGGAACGGAGCACGAACGTGAAGTCAGAAGAGAATCGTATCGCGCCCAGCGGCAGTCCAGTCGTGACCCCGGTACGCGCAGGGCTCGCCCCGAGCGCCTCCGCGGACGCGGCGACGAATCAAGACGCTCAGCGCAGCCAAATCCGCTCCGCCGTAATCGCGCGAGCCCGCGTCGTGAAGCGCAATAACGCCGTCACCGCTTCCCTCACGGGAGCGGCCCTGGCGATCCTCGCTATCAGCCTCTACGGTTTTGCTTCACCGCATTGGACATTCCTCCTGATGTTTGTCGGTGCACTTGCGGGTCTGCTCTACGCCAACGCCTTTGAATATGTCCTGCACCGCTTCGTGCTTCATTGGCCCAGCGGCTTCTTAGCCCAGCGTCACGCCCTGCATCACGATTCCGCGGGCACCCCAGAAGAGGCTCGCTACGTCAACTTCGCCACTTCGCCTTGGGTAGTCGTCCTGGTCTTCATCTTGAACGCGCCCCCGGCGCTCGCCGCCGGATATTTCCTGGGCGCCGCAATTGCCTGCGGAATGTTGGCGGGATTTACGGCCTACTTCATTGCTTATGAAGAGATTCACTGGCGCATCCACTTTGGCGGCTGGCTACCTGGCTGGATGCGCTTTGCCCGGCGCCACCACCTGCTCCATCATCGGGGCTTGGAAGGACGCCACAATGTTTTCCTGCCCGTCTGCGATTGGATTTTCGAGCGCCGCCAATGGCGCCGCCAAACGCGCATCTCTCTTCCTTAACCCGGTCGCAAACGGTCAGTGAAACACGCGTTTCAGGAATGCCGGCTTGGCCGGCACCGCGAGCGGCAGCCCCCGCAACAGCTCTTCAATTTTCGCGGGAGCCACTCCGGGCGCCACTCGCCGCCAATATCCCACCTCGCGCAGCGCGGTCCACGCTTCCAGGCAATGCAGGCAACTTGCTACGTGCTTCTCCACCGGTTCTTTGTCGTACCAGCTCACTTGCCCGTCCTGGATGCGCAGGAATTGGTGCAGTTCCGGGCATTTGTCCGTTTTGGCCGCCCGAGCGGCGTGCACCGTCGCCAGCCAATCCGCTGGCCATGGACAGCGGTCGCTGGTGATCGTCCGCGCGGCCGCGAAATCAGGCGGCAGGCGTTCAAATGATGCCTGCGCTACCCGCGGCGCGACGCGCAAAACCAGTTCGAGCGTCGCATCCGTGTAGCCTGCCAGCTTGAAAAACAGCATCTCCTGATGCAGCAGCGGAAGCTCCGCGACGATTTTCCCCAGCCTTTCGAGCCCCGGCTTTTTAAGATTCACCGGTGCCGAATCTGTATTGTCCGCGGCGGCATCGGGATCGACTGTTGGCGCATCAGCACTGACCGGTGCCGCATCCGCGTCCGGTGCGGCACCACGGCCCCCGGCCGGCCGCTCGTGCCCGGCGATGTCCAGCAGCAGGGCCCGCACGTCGGACAAAAACTCGCGCTCCGATTGTCTCGAGGTGGCTCGAAAGCGCGCGAAATTGTCCTCGGCCAGCGCCCGCAAAGTCTTTTCCCAGACCCCGCTGGCTTGCTCGCCTTCCGGCGCGTAGAGCGACGCCAAATGCAGGTAAAGCGGGCTGTAAAACTCCAGAAAGGCCCGCCAGGCCCCCGCATCCCCCTGCTCCCCTTGTTCGCGTATCTTATGAAACGTGAAGACCGCCGGCTGTTTTTGCGGCAAGACAGGCTTTTCCTTTCACTGACGCCCGCAACTGCATTACTCTTTACTCTTTGCGGGACGGGTGCGGGCTCTACTTGGAGCCCGCTGCAATTAAAGTCCGGGCTCTACTTGGAGCCCGCGCAAATTAAAGTCCCGGGGCTCTAGTTAGAGCCCGTGAATAGAACGGAACAGTATATATTCTCTGCTTGCGTTGCGTTCCACCGACTTGTTCAGCACTATAGACGAAAGAGGAGCACCTGATGGCGACACCAGAAGATGTTTACGTCCGCATCTGGGAATTCCAGGCCCAGGCCGGCCGCGAAAGCGAGTTTGAAAAGATTTATGGCCCGGAAGGTGATTGGGTGCAGCTCTTCCGCCAGAGCAAAGCTTTCGTGCGCACCGAGGTGTATCGCGATCTCGAAACCAGCGGCCGCTACGTGACCATCGACTATTTTTCTTCCCAGGCCGCCTTTCAGGCCTTTTTGAAGGAGTTCAGGGAAAAGTACGATACCCTCGACCAACTCGGCGAGACCGTCTGCGCTTCCGAAAAACGTATTGGATCGTTTGGTACGGTAGATACGGCAGATAAGGTTAAGTCCGAAGCCCGCTGACCCTGCCGCGCGTGCCGCGAGCGCTCCATTCTGGGAATGGCCCAGCGCCGCCACTCGCGCGTTCCTGCAGGCCCTCTTACTCCCTCTCTTACGGCCTCTCCTACTGCGGCGCTCCGGGAACCTCAGCCGCAATCGCTACCTGCTGCCGCCACGCGTCCGGTGACGCCAGGTTTCGCTGCAACAATGCTGGATCGAGTTCATGTTCCCACCGCGCCACCACCAGGGTCGCTACTCCGTTACCCAGCATATTGACCGTAGCGCGGAACATGCTCATGAACCGGTCGATACCCAGGATCAGGGCCATCCCCGCCACTGGGATCGTCGGGATCACCATTAATGTCCCCACCAGGGCAATAAACGCGGCGCCCTGAACTCCGGCGGCGCCC
Organism: Acidobacteriota bacterium; assembly: GCA_003140295.1. Classification (GTDB taxonomy): domain Bacteria; phylum Acidobacteriota; class Terriglobia; order Acidiferrales; family UBA7541; genus Palsa-189. Next base: position 5,163 of record PLJR01000382.1, read on the forward strand.
TTCGACGTCAACACCGCCACCGCAAAAAGCGTTAGTTGCTGTCCGAGTGTTAAATGGATCCCGGTGGCCTCGGCCACGAACAGGGCGGCGAGCGTCATGTACAGGCTGCTCCCATCGGTGTTGAACGTATAGCCGGTCGGCACCACCAGCCCCACCAGCGCTTTCGAGCATCCCAATTGCTCCATTTTTTCCATCAACGTGGGCAGCGCGGGCTCGGAGGAACTGGTGGCCAGCGTCAAGACGATTTCCTCCTTAATATAAATTAGATACTTGATGATGCTGAACCCCGCCACCCAGGCAATGCCGCCCATCACAATCAGCACGAACAGAATGCAAGTGATCCAGAACGTGGCAATCAATTTCACCAGCGGCCCCAGCGAAGCGATTCCGTAAGCCCCAATCGTGAACGCCATCGCGCCAAACGCTCCTATGGGCGCAAACTTCATCAGGATATTGATCACCCCGAAGACGGCCTGCGTCAGCGCTTCAAACACTTCGAGCAGCGGCTTGCACCTCCTGCCCATCGCCGATAGCGCAAAGCCGAATAAGATCGCCACCAGCACCACCTGTAAGATATCGCCGCGAGCGAAGGCGTCCACCACCGTGGTCGGAATGATGTGCATGATAAAATCAGTCACGCTTTGCGCCTTCGCCGCGCCCGCGTAGTTCGCCACCGCCTTGCTGTCCAGCGTGGCCGGGTTCACATTGAAGCCCGCCCCGGTATGGACGAGATTGCCCACCACCAGGCCCACCAACAGCGCCAGCGTCGAGACCACTTCAAAGTACAGCAGAGCCTTGCCGCCCACGCGCCCCACTTTTTTCATGTCCTGCATGCTGGCAATGCCCGTCACCACCGTGCAGAAAATCACGATGGTGATGATCATGCTGATCAGCCGTATGAACGCATCCCCCAGCGGCTTCATGGCTATCGCCGTGTGCGGTCGCAGGTAACCCAGCACAATCGCCAGCGCGACTCCCACCAGCACTTGACCCCACAGGCTGCGGTAAAAAGGTTTCTTCACTGCGCGAGGAGCGGCGTTGCTCGTTGGCGGTGGAGGCGGCGTGGCAGTGGTTACCATAATTATTCTCCTTCAGCCCGACTGATCGAGGCCCTGGGTCTACTCATCGCCACCTCAGGCGCACTAGCGGCAGGCGATGCGCCGCGGCTATGTGAACGAAACGCTACGATCGGTCGGGGGCCCCTTCTGGCGCCGGAGTCTACCATATCCGTTAGCGCAAAAGTCCAGCCGAAAGTGCCCCTTTCTGCCATCGGAAACCGCCATCGAAGAAGCCCGCCGCCGCAGCCAGTCGCCCCACCCAGTCGAAGATATTTAACGCCGGACCGCCTCCTCATTCCGCCGTATTTCCACCGCCGCCCGGCCCTGCCGACCGTCCAATGTTCCGAACGACCATTCAAACATCGTGTTTTACCATCCGCTGAATACTGCTACTAACGCCTAGACAAATCCCGCAGAATTTGTTACTTAAGTGACGGGTCAGGAGCTCGGCTTCCAGATCTTTTTTATTGACGCTCTGATCTTTCGGTCCGCAAGTGGCAGAGCAGCGTCAGCCAGTACTGACGGCAGCTTGCTGGATCGACGCTCGGCTCGGCCTGATGCTTTACTTTATTTTCAATAGCGTTACTCATTTTGACCGACTCAAAATTTCGAGACAACTCAAAGTAAAGATGGGAGCCCCGTAAATGAGCACTGTCGCACCAGTCCAACCCACGCAAAACAACGGCGAACTGTTTCACATCTTGTCTCCCGAGGATTTGCTCCGGCAGCGCCTTCAAACCGAGCGCCAAAGGCTCGAAAAGGAAGCCGGCATCGTCCAAAAGGAAGTTCACCACTTCCACCGCCCGATCGAGCTCCCCTTCACCAAGCTGCAGCGCGATCACACCACCATTCTTTTCGGCGGTTTGACCTGGAAGCACGAGCGCCTCGTGCATGCCGCGCTTGAGAGTCTGGGCTATCGCTGCGAATCGGTCCCCGTGCCCAACAAGAAAGCCTTTCAGCTTGGCAAAGAGTACGGCAACAACGGCCAGTGTAATCCCACCTACTTCACGGTCGGAAACCTCGTCCAGTTCGTACAAGACCTTGAGCATAAGGGCCTTACCAAGGATGAAATCTGCGACCGCTACGTCTTTTTCACTGCCGGCGCCTGCGGCCCCTGCCGCTTCGGCATGTACGAATCCGAATACCGCCTGGCCCTGCGTAACGCCGGTTTTGACAAGTTCCGCGTCCTGCTGTTCCAACAGAGTGGCGGCTTGAACCAGGCCGAGGCCGAAGCCGGCCTCGCGCTAAACGTCGACTTCTTCCTGGCCATCCTGAACGCGCTCAACATCGGCGACATCATCAACGACGTCGCCTACCAGATTCGCCCCTACGAAGTGAACGCCGGCGAGACTGACCGCGTCCTCGAAGATTCCATGGAGATGCTGCACGAGGTCCTCCGCCGCCGCCAGCCCTGGCTGTTGCACGGCAAGACCGGAAATCTCCTCAAGAAAACTCGCTTCGCAGGCACCGCCGAATATCTTGGCAAGTTCGTGCACCAGCTTTTCGGCGAAGACATCATGGCCGGCCTGCGCGAAGTTCGCGACCGCTTCGCCGCCATCCCCATCGACCGTACCCGTGTCAAGCCCATCGTCAAAATCACCGGCGAGTTCTGGGCGCAGACCACCGAAGGCGACGGCAACTTCAACATGTTCCGCTTCCTTGAAAAGGAGGGCGCGCAAGTCGTCGTCGAGCCCATCGGCACCTGGATCTGCTACCTCATGCATCAGGTCGTGCAGCGCTATCAAGACCAGAAGGGCCTCGAGGAAGGCGCGGCTCTGCCTCCCTCCTGGCGCATCGATAAGCACCTGAAAATCAATCTCGGCATGCACAAGAAAATCATGCAGATCAAGATGGCCGAGCGCATCTTCAAGCGCGAGTACAACCGCATCATCGAAGCGCTGGGCGGCATTGGCCATCACCTCGTCGATCAATACGAGCTGCAGCGTCTCGGGCACCCTTATTACAATTCACGCGCCGCGGGCGGTGAAGGCCATCTCGAAGTCGCGAAGAACATCTATTACTCGCACAAGGGCCTCGCGCACATGGTCCTCGCGCTCAAGCCTTTCGGCTGCATGCCTTCCACCCAATCCGATGGCGCGCAATCCGCCGTCATGTCCCATTACAAAGACATGATTTTCCTGCCCGTCGAGACTTCCGGCGAAGGCGACGTCAACGCTCACAGCCGCGTGCAGATGGCGCTCGGCGAAGCCAAGGCCAAGACCAAGCTCGAGTTCAAAGCCACCCTCGACGCCACCGGCCGCAAGCTGGAGGAAATTCGCTCCTACGTCGACCAGCACCCCGAGATGAAATCCCCTATGTACAAGGTCCCGCGCACCGAAGGCGTCGTCGGCCTCGCAGCCAACTTTGTTCGCCACGTGGCCCAACGCATGACCGCGGAGCAACTGCCCGCGCGACGCGCGAGCGCCGCCGCCTAGTCCAAGCTCCACCTACCGCCGCAAGGCGGCGAACAAGCGTCGCCGCCATGGCGGCTGAATCAGTGCCGCCGGTAAGGCGGCTGAATAAGGGGAAACCGAATGGGTTGTTCCAGCGGAAGCTGTGGAACGGGATCGGCAGATAGCGCCACCACAGGTGGCGCCTTTGTTCCGCTCGGAAATCTGACCAAGCCGGTAATCGCTCCTCCGCCGCCGGTCTCCCGTCCGGCTCCCGTTAAAGTGCCCGCCGGCACGCCCTTAATGATCGGCTTGGACGTGGGTTCGACCACCGTCAAGGCCGTCGTAGTCAACCCGGCCGACGACGCGATCCTGTGGCAGGATTACCAGCGCCACGACACCAAGCAGCCCGAGAAAGTCCTCGAATTCCTCAAGCGCATGGAAGAGGAAGTCGGCATCGTTCCCACCCACAGCCGTATCTTCATCACCGGCAGTGGCGGAGGCGGCGTCGCTCCCCTGGTTGGCGCGAAATTCGTCCAGGAAGTAAACGCGGTCGCCCTCGCCGTCGAAAAGCTTTACCCCAACGCTGGTTCGGTCATCGAGTTGGGCGGCCAGGACGCCAAAATCATCATCTTCAAGGAAGATCCCAAGACTGGCCGCAAGAAAAAAATCCCTTCGATGAACGATAAGTGCGCCGGCGGCACGGGCGCGGTCGTCGACAAGATCAACGCCAAGCTCCACATTCCCCCCGAGCAACTCTGCGAGATGGGCTATTACGGCATCAAGCTCCATCCCGTAGCCGGCAAGTGCGGCGTCTTCGCTGAAACCGACATCAACGGCCTGCAAAAGAGTGGCGTCGAAGCCGACGAGCTCATGGCTTCGCTCTTTGAAGCCATCGTGCAGCAGAACCTCGCCGTCCTCACCCGCGGCAACACGCTCCGCCCCCAGGTCCTCTTGCTCGGCGGCCCCAACACCTATATCCGCGGCATGAAGGAATGCTGGAAAGCCAACATCCCCAAAATTTGGGAAGAGCGCAAATTCCCGCTGCCCGAAGGTGTCGATCCCGCCTCCCTGATTCTTGTGCCTGAAAACGCGCAATACTTCGCCGCGCTCGGCTCGATCGAGTTTGGCAAGGATGAAGACGAATCGGTGGGCGTCTATCGCGGCACCGAAAGCCTCGAATGGTATTTGAACGTCGGCCGCCTCGAGGAAAAACAGAAAAAGGGCGGCACTGGCCTCAGCAAGAGCGATCAGGACCTCCTCGATTTCAAGGAGCGCTACCGCCCCAAGAAATTTGTCCCCGCGACCTTTCAGCCGGGACAAGTCGTCGAATGCTTCATGGGCATCGACGGCGGCTCCACTTCCACCAAGGCCGTCCTCATCGATAAGGACAAGCGCATCCTCGTCAAGTGCTACCAGCTTTCCAAGGGCAATCCCATCGAAGACACGCAGGACATGTTCGAGAACCTGCGCGAACAAGTCGAAGCTCAGGGCGCCACGCTCAAAATCATGGGTGTCGGCACCACCGGCTACGCCAAGGATATTCTCCACGACGTTCTCGCGGCCGATGCCGCCATCGTCGAAACCGTCGCGCACACCGAAGCCGCGCTCCACTTCTATCCGCAAGCAGACGTCATCTGCGACGTCGGCGGCCAGGACATCAAGCTCATCATTCTGCAAAACGGCCGCGTCAAGGATTTCAAGCTCAACACCCAGTGCTCTGCGGGTAACGGCTACTTCCTGCAATCGACCGCCATGGGCTTCGGCTTCGATGTCACCCAGTTTGCCGATCTCGCCTTCAGCGCCAAGGCCATGCCCATGTTCGGCTACGGCTGCGCGGTCTTCATGCAATCCGACATCGTCGATTTCCAGCGCCAGGGTTGGAAGCCGGAAGAAATTCTCGCCGGGCTCGCCAACGTCCTGCCGAAAAATATCTGGCTATACGTCTCGCAAATTCCCAACCTGGCCTCGCTCGGCAACACCTTCGTCCTCCAGGGCGGCACGCAGCACAA
>PLJR01000174.1 GCA_003140295.1 Acidobacteriota bacterium
CAGTACGATCGCGTTGTCCAGCGATCCGCCGCGAATCAGCCCCATCGCTTTCATCCCCTCGAAATCGGACACGAATCCAAACGTGCGCGCCGAAGCCAACTCCCGGCAGAACGTCTCCCGGTTCACTTCCAGCTCGATATTTTGCTGCCCGATCATCGGATGCGGATAATCCACGTAACAGCACACCCGGAACTCTTTACAGGGATAAATCCCGATTCGCCGGTCGCCTTCGGAAACTTCCAGCGGCTTCACCACCTGCAGGTAGCGCCGCTTGCGCCTTTGTTTCTGAAATCCCGCGCGCATCAGCATGTCGATGAACGGCTGCGCCGACCCATCCAGGATCGGTACCTCCAGGTTATCGATTTCGACGTATACATTGTCGATGCCGCAGGAATACAGCGCGGCCAACAGATGCTCGGTGGTGGAAAGCAACACGCCATGCTTCATCAAGCTGGTCGCATAGCTCACCCGGGCCACGTTACGCACCTGCGCTTCAATCTCGAAATTCTCCAGATCCACGCGGCGGAAGACGATGCCCGTATCCGGCGGCGCCGGCAGCATGCGCAGATTGGACTTCACCGCGGTATGCAGACCCACACCCGAGGTTTGGACAGGCGTCCGGATGGTGAATTGATGAGCCATAGGCTGAGCCCCTAAATCGAAGCACTTCGGTAACCGAACCAATGCGTTTTTAGTGGCTTTGAATCATATACTTACCGTGTCTCAGGATTGAGACAAACTGATCGGTGTTGTAATCTTACAACACTTTAGCATCTTCACCTGTGGCTATGTGGCTCCCGACCGCCTACTTCAGTAACCGCTCGAAACCACCTCTTCAAACCCACTTGCGGTTCCCCCTGGCGTCCCCCTGCGACGCCAGGTTGTTTCGCTCCGGCCGTGCGCGTAAACTATGGAATTCGACATGGCTGACATGAGCTCACTGTTTCCTATCCTTAAAAGCCCGCTGGCGCCGCCCCCGTCGCCAGCCAGCCAGCATCCGCGTCCAGCCTGGCTGCGCGTCAAATATTTTGGCGGGCCCAACTACCAGGAATTGAAGCGCATCATGCGTTCGCTCGATCTGCACACGGTGTGCGAAAGCGCGCGCTGCCCGAATCAGGGCGAGTGCTGGAACCATCGCACGGCGACATTCATGATTCTGGGTGACATTTGCACGCGGGCCTGCGGATTTTGCGCGGTGACCTCGGGCCGGCCGGCGAGCGCGCCGGACCAAGCCGAACCCGAGCGCGTGGCGCAAGCCGTCGAGCAGATGCAACTGCGGTATGCGGTGGTGACGTCGGTAAATCGCGATGATGAAGCCGATGGCGGGTCCGCGATGTTTGCCCGGACCATTGCCGCGATCCGGCAGCGGGTCCCGGACTGCAAGGTCGAGGTGTTGATTCCGGATTTTCGTGGCGACTGGCGAGCGCTCGGAACCGTGGTGGCCGCAGCCCCGGACGTCCTGAACCACAATGTGGAAACCGTCCCGCGTCTTTACCGCCACGTGCGGCCGGGCGCGATTTACCAGCGTTCGCTCGAACTGCTGCGGCGCGCGAGGCGCCTGGCTCCCGGAATGCCCGTGAAAACGGGCATGATGCTGGGCCTCGGCGAAACGCGTGACGAGGTGCTGCGCGCCATGGCGGAGCTGGCGGAACAGGGAACCGACATTTTTACGCTGGGGCAATACCTGCAGCCGACGCGCGCGCACTTGCCCGTGATCCGGTACGTGCACCCCGACGAATTCGCCGAGTACAAAATGCTGGGAGAACGCGTGGGGCTGCGGCACGTCGAGGCGGGGCCGCTGGTGCGTTCCTCCTACCACGCGTTCGAGCAGGAACAGTCCGCGACAGCCTGAAACAGCCTCAAACCGCATCATAAGCCGTATGGTTCACGTATAAATTCGTATATAATCGAGCTTCTTCACCGTACCATAGCATTTTGTCGGCGCACGGAGATCAGCAATGCCGCCCACATCCGCCCCATATGGCCGCCCGCCGGAAGCTGCACAAAACCTGAACCCGAGGCGCGTGCGTGCGCGGCCTTTCGGCAATCCCCGGAAAGTCTGGTTCCAATTTTGGTTCCAAGCTTGGTTCAACGGCCATGCCTGAAGCCGCACTCCTGACCCCCGTAGCGCCCGCAACCGCCCCGCGCATCCGATTTGACCGCAACGAACTCTCCGGCGCGTTCGGCGACATCGGCACCGATTTCCCCCTAATCGTCGGCATGATTCTGGTGGCGAAACTCGACGCCGCGAGCGTGCTGATCATGTTTGGACTGATGCAATTGCTCACCGGTTTTGTTTACGGTATGCCCATGCCGGCACAGCCGCTGAAGGCCATGGCGGTGCTCGTCATCACGAGGAAAGTGAGTGGAAATGTCTTGTACGGCGGGGGATTGGCCATCGGCATCACGATGTTTGTACTGGCGGCCACCGGCCTGATCGACCAGCTCGCCAGGGCCATCCCCAAAAGCGTGGTGCGCGGCATACAATTTGGATTGGGCCTGCAATTATCGCTGTTGGCGCTGCAGGACTACATTCCCGCGGATGGGCGGCGGGGGTACGCGCTCGCCGCGGTGGCGTTCGCGCTGACGCTGATGCTGCTGGGCAACCGGAGATTTCCGCCGGCCCCTTTTGTTATTTTGCTGGGCATTGCGTATGCCTTGGTTTTCAAGCTTAACCCGGTCGCGCTCGCACATAGTGCGGGACTCCATTTGCCCCATCTTTATCGGCCGTCGGTAGCGGACGTGCTCACCGGGTTTGTGGTTCTGGCGCTGCCGCAATTGCCTCTATCGCTGGGCAATTCGATTCTGGCGACCAGCCAGATCGCCCATGATTTTTTCCCTCAACGGCCGGTGACGGTGCGAAAAATCAGCTTCACCTATTCATTCATGAATCTGATCAACCCCTTTTTCGGCGGCGTGCCTACGTGCCACGGCTCGGGCGGCCTGGCGGGACATTACACGTTCGGGGGACGTACGGGCGGATCGATCGTGATCTACGGATCGATCTATCTGGCGCTGGGTTTATTTTTCAGCCGCGGCTTCCAGATGGCGATAGAGCTGTTTCCCAGGCCAGTGTTGGGGGTAATCCTCGCATTTGAGGGCCTGGTGCTCATTCGGCTGGCGCGCGATATGGCGGCGTCGCTACCCGACTTCACCGTAGTGCTGCTGGTTGGGCTGATATGTGTTGGCCTGCCGTACGGCTACGTGCTGGGCTTGGTGATAGGCACGGGTGTCGCCTACCTGTTGAAACGTCAGCTGACGGGATTGACAAAAGTAGGTTTACCGCCCAGCGGATGAAGTCACCGTGGAAATTTCCAAGGGCGCGGTAGACGGCGTGCACGCGCTAACGGCGCCGAAGCAGGTGTCGCGCAGGAATGTGGCGGCGGAAACCGCTGCGGCGGAATCACCCGGCGCTGCGTTCGCCGCCGTCATACTCGATGTGGAACTTGGAGATACGCCCGCTGGCAGAAGGTTGGTCGCCTCGGAGCTGAAAGCCACGAAGCGGCCGTCCGCGCTGATGGACGGAGCGCCGCTTGCCGCATTCGCGGAACTTCCATCGGCCGCGATGGAAACCAGAGTTGTCGCGGGAGAGCAACCCGCTGGCGCGCCGATGCAAGTGTCGCGCAGAAAAATATCGGCGACGCCGTTGTTGTCTCCGGCGACCAGATTGGTGGCGTCGGAAGCAAAGACGACCAAGCGCCCATCCGCAGAAATCGACGGGGAACGGCTGGCTCCGTCGGGCCCGGCTCCGGTAACGGCGGCGGACACGAGAATCGTTTGCGGCACACAACCTGCGGGCTGCCCCTGGCAGGTGTCGCGCATGAAAATTTCGTCCACCCCAGTCACCGCGTCAGCAGCCACGAACGCGACATAACGCGAGCCGGCACTGATGGCCGCCGTCATAGCCGCGGCCTCTCCAGGGACGGCAGCTTTTTCGCCCGCAACGCCGGTGGCCATTCCTGACGATGTAACGGTGAAAAGCTGGCTATTGGAAATGCCGCCGCCCGGAGTGGGATTGAACACGGTTACCTTGGCGGTTCCCGCAAACGCAATATCGGCCGGCGCGATCTGCGCGGTAAGTTGCGTCGCGCTGACGAACGAGGTCGTCCGCGCGGAGGAGTTCCAATTCACCTGCGAGCTGGAGAGGAAGTTCGTCCCGGTAACAGCAAGCGTGAAGCCCGCGTGGCCGGCAGCGGAGCTCGAAGGCGAGAGTTGGGTGATCGTGGGGACCGGGTTATTGGCCGGCCCGACGGTAAACAGGGCAAAGTTCGAGAGGTTATTGCCGGCGGCAGTTCCGGTGGTCGGGCCGGGCGAGGTGACGCCGACAGGGAAGTTGCCGGGAGTAGCAAGATTGGCGGTGGTCAGGACCGCACTCAATTGAGCAGCGTTGACAAACGTGGTGACCAAGGGGGCGTTAGCGAAGGTGACCGTGGACCCGGAAACGAATCCACTTCCATTTACCAGGAGCGTGCAACCCGAGGAGCACTGGGTACCGGCGGCCATCGATGCGGGAGTTAGAAGCGTTACGCTTGATGTTTGCGTAGGCGCCACGCCAAGATTGGGATTGATCGTGTTACATCCGAGAATGAGCGAGAGGGCGCCGGCTAATGCGAGTCCCAGCAGCGCGGCGAAGCACTCCCTGACGAAGCACTCCTTCTGGAGCCAGGATTGCTGTCCACGGAGCGGTTTCCGCGCAACGGCGTGCTTCGGCAAGGCGATATCATGGAGGCGGTGGGGAGCGGCCTGCCCCCAAAACGAGCGATTAAGGATCAAGTGATTTACGAATCTCCCCAATGGCGGGACGCTCATCTGATACCACCCGCCAGCATGCAAGTCAACCGCCGGCAGGACGCCGACGCCGCGGGAGAACGCGCGGTATAAGTTCGGATTCCAGAAACGGCCGCCCGCATCAGCTTTACGCCAAACCTCAAAATAATTCTTATCCCCTTAACGAACATGATTCGCGACTCGGGATGTGGTGACGGTTAGGATGCCCGCCGGACGAGTGATTGTTGCCTCGCATGCTCGCGGTCATTGCGGTCATTGCGCTGTACGGCCGGCCACCGGCGCCAGCGACGCGGCCGATTGTTGCGCCAGTTCGCGGACGCGGCTGGCGCATGCTGCGCTCTCTGCCGGAAGCTCCTGGGCTGCGCGAAAATTGGCCGCGGCCACGTCGGTCTGATGCAACTCCCTCGCAAAGTCTCCGAGCAGAAGGTGAAAGACGGGGTTGCGCGGATATTCGGCGACCAATCCCGCCATCAGGTTGACCGCGCCGGAATAATCATGCTCGTAGATACGCAGATTCTTGGCCAGGTAAAAAGTGGCTTCCACGCGCGTGAGGCTGCCCTGGCTGGCTGCTGCGCGAAGCTGGCGAAGGCCTTCGCGCTTTTCTCCACCGGGAATGCCCATCAGAAAGCGCAGCACCTTGGCGATGCCCGACAGCGTATCGACGTAATAGTTGTAGATGCCGAGGCCGGTATAAGCGTCGGCCATATCGGGATCAAGCTCGAGGCAGCGCATCAGGCGCGCGCGGGCGTTCACTCCGGCACGCGCGGTGGGGCGGCGTTCGTCGCGCAACGCCAGCAAACGCGCGCGCAGCAGCCAGCCCATGCCCGCATACAGCTCCATCTGCGCGGAATCATGCTGGGAGATTCCCGCCTCTGCCAATTGAATTACCTTGTCGGTGAGCGCGAAGTAACTTTGGTCGGCAGGCACCGGCGGCGGCACGGGCCAGGCGTCGAGCATGTTCCACTTGATTTGGCAGGCCTCGCAGTAGATTTGCCACCAGCGCG
>PLJR01000012.1 GCA_003140295.1 Acidobacteriota bacterium
AGCTCCCCCAGCCCGACCGTAAAAGCCCCGCTGCTGTTTTTGCAGGCGCGCGAAATGCTTTTTCTCCTGAGCACGCTCCTGTTCTCAGGAGCTATCGGCTTTGCTCCGGTTTTGGAGGGCAAGTTCGCGGCCGTGCGGGCGAGGGCAATTACGTCTTCGTACGTCGCTCCCAGGGATGACAAACGCCATGCGGACAGAAGGCTACAGCGGATCGCCGGCAGAGGCAAGTGATCAGTGCTTCAGCAAGGTAACGTGATCGCCCTGATAGCGACAACAATGAGGGTGNNNGGCGCGCAAAATGGCGTTTATTCCTGCCTTTGCTCCTGCACTGAGGAGCTATTATCGGCTCTCTCCTGTTTTGGTGGGGCTTTTCACAGCCGTACGGGCGAAGGCGATCACGTCTTCGTACATCGCCCCGAGGGACAGCTTATGCGCCTACGTATCCCCGCCAGGATCCTGATTACACCGCAAGGCGTAATCTCTCTGAGTCGGCTCGGCTTAGGGTCCTCCCAGGGGTGGCGCCACCACGAGGGTGACGGCGACCTCGAAATATGGCCACGCACTAACTTTTTTTGACGGACTTCGTTTCGGTTTTTCGCGGGGCGGTTTTTGGGAGCGGTACCCATGAAAGTCCAGCTCCGGAACGTCGATAAGGTCTTTCCGTATTAACACAATCCGCGACCGAACGAGGACGCCGTTGAGAAGGTGGCGGCGTCCATCAAGGAGTTCGGTTTTAAGCAGCCGATCGTGGTCCACAAGGATTCAGTCATTCCGTCGACGAGCGACCCCCGGTGGCGCTCGTCCCGAAGCCGAAAAAGAGAGACGACCATCCCACGATGAACCCGGTTGCGCTCATCAGAAGCTACTGCGCAATTCCACCAAAAAGAAGGACCTGGTCTTCGATCCGTTCGCGGGCTCAGGATTCCACCAACTTGGAAAGTGCCGCGTAGTGCGAACAGTCGAAACATGAGCCGGTGCGCGGCCCTTTCAAGGAGCGACTCAGCAAATTTCCCGGTTGGCCGCCCTCAAACTGTCTGTCACCAAGGGATGCCCATTTGGCTGTCGCCGGTTGTGACATCGTAATTCTCGTTCTGTGATAGATGCCTGCACACGCGATCGCAAAGTCGCCGTCAGAAAGGATAGACGCGCCCCCCGCTTCGTGCCTTTGAGACCGCGACGGTGATGATTCTGCATCCCATTGTCAGCATCTGGCCATCTGAGCAGGCTCATAATGCGCCCGTCACCGCTGCGAGCATCGCTGTGGATGAAAACTGTGATCGGATCACGGCTTTGCGAAGTAAGCTCGAGGATTTGCGGACGAAGGTGATTCTCCAAGGCTTTATTAAGTTCGCCGCGAAATCCAGATTGCACGGCCGCGATTTGGTGTGTACTCCGAGTCATCAAGCATGCTAGCCCCCGAACCGCGCCTGCCGATGAGTTTTTCACTTGTGGCTTTTTCGTTTCTTTTTTTTCTTACCCTGCTTAGGATCAGCCCGATGTTTTCTTTGCCTGGTAGCATCCGCACATTTCTTCGAGTGATAAATCTGCTTTCCTGTGGCCGGGAAGGTAAGGCCACATCCGCGACAGACCCGAAACGCTCCGCCGACGAGTTCGCCTAGTTGCCAGTAAATCACTTCGAGCAAGGCATCCCAGCGAAGTTCCAAACCGAAGCGAGGCCCCCGAGCCTGCATTCCAAAAAATCGCCGCCCGTAATCAAGAGACGCGAATTCAAACCGCACCCGCCGGATGTACTGGTTGAGAACCCAGGTTAGCGTGAGGTAGGCGGTCCCAATGGGGTCATTCCCCCAACGTGAAGAAAATTTCTTACGGAAGGGAGAGTAGCTCTCACTCATCATCGTCTCTGGCTGTCTCCATTCAAGAACAGTCAGGGGAAAGGGCTTGCGTCGTAGCTTTACCCTCAAACCCATCTTTTCGAACTCCCAGAAGAACGTTCGCAGCAGGAAGGGAAGCGCCCGCACGGTGAGTTTCCGCTTGTCCTGTCGAACTTCGTCAATGATCTCAATGACCTCCAAGATCCCCGCCGCGATGGCTGCATGCGCGAGTGCCCAAGGAACTTCATCGCCTTGCCACGTTTCGTTTCGGTGTAGCATCTCGACTTCATGAAGGCGGTGGTATCCCAGCAATCCGTAACGGCCATTGAACACTAGGAGTGACTGCGAGTCCGTGACTTGAGCGAAATCCTCCACCAGACTCTGCTCACGAATCGGCCAACAATCCCGCACCTCACCTTGCTGCCAATCCGCGACCAAGACGCTCACCTTGCTGCCATCGAGAACGCGCTTCTCGATTCGGTATGCCCCAGCCACGGCCAGACCTTGAGACGCCAATAACGGCATGGTCTTCTGCGTCACGGTTTCTGTCACGGTTTCTAAAGTGGAAATGTCGTGATTACCCATAGCTACAAAAGCTATTCTCGGCTCCTACGGAAGTCAAATCAAGGTGGAGGAACCGTGACCAAGAAACAGAAAAAACCCGAACCAAAAGTTGACGCAGTTCTTCTCTCGCTTCTGGACGCTGCTCTTCAGCTTGGGATATCGGTCTCGACTGCTAGGCGCTATGCAGTGAGCGGCCTTTTGCCCCATGTGCGGATCGCCAATCGGATTCGCATCCCAAGCGCAGCCGTTGCAAAGGCGAAAGTCGAAGGCATCGGGCACTAATGCCAGAATTCCTCGCCAACGAATTTCACCCCCTGCGCTTGACGCGATTCGACTTCGATGTCGTGGATTTCCTCGGATCGCCCGACGTTGCGTCGATGTCTGCGACTGAGGTCGGACAGTACGTCTTGCTTCTGTGCGCGGCGTGGGTTGGGGGAAGGAACGCCACATTACCGAACGATCTGAAGATGCTGGCGAAATTGGCGAGGGCCCCGCGCGGAGTCTCGCGGCGCGTGCTGAGCAAGTTCCCCCAGACGAGAGCAACAGATCGTGTCTTGGTTCGACATAACTTGCGTTTGACCAAGGAATGGAATTTCGCATGTGAGCGCGCACAACGCCGACATGAAAAAGCTCAAAAAGCCGCGACAATTGGCTGGGAGCAGCGTGCTCACGGCATGCCCGGAGCGCGCTTGAAGCAGGCGTCGAGCAATGCTCAGACGATGCTCGGAAATGCCCCCGTACCCGTACCCGACCCCGTACCCGACCTCGTAGAAAAACTGGGAGCGCTCGCTGGAAAACGCTCGCGCACACGCGCTGCGAAAACTCCATCGCAAGTTGACCCGCTCTTCGCAAGATTTTGGGCCGAATATCCGAAGAAGATTCGGCGCAAAGAGGCTGAGGCGAGTTGGCGACGTCTCTTGGAGGCGGAACGGCTGGATGCAGTTAAAGCAATCGGCGAATTCATTGCGTCCGATGACTGGCAAGAGCAGGCCGGGAAATTCGTTCCTGGGCCCGACCGGTTCCTGCGTGAGCAACGCTGGAAAACACCCCCACCGAAAGGAGGAAACAATGCAAACGGCAATCGCAAGCCGACTAACGCAGTCAATTCGCGGCGCGGGACAGACTTCTCAGCCGGAAAAACAGTTCTGCAAGAAATGTAATGGCGAAGGATGGATCGTGCGAGACGTCGAGGGTCTGGGCCGCGAGGCGTTCCCCTGTGACTGCCAGATACCCGCTCGCGTGGCGCGCCATATTCCCACGCTCTACCGCAGCGCGCGGCTTGCAGACTTCAAAGTTACCACCATCGAGCGCGTCATGGAATTTTTCTCCAAGCCTGATTCGCTTGGCCTTTTGATCTCCGGCCCTACTGGAGTTGGCAAAACGTATCTCGCAGCGGCTATCACTCGCGAGCTTATTGAAATCAGGGAGGAAAGTCTTTTTCTCGAGGTCTCGCGGCTTTATTCCGAGCTACGTGGGTGCATGAAGCGCGACGAGTCGGAAGAAAGTCTTATCGCGCAGTACGTCAACGCGCGCTGGCTGGTGCTGGATGACTTCGGCGCCGGCGCTCTAACCGATTTTGAAAGGCGTTACGCGCTCGATCTGCTCAACGGCCGAGCAAATGCGAAGCGCAAAACCATCCTGACGACGAATCTTCAATTGGAAGAGATCGCGGAAAAGGTGGACGAGCGTATCGCTTCGCGATTGAGCGGGTTCGATTATATTGAGGCGCAAGGCAAAGATCGCCGGGCGCAATCGCGATTTTCTCCACCAGTGTCGTAGGGAAGTGAACGTCCGACCTCCCTGCCCGTGGTGCCGTCGGATTTTTGGCTCTTGGACGGCAGCAAATATCCACGTGAAGAATTGCGGCGCATCGCCTCGGCCAAGTTGGTTGGAGAGAAAAAAAAGGAGCAAGCAAATGGCAGAAGTCAAAAGAGCGATCGCATTCTGAAAGCGGTGCGGATTTCTTTTGTCAGTTGGAGGGGAAAACGACCTCCATAAGCGGCCGAACGGTCTCGCACAAAGATATTTTACCTCAACTCGGAGGGAGGTGGGACAGCGATGCCCGCGTTTGGAAATGCAAGCCGAACACAGGAACGAACTCGTGGCCGCGTGCGAAGAAAAGGGTATCCGGACGTAGGAGGTCGGCCCTAACACTTGAAGGAGCCGGGGCTGTTCTAGATAACTTGCACAACGGGCGAGGCAACCGGAGATGAGAAGCGAACTCCAACCCGCTCTGCACCTGGCCGAAAACCTAGGCCTTGAGGAAGTTGCTGCCTTTCTGGGCGAGTTAGAACAGATTCGCGTCACGGCACTCGCGCGGCTTTCGTCTCCGTTCGTAGCATCTCAGCCCGACGAGTTGCTGGACGTGGGCGCAACTGCAAAGCGCTTGGGAGTCAGTCAGGACTACTTGTACAGGCATCAGAGAAAATTCCCCTTTGCTCGCCGGATCGGGCGGAAATTGCTCTTCAGTTCAGCAGGAATCGATGCCTACCTGCGCAGGGCCGTGAGATGAATGACTTTTGGAGGAGGCAACATCAAACGTAGCGACGTAGTCAAGGACAAAACCAGCGGCTTCTCAGGAGTCGCGATCCGCTGTTTAGACTACCCGACCGGCTGCGTTCGGCTGGGAGGTCTCGCCGCGAATCTTGCACGAGGCGAAGTCCGTCCAAACCCAATGTTTCGACTAAGACAGCTTGAAGATCACGGCAGACGAAAAGTGCGTCAGCTCCGAACGCCGCGCGAGCGGCGGCGACCGCCGTGCCTACCACGGCAAAGCAAATCCGCCACGCCCCTGAGATGAGCGAATGCTGCCAACGACAGCATGACAGCAATCCGTCAACTACGGTAACGTGCTCCTGGGAAGTAACACTCGATGACCAAGACGCAAGATCAGGAAGCAATCATAAACACAACCGTCAGGTGCCCGGCTTCGCTCCGGAAGCGGGTTCAAGTGCCTGCTTGTCATTGGGCTAGCTGAAAGGAGGGCAATGAAATGTCACGAGGGGACGGCACACTTTATCGGCAGAACAATTCTGCGAATTACTGGATGCAATTCTTTTTGAACGGCCGGAAGCATCGCGAAAGTACTGGTGAGAGCGACGAGAAGAAAGCCCGCGACGCACTGAAAAAGCGACTGAAGCAAGTACACGCCAGCGAGGTTACGGGCCTCATGTTCGAGTCCGTGCGCATGCGGAAGATAACTGTTTCCAATCTGTGCGATGCACTCGAAAGCGATTTCACGCTCCGGGGAAAGTGGAGCTCACAGAATCGCTCGCACCTGAAGCGCGTGCGGGATGATTTTGGTGACTTGCTCGCCGCAGCGGTGACGCCGGAGCAAATCGACAAGTACATCGAGAGGAGGCTCGCCCGCAGGCGCGGTGCGAAGGGCGAACTCATTCCCGGTGACCGTCCAGCTTCGATCAACCGGTCTCTGCAGTTGCTCGGGCAGAGTTTTAGCCTGGCCGTCAAGCGCGGCACGCTTTCGCGAGCTCCCTACATCCGCAAACTTTCCGAAGCGGACAATGTGCGCCAGGGGTTTTTCAGCGACGCAGAGGTCAAGAGCGTGCTCGCGAATCTGCCAGATGACGGTTTACGCGATTTTGTGGAGTGGGCCGCATGCACGGGTCAGAGAAAGGGCGAGACCGTTTCTCTCACCTGGGACATGGTCGACAGTGGTGAGGTTCGTATCCCAGGCGAACTTTGCAAAAATCGGCGGCCGCGGGTCATTCCGCTTGGTCCCGAATTGGCCGAGATCATCGCTCGACGCAGGAAAGCGCGTCGCCTGGTGCCAATGGACGGCGTGACGCAACTCGCCGAGCCGATCTTTCACCGCGGCGACGGTCTGCCTATCGGTGAGTTCAAAAAGTCTTGGGCGACTGCGACCCAAAAAGCGAAATGCGCGGGAAAGCTTTTCCACGATCTTCGCAGAACCTGTGCACGGCGGCTCCTCGCCGCCGGTGTGCCACAAGTGATCGCCCGCGAACTCACTGGGCATCGCACTTCGGCAATGTTCGACCGTTACGCGATCGTATCGAATGTCGACGTGCTGGCAGCTCAGAAGAAAGTCGCTCAATTCCGAAGACAGGCATAGTTCAGCCATAGTCAGGAGCAAAACGCAGCAAGGGCTTGCTGGTGGAATCCAGCAAGCCCTTTGTTTTGTTTCTTTAATTGGTTGCGGGGGCCAGATTTGAA
>PLJR01000329.1 GCA_003140295.1 Acidobacteriota bacterium
GAATGGGGGCGGACAGGGCGGGGGCGGTTTTTTGACCAACCCCTACAACATCCTCGGGGATTACGGTCGAGCAGGTGGGCGATTTGGCACGAGGGACAACGTCTTCTTGCTCGGAACCATCAGCCTGCCGCACGGTGTTGCCATCTCGCCCACGCTGCAGGTCAGCTCGGGAGCGCCATATACCGTAACGCTGGGCAAGGATTTGCTCGGCACCTCCGTACTGAATCAGCGTCCGGGCTTCGTCTCTTCGGCCACATGCGCAAGCACTCAAATCACTGGCACCATCTACTGCACCCCCGTTGGCGTGTTCAACTCCGACCCAACTGCTGGCGAGCCGATCGTTCCTGTGAACTCCCTTACGGGATCTGCTCAATTCAACCTTAACCTCCGGCTGACCAAGACGTTCACGTTCGGCGCAAAGGCTCCGGAGGGCGCAGCGCGAGGGGGCGCCGGCGGACCTGGCGTCCCGCGAGGCGGCTTCGGAGGCGCTGGTGGCCCCGGGGGCAGACCCGGCTTCGCTGGCGGAGGCGGAGGCGGTGGAGGTGGAGGAAGGCGAGGCGCTAACAACGGCCGTAGCTTCACCGTCAGCTTCAATGCTCGCAATATCCTCAATCGCGTCAATTTTGCCGCGCCGATCGGAGTTATTGGTTCGCCGCTATTTGGCCAGTCTGAATCGGTGTCCAATGTTGGCGCGGGCGGTTCGGTAGTGGCCAATCGGCAAATCTACATGCAAGGCACGTTCAATTTTTAGACGTGGGTTCTAGCTGGCGTGAGGTCTGCGCACCGCCGTACAAATCGCGGGCCGCTTTAGTGCCAGCGGCCCGCTTGCTCACAAAATGCCCTTCGGTCATACATGAAAGGTGACCTCAACGGTCAAGGTGACCGGGTAGGGCTCGCCGTTCAGGTGCGTCGGCATATTTCCACTGTGCAACGGCACGGCACGCCATCGCAGATGGGATAAGGATACCTGACCACTGGCGGTTTCATCTGCACGACGTTTCCGCGATCGTCAATAACCACCTCGATTTCTACCACGCCTTGGTCCCTGGTTGCTTCGCGAGCATCGGGTATTCGGGTTCAATGCGCGGTTCATCGACTCGATCCACACCAGCCGCCAACAATTGGAAGGTGCTGCCCGGCAGCACAGTCCAGCCCGGCGCAACGCCGCGATCGCTGGAGGTCCCCTTCACATTTCAGCTCCCTGCCTCCAACCCTTAAGCCTCCCGCGCTTCAGGAATAACCCGGCCTCGCCCCTCCCTCAGCACGGCCTATCGTGCTCGTGACCCGCCTCCCAAGTCCCGAGAAGTGGTGCCTGAAAAAGCGAGTGTCCGAGAATCCCAAGAATGTCAACGCTACCGCCCCCGCGCTTTTTTTGTAAGGATATGAAAGTAAGAGACATAGTCCGCGAGTAATTCGCAAGGATATGAAAATAAGCATGATACTGAAACAACAGCTTGTAATTGATTGAAAATGAGGTACATGCTGCGAGGTTTTTACGTTTTGGGCCCTTCTGGGAGACGAACTTCGGAGCGAATGTTGGAGTGCGGCGTACCCAGGACCGGAATCGGATGGGACGGTCGAGTTAAATCCGAATGTCACACCATATGTTAGCAGAAATCGGCGGTTTTGTAAACCGATTAGTTAACATATACTGTTCGAATACCCAACAAAATACAGAGCAAGAACCCGCCCTTGAAAAAACGTCAAGGACGGGGAACCCAAAATTCCAAATCAGAGGCTGGGCCACCAGCCAACGTCATCCCATCAGCCCGTTGATACGAGCAATCAAAACCGACTTCAAAGGGTCGCCCTTTTATAATGCGTTTCTCGGGAGTGCACCTGCTGTGAAGGAAAATCGCTGCGAGCTGAAATCTCGATAACCTCTCGAGCACCTCGCGTTCTTTCGAGTAAAGGCANNGCAATCGCGCAATGCGCTGCAAATATGGCAGGGGTGTTTTCTTGATCTGCATTCGATCCTTCGGGGTGTCAATGACCTCGATACCCATGTGACGAAGTTCCGTAATTGCCGCCGACCGTTCCTCTTGCGATATCGATTGCGGCTCACCAAGCCTGTAAATAAAGTATTCGTAACGAAGTTTTGCGAGCCCCACCGTGAGGTTCGGAACAACGTTGTGGACAAGTTCGTCCGACATTTCCTTTGGAACCCTAAGACAAATTCGGAGTACATAGAACTTTGTCCCACGGCCGATGCTAGCGTCAAAGTGCAAGTCGTTCTTGTTCTTGTCGCGGTACCTAACATAAGCGAAATCGTGCGCAACCCTGGTGATTTTCACGGGAAAGGTTGGAAACGTAATTGCCGTGAGAGGCGTAGCCCGAATCGCTAGCACTATCGCCGCGATGAGCAACAGCGACAGCGGCAAGCAAATGAAGAGCAAAATCTCGGGACTTGGCGACGCAGGGTTCGCCTAAATGCTTGAATTCGCTGTGGCGTGCGCTTGACCACGGGCTGCACAATGAGTGTCCGACACCGCTATGGCGACTAACGAAGCCCAGCAAAGCGAGGGAGCCAAAGAGAACCAGTATGAGTTTCTATACCATTTGGGAGCCGCCGCGCTGCAAGGCGGCTATTGACAGCGAGCAGGCCGCGACCGTTGTTGCCCCGGCTGCGGGGCATTCGTCCTCTGCTCGCCGTATCCGGATATGTTCCAGGATGTGGTGGGCCAGAATCTGTCCGCTCTGGTTGGGACGACCGTTCAAGCCCGAAGGCGTGGTCAAAGGCACGCTCTGCGCTGGAGGCAAAGGCGCCAGCGTCAGGGTCCTCCAAGCACGCCGGTTCCGCGTGCAATGAGTTTGAGCCGTAAGCCATGAGCCTACGCCCAACAACCCCCTATTGCGGCAAAAGCGTCAGCTTGTGCGCCGCGTGCTTCTCGACCGCCGGGCGCGTGAACGGCAGGTTGAAGTAGACGCCGTCTGCGAGCTTCTCCCGCGTATTCCCGTAATACGGGCTTCCGGGCTGCGCAGATTCTCCGGGCGCGTTGGTCGCCATGGTCTTGTCCACGTCCGCGAAATCGATGATGCGCCGGAAGTTCGCGCCGGTGGCGTTGACGTCGTTGAACCCTCCCGGCCGCTCGACCGGCTTCAGACTGAACTGGTCGATGAACATGTGCTGCAGCGGGCTCTGGTTGATGCGGCCGTATCGCCACTGCGACTGGTCGGAGCCCCAGTCCTTCGTCACCCGCTCCAGCGCCTCTAACAAGCCTTGCTCGACGANNCCACCCCTCGATCATGGCGCGTGCTTTCTCGGCCTCGGGATTCTTGGCCGTCCATCCCTTGAAGAGCGGCGCGTCGCGCTCGGCATGTAGCGAGTAGGTGTCCTGCTGGATACGCTCCATGTCCTCGATCGTGAACGGCTTGTGCTCGGCAATCTGCTTGTCGAGCAGCTGGCGGATTCGCGTGATGCGGGCGATATCGACATCCCTCGTGGTGTTGTAGAAGACCGGCCGCCCCTTGTAGCCCTGCGGGTGGGTGTTGTTGTTGGCGGTCGCGATGTAGCCGCGCGCCGGGTTGTACTCGCGCGGCAGGTCGCTCCGGAACCCCTTCCACTCGTACGTCCCGGTCCCGGGGACGGGCAGCCGCCCGGTCCATCCGTCGCGGTCGGGCGCAAGGCCGGAGACCTGCAGCGCGATGTTCCCCTTCTTGTCGCCGCAGATCAAATTGTGCGACGGCAGCTTCCAGGCCATGGCGCGATCGAAGAAGTCCTCGCAGCTGGTCGCTTGCGCAAGCTTGAAGCTGCCCCTGAACGGCGCGGTGCCCGGCTCCTGGTCCGAGGACCTGGCGGCGAACGCGAGGTGCCGCGCCTGGTCCTCGTAAAACACCGGACCGTGCTTCGAGAACTTCAGCTCCACCACCCGAGGCTTGTCCTCACCCTTGACCTTGATCTCCTCGCGGAGGATCTTCATCGGCACCCAGGCGTCGTTGAACTTCGTCTCGTTCGGATTGGCCGGGTTGGTCTGCTCGACGTACGTGTCCACCTCGTCGACGCCGGCGAAGGTCACACCCCACGCCATGTTCTCGTTGTTGCCGAGGTCCACGCCAACAAACGGCGGCTCGCCGCCGCCGATCACGTGCCACCCCGGCGCATCTAAATGCACGAAGTACCGCAGCGAAGGCATTATGATCGCGCGATGCGGATCGTTCGAGACGATGGGAAAGCCGCTCGCCGTGAGCTTGCCGCTGACCACCCAGTTGTTGCTGCCGTCCATGTCCTGCAGCTCGGGCATCAGACGCGCCGCCTGCTTGGCTGGCACGAGCGAACGGTATGCCTCCACGATCTCAGGTGACGGCAGCTTTCCAGGCGCGAACGGGTCGTCATCGCCTTTTCGCGCGGCCGCCAACGCCTCTTCCGTGATCCAGTTCAGGTCGAGACCCTCGGGTACTTTCAGGTCGTCATACGGATCCGGGGCCGCGCGCCGGTTGGCCTCCTGGGCCCCGAACTGCTTCACGTTCAGCGCGAGCTGAATCTCGGCGGCGGGAGCTGCGCTCGTGCTGTCGATGCCGAGTTCCGCCCAACGCAGCGTCACCGTTTTCGCCGTCCATGGTTCCGGCTTAATGCCGGTCAGCTTGAATTCGACGGGCAAGTTGTCGGCGTGGGTGGCGATGTACGCGTTGTGGCCGTTGGCCCACGCTGTGAACAGCCGTTCCGCGTCCGGGTGATAGCTCGTCCACTCCTTCGCGTCCCACGGGCCCCGGAACATCATCAGGCGCGCGCGCGCGTCGTAGTCGAAGGCCTTCGGGCCGAAGACCTCCGCGAGCCGTCCCTCACGCCAGCGGCGCCACAGCTCGAGCTGCCAAAGGCGATCCTGCGCCATCACATACCCCTGCGCGAAGAACAGGTCGTCGTCGTTCTGCGCAAAGATATGTGGAACACCCTGCTGGTCGCGGATGATGTCCACCGGCTGTTTCAAGCCGGGGACCTTCAAGCTTCCATCGATCGTCGCCAGCGACTGGCGCGCCAGTTCGTCGAGCGACGGTGGCGCCGACGCGCCCTGCGGCGCGCGCTGCGAGTACGCCGCGGTGAACGAGACGAGGGCAGCCAAACACAGGACGCACGCATAAGTACGGGGCAGAGACATCAGACCCTCCGGATAGCCGGGCCAATTGTAGGCGGGGTTTCCACCAATGACAAGGGAAGTGGTGAAAGGCCGCACGCGGAGGGCGGGCAAGCGGGCCTCCGCCGACACGGGCACTTAGAGTGATGTTGCGTGAATAAATTGGAGGGAGGGTCTTTGCGGGGGCATTCCCGCAAAAGCCGGCCGAGCCCGCCAGGATGGCCCTATGTCGCTCCGGCGAGCCCGTGGCGCGAAAAGCCACGGTCCGATAATCCCTGCCGGCTCAACCGGTCGATGCAACATCATCTGCTATAAATCTTTTCTCTAAAGCTGGCGTTTATGACGCAACCGAGACGGGTGAAGCTTTCCGCG
>PLJR01000262.1 GCA_003140295.1 Acidobacteriota bacterium
CGTTGGCACCTCGTCAGAATACCAACTTGAACGCAAACTGAAGTTCCCGCGGGTCTTGCGCACTGGTGATCACGCCGAAGTTGGACGCCCCGAAAATTCGGCCTGGAAGATTAAAGTTCGGATGATTCAGCGCGTTGAAAGCGTCGAAGCGGAATTGCAGCGTGAAGTTCTCGCGTGAGATCCACTCCTTCTGGAGCGACAAATCAAGGTTTTCTAGCCCGGGCCCGATGACAACGTTGCGCCTCGCTGTCCCGAAAGTGTATTGCGCCGGCAGCGCAAAGGCCGAGGTGTTGAACCACTGCCCCGGTGTTTTTGGGCCGGCGTTGGGATCACCGACTAAATTGGGACGCTCCAGGTTGTTTCCGCCCACGAGGCCGATATTTGCCACGTCTGCCGCCGAAGATAGGTTCACCGTAAACGGAGCGCCGCTCTGCAGCGCCAAGATCCCGCTGGCCCGCCAGCTTCCCGCGAGGGCGTGCAGCACACCGTGCGATCCCCTCGCAAAGGGAAGATCGTAGACCGCGTTTGCCGTGAACCGGTGGCGGTGGTCGAAGCTCGAAGGCGCCTCTTCTAGACCTGGGTTGTAAACGTTTTGCGGGAGGTTGTATTCGGCATTCGTCGTGCCGGTGTCGGACGCATCGTCCATCGACCTAGACAAGGAGTACTCCGCGTCAAATGACAGGCCGCGCGTGAAGCGGCGCGTCACCTTCAGCGTGAGCCCATTGAAGCTTGCCCGTCCGTCCCAACGAATCGTAGTGAAGGCGGCCAATGCCGGGTAGGGGCGACGTCCCTGAACGGCTCCTGGCCCGGGCACAGGAACGTTAACGACCGTAGAGCTGTCGGCATGTACGGTTCGTGACCCCACATACTCCGCTTCAACCGTCGTATTGGCTGTAATCGCCCTCTGGACCGCCAGATTCCACACTTCGTTGTACTCAATCTGATAGTCGTGGTTCACGCCATTGGCACCGATAGCGCCCCTGGGACTACTTGCTAGTATGTTCTCTGTCGTAAACGTCGGCGTAGTGGCGGAGTTGCTGACGGTCTTTACAAGGAAGAATGGCATGTTTTCCGCCAAATTTTGCAGAATGCTGTAGGCGGCCTGGTTGGTGTAGATCCCAAATCCGGCTCGTACGACCATCTCGTGCGAACCGGGAACTCGCCACGCCACGCCGAGCCGTGGAGAAAACCGCAAATAGCGGGGTGTGAGTAAACTGTCGTTCCAGCCAACGCTCGTGGCAGAAACGATAGGAATTGGAGTCAATTTCGCGAGGGCGCTCGCCGTGGGAGTCAAATTCGTTGGATCACCCGCAACCACAAACGCAGGGCCACCGGGCTCGGAGAGGTCGATATTCGATGTCTGATTCGATTGCGCGACAAGGTTCGCATTGTATTCATACCGCAGGCCCAGATCGATTTTCAGGCCGGGCCGGAGCTGCCAACCATCCTCCATATAGAACTGCGCCCAGCTCGTACCAGCGTTCTCTGCGCCCTCACCGATGCCCACTTGTGCTTGCGATGGATATCCCAACAAGAAATCCGAAAGGGCATTCCCGCTGTAGGCGCCACTGTACGTATAGATTCCGCGAGCGTCGTTCGGAAAGCGAGGATTGAAATCGAGATGAAAAAAGTAAACTCCGAACCGAATGCCGTGGCTGCCGCGATGAATCAGGACGTTATCGTAAAGCTCGAAATCACGATCGGTGCGAGACGTAAAGCCCGCCGCGTCACCTAGCGTGCTGAATGTGTTGCTCAACGAGACTTGCGGGTAACCCAGGTCGGCCGAATTCGTGGTAACACCCTGAAGGCCATACTGAGAAGCGAAGGGATTCGCCGCGTTGGGGTCGCCCTGTCCTCCGGAGACCGCGAGCCAGCCAAGCCGAAACTCATTTACGATGTCCGCCGAGAAGGTGTGGGTCTCGGAGGCTGTCAGATTGACCGAATGGGTTCTCAGCGTTCGGCCGAAGCCCGGAAGAAGTGCCTCGTTCAGTACGCTGGAACCGAAGGGGTCTAATTCCTGCGCGTCGAAAACCGACGCGCGCACATACGCGTTGTCCGTGTCGGAAAACTTGCGGTCCAGTCGCAGGTTGTACTGATTCGTGTCGACTCTCTGTCCCCCAACCGACAGAAGGTTGTTGCTGTTTCCCGACGAGGTCGGCTGCGGCAATTTGGCAAGCAAAGCGACAGCCGTTGCAGTCGCGGGATTATTGATGCCGAAATTGGGGTCATGATTCAGATTGTTCCCGGGGATGGGCTGCCTGGTGACGGGATCGACGAGCTGCTCGGTGGTGACGGGAACAAGCCCTGCAAGGTCCCCGGAGCGTTCTGCAGCGGTTGGAACGCTGAACACGTTGGCTAGAGAACTTCGGATTCTCTGACCATCGTAATTGACGAAAAAAAATGTCTTGTCCCTCGCGATCGGACCTCCCAGCGTTCCTCCGAACTGATTTTCTTTAAACGGCGGAGCGGGCTGGTTGGCGGAATCGAAAACATTCTTGGCGTCGAAAACATCGTTCCTTACGAACTCATAAAGGCCGCCGTGCACATGATTGGTCCCCGATTTGGTGATCACGTTGATCACGCCGCCGGATTTCCCGCCGAATTCCGCGTCGTAGTTCGTCTTGTCGATCATAACTTCCTGTATCAGGTCGGGCGACGGGTTGAGGACCACATTGTTGAAATACTCGTCGGTGACGCTCACCCCGTCCACGAGGAACAAGTTGTGTCCGGTGCGTTGACCCAAAATGTTGATCAACTTGCCCGTCTGCTGCAGCGAGTCCCCGCGTGTGCCTCCGGGCGGAGTCACCACCCCTTCGCTTAGCAAGGCGAGCTGCAGAAACTCGCGATCCTTAAGCGGCAGGTCAACCACCTGCTGGTTGAGAATCACGTCCTTAACTTCCGCAGACTCTGATTGCAGCAGTCCTGGCACAACCCGTACGGTCACCGATTCGCTTACGTCGCCGAGCTGAAGCGCGAAGTCTTGCCGCATGTGGTAGTTCACATGAAGCAAGACATGTTCCTGGACGGCCTGCTTGAAACCCGGCGCATTGACCGTGAGTGTGTACTCCCCCAACGGAAGTTGCGCCAGCAAATACTGCCCGGCATCGCTGGTCGCAGATGTAAACGTTCGCCGGGTTTCTATATTAAGCGCAACAACTATGGCGCCCGGAACGATGGCGCCAGCGGGGTCGCTGACGACGCCGGTGATGTCTGCTGTATTCATTTGTGAGAAGGCCGCAGTGGTGCTCACGATCAGCAAACCGATCAATAACGCCGGACCGCAAAACTGTTTCTTCAGTCGAGCCAAGATGGACCTGCTAGCACTGAGCACTGGGATTCGGTGGATCATAGATATGAAAACTACTCCGCGTCAACGACCTTCCAGAAACGACGAGAACTGCTAGGGACTCTTCGCTGATTGTGACAATCAGGCCAACGGCAGGCCGCTTAGGACTTTGCTTTCAGGGCCTCTTGAAAGTGTTTGGCGTCAACTCCTGCTGCCGCCCGCTGTTCCCAAGTCATCGCTGGTCCCTTGGCTCCATAGACCTTGATGAATTGCGCTTTGGTCGGGCGTCCGGCGAGGGCGTAGAGGCGCGTACCCTCTGAGATATTTGCCCGAGCCTTTTTGCTTCGCGTGACCGTCGGGGCAGCTGGCGTAGATTTAGTCGCCGACTTCGATTCCTTCACAAGTTTCACCGTGACCTTGGGCCGCTTGGTAGTCTTTTTAGTCTTCTTAGAACGCTTGGATTTCTTCATTGTGCCTTCCCTCCTTTGGAACGCCGCTGACCATACGTGTGTCGAGAGAGAAAGCTAGTGCTAATTTAGTGGGTACTTCAGTTCGCCGTGGCTATTGGTCAAAATGGGATCACTACGCCAGGCTTCAGGAATCGTATGCCATTGATTTTCGGCACGGAATTCGCGTCGGAGGCTGGTACGCTCAGGGTCCCGACGTCGGCGCAAGCTTCCGGTCTGTGAAGTACCCTTTCGCACGGTTGTGTTCGAGCCTTGGGTCCCGATCAGTTCCGATGTATTCGTCGAGAAAATCCAGCAGAATTTGGACTTTAGGCGTCAAGCGTGTCGGGCCATAGAAAAGTGCGCACAGGGTAATCGGTTCAACGTTCCACAGGGGCAGAATAGGGATCAGGCTGTTGTGAACTTCTGCGCGTTTCGCCATCCATAGCGGCAGAATGACGACGCCAAACCCGCTGATAGCAAGCCTAAGAGCAACAGTCGGATCGCTGGTAACCACACGGAAAATGATGTTTGGAGTCGTGATCTTTTGGCCCCGGATCAACCTCCAGGCTTCGGAACCAACGCATTTGTGTGCGGTGAGGTCATCTGGAGTCGTCGGTCTACCGGAAGCCCGGATATAGTCTGGACTAGCGAAAAGCCCTCGAACGGTTCCTGGATATGGGCGCATGTGTCGCAGGGAATCCTTCGGTGCTCGCAATTTGAAGAAAACGTCTACGTCCTCTCGGGGTTCCTGATCCCAGCCCGCTGCGTAAGGTTCGATTTCAACGCGCAGATCCGGATAGCGTCCAAGGAACTCCTTAAGCAAAGGCGCTATCACGTCGCGGGCCATGATGACGGGACAGGCGACCTTAATCAGCCCACTTGGTCTGGATCGGTGGCCCTCAACCAACTGGCTGGCGCTTCTGAGGGTCTGCAATGCGTGTCTGCACGATTGCAGGTACTCCTTCCCCGAATCGGTGAGGACAAGACCTCGGGGGCTTCGCCTCATGAGGAGGACGCTAAGGTGCTGTTCAAGCCGGGTCAGCGCCCTGCTCACGGTTGAAGTCGGGATTTGCAACTCCTTCGCGGCAGCCGTCAGCGTGCCCGCTTGTGCGACTGCAACAAATGCACGGACATCATTGAGATCCAGGTCTTTCATCAGCAGTTCCTTCTTTTCTCATACACCCCGTTTCGTTCGCCTGCAGATAGCTCGATGCCGTTCATCTCCGCTGAGCCTATCACAGTATTGCATTGGCGCAATTCTGTATTGCGCCAATGAATGTGCTAATGTAGTTCAGCGAGGCATATATTCATCGCAGGTTCCAGAGGGTAGCAATGAAACAAATCGACAGACGAACAAAAGAGAACGTAATGCGATGAAGATTCTGGTTACTGGCGGAACGGGATATGTTGGAGGTGCAGTTGTCAAGGAGCTGCTCAGGCGCGGTGCGAACATCCGGATGCTGGCTCGCGAGCAGACGGAAAAAGGCAAGCTGCCTTCCGGCGTAGAGATTGCCATCGGCGACCTCCTGGATCCGCCTTCGGTCGAACAGGCCATTCGTGGTGTCGACAAGCTGTTTTTGCTGAACGCCGTCACTCCTGATGAACTAACGCAGGGGCTTATCGCGTACGATCTGGCGAAGCGGCTGAAGCTGAAGCATATCGTCTACCACTCGGTCTTCCGCGTGGAACACTTCAAGGATGTTCCACACTTTGCCTCGAAACTCGCGATTGAAAACGCCATGCGGGAGTTCGATGTCCCGTTCACGGTCATTCGTCCGAACTACTTCTTTCAGAACGATAGAACGTTGAGAGACCCGCTTACAAAAGCTGGCATCTATCCCATGCCTCTCGGCCAGGTGGGTGTCTCGGCAGTCGACATCCGAGATATTGCCGAAGCCGAAGCGATTGTGCTTATGTCCGACGGACACTCTGGCAAAACGTACAACCTCAACGGTCCGGACGTGCTGAGTGGTCCGATGATGGCATCGATTTGGAGCGGGCTGCTGGGCAAGGAGATTCGCTATTCCGGGGACGACATGGACGCGTTTGAGGAGCAGATGAGAAAGCGAGCGCCATCTTGGTCCGCGTTCGACATCCGCATGATGTTTCAGGGATATCTCGAACGTGGCTTCGTCGCGGAAGCAGGAGACATCGAGATCTTGACGGACCTCCTGGGGCATACGCCTCGTCGATACGAAGACTTTGCTGGAGAAACCGCCCTCACTTGGCAAAAGCAGTAGGTGGTAGCAAACGTGAATAGTTTCAGATGAAGGCATAACGAGACGCAACATCACCACAGGAGGACGAAATGGCAACTGCTCTAGCAACGATCCCGCCGGACAACCCCAAACGCAATCTTACGCTGGCGCAACCCGACAGCCTCCCTCACATCGGTCTGGTCGGCGATACATACACGATCACTGTGGCGGGCGAGCAGACCGATGGACGCTTCTGCGTGATTGATATGCACATTCCGCCAGGTGGCGGGCCGCCACCGCATCGGCATGACTTCGAGGAGACCTTTATCTTGCTCGAAGGTGAAATGGAAGCAACCTTCCGTGGCAAGAAGTCGACCGTACGCGCTGGCGACACACTGAACATTCCTTCCAACGCTCCGCATCAGTTTCACAACGCTTCCACTAGGTCGGTACGCATGCTCTGCATCTGCTCCCCTGCGGGACAGGAGAAATTCTTCATGGAGGTTGGGGTACCCGTCGCCACACGTACGATGTCCCCGCCGAAGCTAGACGAAAAAGAGCAGGCCGCTTTCATCGAGAAAGTGAAGGCGCTCGCACCCCAATACCGCACTGAACTATTCCGAGAGGCGTAGCTAGCTTGGTCGCTGCTGGGCGCAAATGGTAACCACGAGCATATGCTTGCCCACGCTTGGCATCCGAGCCGGAACATTTCACCTGTGATTTCACCTGTAACGATTCCGTTTTAGCCGGACTTGCACGTACTAGTGGCCTGTCGCGGAGAGTTCGTTAGCACGAGACTCGGGGAGAAGATACGGCCCAAATAGCTGGCACCCACCACGCATCAACGAGCTTTTGATTGTGGATGTGGCGACTGCAGTAACACTTTCACTGCGACAGGCCACTAGGGCAGCCCCCAACGCTTTCTACGTTATTCGAAGCACATAATCACGCCGTTTACACGTTAGAGGTCTGCGGTTCGAGTCCGCACGGGCCTACCACTTCATTGCGCGTAATCTGAAAGTCGCTGTAGTAATCCTCAACCTTTGATCGGGGTTAGCGTCAGGGGGATGCCAGTGGGAACAACCCACTCGCTCATGGGACGTCGCTGGCCGCAATCCAGGCAGCCGGTGACCGCAAACTGCCTGGCGCAGTTTGGACATACCGCTTGCGACTGGAATGTGTCGAAGGGCTGATTACATAGGTTGCACATCCAAAAGTTTCCGACGGGTGGCGCCGCCTTGCACAGCGGACAGGCGAACCCCTGATGGCGTGGCAACTTTGCCAAGCGCGACAGCGCTTGCGCTTGCCGCAGGCCGTTCCAGCAATTCATCAGGATGAAGACAGAAAGGACGCCAAACCAGGCGGATTGCATCCACAGCGCGAGAGCAATCATCCCCGCCACGCCCACAAAGCCTATGATCGTAGCCGCCATCAAGCTGCGGGCGCGCCCCAGCGGATACCAGAGCAGCGATCGAAGAATTTGGCCGCCGTCCAGGGGATAGATCGGCAGCATGTTAAAAATCAGAAGGCTAAGATTTATGACCCAGACCGCCCTCAGGAGCTCATGTGCATTGGGCATCGTTTGCGCCCACCCCAGCGATCGGTTCAACACACCGAGCAGTGACAGCACTGGCGCGAGCACGACATTCACAAGCGGTCCCGCCGCGATGCTCCATAGTGTGGCGCTCGGCCTTGGCGGCGGGTTCACATAAGCGACCCCGCCGAGAGGCCAAAGCACGATCTGATTCGCCGTTCCTCCCACCTGCCGGCCGGCGAGCGCGTGGCCGAACTCATGAAGCAGCACAATCAGAAAGAGCGACAGGTACTCCAGCGCGTTCCAGATGCGAGATGAATACCCTGTCGTTCGGCTGCTGATCTCAAATGCCGCGACCAGAAACCACGACCAATGCAAATACAAGTCGACGCCGGCCAAACGGAATAAATGGATCGAGCCTTTGCGAATACTTCCCATGGCCGAGATTTATAGCACGAGGGCCGTATTGCCTACGGTCGGTGAGAGCAGGGGCTGTTGTGTATGTTAACCGGCGTACGCGATGCGCCGGGCGGGCGCTCGCTGGCCGCGCTTACCAGGTCCAGTTTATTTGGTAACTTCGATGTGCGCCAGTTCACCGTGGAAGGCTTTGCTTTCGGCGGTGGTGAAAACAATTTTGGCAGTGTGCCCCTTCAACTCGCTGCACGGTTCGATATCGCCGCGGACCGTGTGAATATCGCTTGTGTAGTCGATCCTATTGCGGTTTTTGGCGCGAAACAGGAGTGGCGCAGAGGCCGCGCCGAGTTTTACAGTGATTTCCATTGCGTCGCCATTGCAGCGAACCTGGGTGACGACACCCTCAACACTGTCGTCGGGACCTCGGTGTTTGAGAATGGGTACGCTGGTGTCGACACTCGTGTCCAGGATTCGTTGTACTGAGATTTCGACGGACGGGGTTTCCGACTGCGACGCGCTCGCGCGGGCGGCGGCCTCCTGCTGCATTTGGCGCACCTGAGCGTCATAGTCGCGCGCCTGTTTGACATAGTAGAGAAATTGTTCGGCTTGGGTGCGAACGCGATCGTCAGTGGCGTTTGCGCGAGCGCGGCGGCCCCAGGCCTCGGCGTCGTTATAGCGTTGCGCGCGAACAAGGACTTGCGCCAAGGCGAGCTGGAAACTGGCGTTTCCAGGTTCGAGCGAAACGGCCTTTTGCGCGAATCCGAGCGCTTCCGGCAGTTTCTCATTCTTTGCCGCCAAGAAAACGGCCAATAGGCAGTTTGCGGCGGCAAAATCCGGCTTGGATGCAAGAGCGCGCTGCAGATCTTCTTGGATTTGCGGATCGCTCTGAGATACGTCGTCGAACGTTAATTCCGCCCGGAGGTAGCGCAAGTCGGCATCTTGTTCTTCAAGAGCGATAGCCGCCGAAAGGGAGGCAAGAGCATCGGTTCGTTCCTCACGGAAATAATGCATGAGCGCCAGGTTCCGCTGCGCCAGCGCGAGCTTCGGGTCGAGCTGGGCTGCTTCCTTGAGAAGAGGCTCGGCTTGCTGAAACTGATCGTGAAGCGCGAGGAAACCTCCGTGGTAAGCATCTACATTCGCATCAGAAAGCGTGCGAACGGTCAGATCGCTGTCGAGCAACTTCGCGGGAGCCGGCACCTGAATGGCGGGGAATGAAAAGCGCCCGATATAACGTTTGAGATCATCTTGCAGTTTACCGAGATCGCCGAAAGCCTTGGCGGCGGCTTCATCCTGACTGGCGCCTTGGCTGAGCGCGTTCAGGTAGACTCCAAACGCTGGGTTGTGAGCGCGGTTATCCCCGAGCATCAAATAATGGGTGAGCGCCCATGACTCGGCGTAAAAGATGGAGACCTTGTTCTGTTCGTTGTAATAAGGCGAACTATGGTCCACCTTCAAAAGCGTGCTCAGCGGAATAAGCGGCGTGGTGCGAAGTTCTTCGATCAAGTCACCGTTAGGCATCCCCAGGTCGGCTGTTTTGTCGCTGATGATCGAATTGCCGTAGAAGTCGGCCAAGCCTTCGGAAACCCACGTCGGCAGTCCTGGGAAATACGGCATCGTCACGGAATGATAATATTCGTGGTAGATGGCCTCGTAGGCATTGTCGCCATGCGCGCTTATATTGACCGCTACTTGAAATTGATTGTAGCGATTGATGAAAATGCCGCCCGGATGAGTGTGGCCCTTTTGTGCCCAGAATTCCGGCAGCAACTCGCGAAGTGAATCTTCATCCTTTACCGCAAGGATAGTGATGACGGGCGAGGAGCTTCGCTTCACGTACGGAAGAGAGTCTCGAAATAGAGAGCGAATCTGTTCAAACTGTATGGCAACCTTGCGCGCTTGCCCTTCACCTGCATTGCTGACCACGATGAAATTCGGACTGCGCGCCTCGACCCATCTTCCACGAGCGGCCGCCGCGACAACGATAGCCAGCAGAAGAGACGCAAGCGCTGCGAGGGGCACGATCAGCTTTCGCATATGCGTAATGGTAGGACTGGTCGACGTTTCATTAAATAGTACATCGATACCATACTCAATACGCGGTACCCAGTCCTGCTCTTGTCCAAAAAGTCCCGCGGAGCCTCTGTTCTCCGCCAGGATCGCCGCCACACACTCAACGCAAACTCGGCACAGGCGGTGCGCGTTGTTCTCCCTCTGTCAGCCATGGCTCATGAAAATATCAATTTCGGCCGCAATGAAGCATAGATTTACGGGAAAACTCAACCGTGAGTTCGAATCCACTCCTGCCGCCATCCAATTTTGGCTTCTCTCTTGCCGCCGAAACGAGCGAATTATTGACTGCCTCGCCATCCCGCCGACAGTGTAGCAATAAAAAAACCGGGCCGAAGCTGCTGGATAGAACTCGGAGTGTATGGGTGTTCCCGGGAACCACATCGTGTCCGCCGGGTAACAGTCTGCCCAAATGCGGACGTCGGGTCAGGCCCATCGGCGAGTGAGCCTCGGCTCGCCCGCATGCGCCACCCGAACAAGGCGGTTATAAGTGGTTGTATCGGCCGAGAATAGAAACCGAGAGACTGGAATGGCACGTGCTTCGTACAACGCCGTACATCGACTATTGGAGGACGCATGGGATCCGGTAAAAAGGGTACGTTTCGCCGACGATTGGGATTCGTTGGGATTGGATATCTGGTCTCGCGGATTGCGCGGCGCTGTTGACTGCCGTGTTTCCTATGCTCGTCTACGACCGCAATCGTTCAAAACCTGGAAATCCTGCGGTGATTGGAGGCGCGGTTGTTGTGTGTGCGGCGTGGTCGATGATTTAGAAATTGGAGAAAGCGTCGTGAGCGCCACAACACAATCAGGTTGCTGTTTCGGGTCGCGCCGAGGAGACTCGGTGATGTCGAAGACGTCGAGTAGACCAATATCGCGTGCGGAAGGAGGGACCAGAGATGACTGAAAACGATGATGCAAAGATGATTGAGCCTCCGCAGAGCGGGCTCACACGACGCGACTTAATAAAGGGAGTAATCTTAGGCGGCGTGGCAATTTCCTCATCAAGTTATCTATTCCGCGCATCAACTCTGGCCGCCCAGACTTCTCGCGGCACAGGTGACAGACTCCTCACCATTAACGTCAACGGGCAGCAGCGGCGGGCAGACGTTATGAAACAAGAAACTCTGGCTTGGACACTCCGCCACAAACTAGGGCTCACCGGCACGAAGTTGGGGTGCGACCGAGCGGAATGCGGTTCTTGTACCGTGCTGATCGATGGTGTGCCGCATTATTCTTGCTCGGTGCTCACACATACAGTGCGCGATAAGAAAGTCCTGACAATCGAAGGGCTGGCGAGCCCCGATGGCGCACTGCACCCGGTTCAGCAGGGCGTCATCGATGAACAGGGCTTCCAGTGTGCGTTTTGCATGCCTGGCTTTATCATGGCGGCGGTCGCATTCCTGAAGGCGAATCCCGACCCCACCCGAATGGAACTAGCACAGGGCCTCTCGGGAAATCTGTGCCGGTGCCAGGACTACGACAAGATCCTCACCGCGATGATGCGCGGCGCAGAAAACATGAGGAGCGCAAGCCGTGCCTGAGAACGATGCCAAATCCGTTACGCCAAATGCGCGCGTTTACGGGGCGGGACACAAATTGATCGGCAAGAATTACGTAACTGCCGACCTTTACGCGAAGGTTACAGGGCAGGCAAAGTACGCAGAGGACTTTCACGCCGAAGGAATGCTGTTTTGCAAGTTGCTGCTGAGCCCCTTGCCGCATGCGCGCGTGAAGCACCTCGACGTACGCCAAGCCCTAGCAATGCCCGGCGTGAAAGTGATTCTAACGGCCGACGAACTTCCACCTCCGGGCGATACACTCACCGATAATGGCACCGTGATTCGGGCCAACCCAAAGAGCGAGCGAGCGCTCAACATGGAACCACTCTACCAGGGCGAGCCGATTCTCGCTGTGGCCGCGGTCGATGAGCTCACTGCCGCTGAAGCAATTGAAAAGATTCGAATCGAATTCGAACCGCTTCCCTTCGCCGTCGATCCACTTGAGACCTTGCGGCCCGGTGGCCCGAATCCCAGAACGGACGGAAACATCTGGGTGCAGCCTCCGACACCGCCGGCCGTCGCAGGAGCTCCGCCGCCGGCCCCTCCACCTCCCACGATCGGAGCGCTCAAGTGGACCGAGGCGGAATTCGCCGACGCGAAGTCCGGGCGGTTGCCGATGGGGAAGACGCCCGATGAATGGTCGTACGGTGACATCGACGCGGGGTTCAAGAATGCGGTGCTAGTGCTCGATGAGACGTTTGTGACGCCGGACACGAGCCATCAGCCGCTTGAGACGCGCAGTGCGCTGTCGTATTGGCAAAATGGGAAGGTCTACGTTCACACTGGCACGCAGAGCACCGCGCAAACCGTGCCTGCCATCGCGAGATGGTTGAACATCGATGTGAGCAAAGTTGTCCTCATCAGTGAATATACTGGAGGCGGCTTCGGCAGCAAAGTCACGGCGGGTGTTTCGCTGATCATTCCTGCGCTCCTATCGAAGAGAGCCAATGCGCCGGTGATGATGCGCATCAGCCGGGAGGAGGAGACGTTCATCGGTCGCGCGCGGCCCAGTCTACTAGGGCGGATGAAAGTCGGCTTTTCGAAGGACGGGCGGATCATCGCGCTCGATATGTTCGTTATCTCCAACAACGGCCCATATGACGCCAACGGCGATGTCCCTACATCGGGCCGTATCGTGTCGCTCCTCTACCAACCAGAAGCCATGCACTGGCGTGGAGTCACCGTGCTGACGAATACGCCGCCCAGAAGTGCGCAGAGCTCGCCTGGCGGCCTGCAGGGCATCGTCATCATGGAGCCGATCGTCGCGAAAGCGGCGCGCAAGCTCGGGCTCGACCAAGTCGCTATCCGCCGAATCAATTGTCCGGAGGGCAAAGCGCCGTTCGGACCGGCGGTGCAGGGGAAGCGGCCTTACGCGACGAGCGCGTTCCTGAAGGAGGCCCTCGACCGCGGGGCAGAACAGTTCAAATGGAGTGAGAGGGTCGCGCGCACGCCGAAGCGGGTCGGTACAAAGGTGCGCGGCGTCGGCGTATCGCTCAGTTGTTATGTTGGTGGCACGGTCGGCTTCGATGGTCTCCTCGTTATCAAGCCGGATGGCCGTGTGAATTTCCAGTCCGGAATCGGCAATCTGGGAACCGAGTCGGTGATCGACGTACATCGCGCGGGAGCCGAGGTTCTCGGAGTGCCGTGGGAGAAGTGCGACGTTACTTGGGGCGATTCGTCGAAGAACCTTCCGTTTACCTGCGTTTCCGGCGGAAGCCAGACGACACACGCAATGACACGTGCGGCCTATGCGACCGCCATGGATGCGAGGAAGAAACTCCAGGAGATTGCAGCCAAGAAGCTTGGGGGCCAGCCGGACGATTACATCGTGGCGAATGAGCGTGTGTCTCGCAAGGGCGGTGGCGCCGGCATGGCTCTGGCTCAAGCCGCGAACTACGCGATTCAACTCGGCGGCATCTACGATGGCCACGAAGTGTCCGCCGACCTCAACGGGCGGACTAAGGCGTCGGCCGCCGCGCTCGCTGGCCAGGGCCTTTTGGCGGCGGCGAAGGACAATTACCCTCGCGATGGCGCGACATTTTCCTACATTGCCAGCTTCGCCGAAGTTGAAGTAGATGTGGAGACCGGCAAGTACAATATCGTAGATTTCCTCGCCTACGCCGACGTAGGCTCGGTAATTCATCCCCGCTCGCTTGGCGGCCAAGTGCTGGGCCGTTCGGTTCTGGGCATTGGGCATGCGATTGGGCAGAAGTGGGTGTACGACCCTCACTACGGCGCCATGCTTTCGACACGCTTTTACCAGAGCAAGCCGCCAACGATTTTGGACGTGCCTGTCGATATGCAATGGGCGGCGCTCGATATTCCAGATCCCGAAACACCGGTCGGCGCCCGCGGTGTGGGCGAACCGCCCGTCGGCGGCGGTTGCGCCTCGATCTTGAACGCGCTTTCGGATGCCCTTGGTGATGAGATTTTTCGACGCGCGCCCGTCAACGCGGACACCATACTAACTTCCCTCGAGGCGGGACATCCCATGCAACATCCCTTAATGGCGCACATTTAGTGTGGATGGGAAAGGAGAGGCCATGGCTGTAATTCGAGACGTAATGCCGGACTTCAAGCTGGTTCAGCCGAATTCGATTACGGGTGCGCAAAAGGTGCTCGAGCAGCAGGGCGAGAACGGCTGGGTGCTGGCCGGAGGCATGGATAGCTTCGACTGGCTCAAAGACCGCATCAAGAAACCAAAGGTGGTGGTTGATCTGAGCGGGATCGAGGAACTCAAGGGAGTTCGCACCACCGCCGACGGCATTGAGATCGGAGCGATGACCACCCTGACCGAAGTAGTCCAGCATCCCGCCATCAGAGAGAAGTACAAGCTGCTGGCGGACAGCGCGGAATTGGTAGCCTCGCCGCAGATCCGCAACCAGGGCACGCTCGGCGGCAATGTGTCACAGGATGCTCGATGCTGGTATTACCGCGGTGGTTGGCCTTGCTACCGCGCCGGTGGGAACATCTGTTATGCCGATACGCCGGAAGGCCGCAACCGGGAGCACGCGATTCTGAATGCGGACCGCTGTGTGGCGGTGAATCCTTCTGACTCTGCTCCCGCACTCATTGCGCTCGATGCCAAATTCGTGATTCGCACTTCCAAGGGTGAACGCGTGGTGGATGCCGAGGACTATTTCATCGGACCTGAAATCGACATCACCCGCTTGCATATCTTGAAGCCCGGGGACCTGCTGACGACCATTCGTATTCCATCCACGTGGGCCGGCGCACAGTTTTATTTCGAAAAAGTGCGGGACCGGAATGTGTGGGACTTTCCGCTTCTCAACGTGGCCTCAGCGATGGTGGTCTCGAGCGGCAGTATCGAGCGATTGCGCATAGCGGTGAACGGCGCGGCTGCTCGTCCTCTACGCTTGAAGGTTGTCGAAGACGCGGTCCGTGGCAAACCACCCAACGCTTCAACCGGAGAAATGGCGGGGAAACTGGCGGTGCAGGGAGCTGTTCCCTTGCAGTTCAATGCTTACAAGATCCCGCTGATGAGGAATCTGGTGAAGCGTGCCATAGGAGGAGTGCAGGAGGCAACATGGACTTCCTAGAGTGGGCGAACAGTCCGTGGGGCCAGCGCGTCCCCATCCACATCGCGTGGTTCTTGATATGGGTGGCGGCGATCGCCGGATTGTTCTTCGTTATCGTCCACGCGATTTACGTGCGCTATTTCGCGAAACCCAGACAGTTTGAGCCCGATGCCATTCCCGTCGACGCCACAAAAACTCCCGCCCACGTTCCTCGTCATTCACTGGTTGCGCGGGCGTTTCATTGGATCATGGCGGCCTCTATGTTCACCCTGCTGTTTACCGCTTTCCTGCCGAAAGTCGGTGTTCAGTTTGACTGGGTTACATACCATTGGATTGCTGGAGCTGTGTTGACCGCTTCCATCGTATTTCACATCTTCCACGCTTCGTTCTTTTTGGACTTCTGGTCGATCTGGCCCGACAAAATCGACCTCCGCGATGCACGGAGAAGGATCCTGCGGTTTCTGGGGAAGCCCGCGCCACCGCCCGAAAGATTCGCCAAGTACCCTCTGGAAAACAAGCTTTACCACGGCGCTATCGTCGTGGCCGCTCTGTCAGCAATCGTGACAGGTGTATTCATGATGTCTCGCGTACGTACGATCTTCTTCCCCCGCAATCCATATCTGTTCACCGATTTAACCTGGGGCATGATGTACGTGCTGCACGGGCTGGCGGGAGTCGGACTGATCGCGTTGATCATGGTGCACGTCTACTTCGGAATTCGGCCGGAGAAGCGCCCGATCACGAAATCGATGATCTTCGGCTGGATGAGCCGCGACTTCTATCTCAAAGAGCACGATCCCGCGCGATGGCCGATCGAAGCGTCCGCGCCACCTGCGAAATCCCGTGGAGCAAAGGCCGAGGGGTTAACAAATGCTGGCTGATATCTCGGAACGCTGCAGCACGATCGAAGAATGTTACGAGTTCATGCTGGCCTATGCTGCACAAGGACTTCCCAGTGACGAAGGGAGCCCATCAGGCGGACAAATCCGCGAGTACCTCGCCCGTGCCGAGCAAGCGATCTCTGACCTGGCAGAGAGCTGCGCGACGGCCTTGAAACAAGAGCGCTTTGAGCCGGCTGAACGATACCGCGCGTTCTTTGCCGTCGTCGACCGCGACGCACAAGACTCGCTCGCCGCAATTGAACTGGTTTTAGCGCAACGCCCCATCAGTTCTCAACTGATTGACAACCTGAACGCTTCAATTCATTTCCGTGCCCTGCTCACGGACTTGTTTCTTCTAAGTGAAATCGCAAACGCTCAACGCAGAGTGGCAAAAACGATGGCTTCGGGCGGCTAGGGCTTCCGTGGTTCGCTCTTATCGGGCGAGTGAAAAACAGGAACAAAAGGTTTCACATCTGCAGTCCGCAAAGGGTTCGACGCCAATTTGATCGCTTTCGCAGCGCACGCTGCTGGTGCGGACGGCTAGGCGCAACAGCGGAAAGAGGTGCACAGAATGTCACATGCGTCTTTATCCGGATGAGGGTTGCGACCGGAATCATGCCGAAGATCCTGAAGGAGGTTCGTGTCATGCGAGGTCGATCTTTCATCTTTGCAATGGGACTATGCTCGTCCTCGGACTGACCGGTCCTGTCGTAGCACAAGATCACACAGTACAGGAGCCGTCAGCGCGTCAGCAGCTTCAGCTGTCCATACGCCGCAATCGATCGACAAGGAACTTGCTCGCCTTACGAAAGATCTAGAGTTGCGCCCGGCCGGGATCTCGTGTGACGTGAATTTTTCCTGCAGCGGCGCTTTCCTGCAGCAAAGCCGGGTGCTTCGGCTTCAGCTTAAGCGCGACCGGAAGACTAAGCGGTCTTTATACCGTAATCGGAATGTGTCGTTATTGTGAGCGATCTCTTAGTTGGCCTAATCGTCACATTCGCCAGAAACGAGCGGTCCTGATCAAATTTGAGTTCCAGTTGCTCCTCGCGTGGATCTAGCAGTGATGAGCGGAGACGCCGACGCCGGCGCCGGCGCCGGAAAGACCCTGGCGGTTGGAACGGCCGAGGCTGACGTAATCAAGTTGAAGATTGCCTCCATGACGTCGGACAACTACCCCGTAATTGAGACCGCGAAGACTCTCTCCTCGAGCGGGTTCAAACTCGTTCCGGACATCGTCGCCGGTGGCGATAGCGGTGGATCCAACTCCTTGATGAACATCTTCCTGGAGCGTCTCATTAAAGACGGAAACGCGGCCCCACCTTCAAAACGCTGAGCGCGCCCACACCGGCCCGGGAAAACCACTTTCCCATAATGCCGTTTCGCGAGACCCGGTCGTAGGAACCAGCAGATCTTGCTGCGGCACACTCGGGCGGCAAATTCGTGTCAACGCAAAGT
>PLJR01000312.1:0-173 GCA_003140295.1 Acidobacteriota bacterium
ACGGGATTTGTCGAACCATCGTCGGGCATCGCGGGAATAGTGGATTTCAGCGGCAGCTTGGCTTCGGACGGACAGCAGCTCAGCTCGAAAGGGAAAATGACGGCGAGCAAATTGCAGTTGGTGCAAGGCGGTTCGCCGGCGCGGCAGGCGACGGAGATTGACTACGATGCTAC
>PLJR01000312.1:192-6220 GCA_003140295.1 Acidobacteriota bacterium
GGCAGAACATGCCGGCGACGGATCTGGAGGCGATGCTGCCGGCGCTGGGCGTGATTTTGCCGGCGGGCGCGTCGATTCAGAGCGGGACGGTCAATGCGACGCTGGCGGTGAATGGGCCGGTGGACAGGTTGGTGACGACCGGGCCGGTGAGCTTGTCGAATGCGAAGCTGGCGGGATTTGACCTGGGGTCGAAGATGGGCGCGCTGTCTTCGTTCGCGGGAGTGCCGAAGGGCAGCGACACCATGATTCAGACGCTGAGCGCCGATGTGCGCATCGCGCCCGAAGGCATGCGGCTCGACAAGCTGACGATTGTGGTACCGGCGATTGGCAGCATCGCGGGCGGCGGGACGATTGCGGCGAATCACGCGCTCGATTTCAAGATGGCGGCGCGCGTGAGCGGTTCGGGTGGCGCGTTGGGAGGCTTGGCGACGTTGACTTCGGCGGGGGGCGCGGCGGGCGGCATTCCATTCTTGATTCACGGCACGACTTCTAATCCGGTGTTCGAGCCGGACGTGAATGCGATGGTGGGCGGGTTCGCCAAGGGGGCGCTGTCGAACGGATCGAAGTTGGGAACGAGCGCGGTGCCGGGCGGACAGAATGTGGGGCAGGCGCTGGGCGGGCTGTTTGGGAAAAAGAAGACCCAGTAAAACGCGTTGGCCGCGAGGTTGAGGCGAAAGCCGCGTCGTTTTACTGCGCGGGCTCCAAGTAGAGCCCGCACCCGTATAAACGATAAACACATAAACGATAAACATAACCGCGAAGGCGCGGCACCCACCTTGTCGGTCAAGATTAGGGGGGATATTCAGCGTGCGCGTACGCGAATATCAATCGTGTGCGTACGCGAATATGAATTGTACGCGTACGCGTGTGCGTGATGACGCGCGGCGCGAGCTTCCTTGCGGTCTCGCGCGGTGACTGGCAGAATACTTCAGATTCGCGGGGAGATGGGCCATCGAGACGGGAAACAATTTGGGCGCAAGTACGCCGCGGGCGGCGCTGGCGGCGGCCACGCGCATTGTGGTGAAGGTGGGCACCAACGTCATCATGCGCGAGGACGGGTCGGTGTCGATCGGCGTGCTGTACGGGATTGCGGAGTCGCTGGCGGCGTTGCGGCGCGCGGGACGCGAGGTGCTGCTGGTGTCGTCGGGCGCGGTGGGATTGGGGGCGCAGCGGCTGGGACTCGCGGTGCGGCCGTCCGAAGTGGTGCTGGTGCAGGCGTGCGCGGCGGTGGGACAGAGCCGGTTGATGAGCATGTACGACGATGCGTTCGACAAGCTGGGTTACCGGGTGGCGCAGGTATTGCTCACCGAGGATGATTTTGTGGATGCGCAGCGGCATGAGAATTTGCGCGCCACGCTGAGCACGCTGCTGCGGCTGGGCGTGATACCGATCATCAATGAGAATGACACGGTATCGACGGCGGAGCTGGACCGGCCGGCGGGAAGCGAAGAGCGCGCACGGGTGTTCGGCGACAACGACAAACTTTCGGCGCTGGTGATGACGCACATCGATGCCGACCTCCTGATTTTGCTGTCGGACGTGGAGGGGTTGTATACGAGCGATCCCCAAAGCGCGGGCGCGGTGCTGATCCCGGAATTGCGCGGGGTGACCGACGCGATTTACGGCTACGCGCAGGGCGGCAACGGGCGCGGGCGCGGCGGTATGGAGACGAAACTTGCGGCGGTGCGCATCGCCAACGAGGCGAATCGCCCCGCGGTGATCGCGAATGGGCGCACTCCCGGCGTGCTGGGGATGATTTGCGCGGGAGAGCCTGCGGGCACGCTGTTTCTGGCTTCCGAGCGCGAGGATGAGAAGAGCGGGCAGGGCGATGCTCGCGGGGAAAATTCGTGAAGGCCGCGGTGAGTGAGAGCGTACGCAGTCTGGCCGTGGCCGCCAAGCAGGCGGCGCGGGAAATCTCCGCGGCTTCGGTGGCGGAGCGGAATCAGGCGCTCGAAGCG
Source organism: Acidobacteriota bacterium (assembly GCA_003140295.1). Taxonomy (GTDB): domain Bacteria; phylum Acidobacteriota; class Terriglobia; order Acidiferrales; family UBA7541; genus Palsa-189. The sequence goes on from PLJR01000312.1 coordinate 2,151, forward strand.
GTGGCGCAGGAGCTCGAGCGGGAAGCGGGCGCCATTCTGGAAGCGCATGCGGAAGATCTGCGGGAAGCGCAAGCGGAGGTGACGCGCGGGGAACTGGCGCGCGTACTGCTCGAACGGCTGGCGCTCTCGCCGGCGAAACTTGACTCAATGATTGCGGGCGTGCGCGCCGTGGCGAAGCTTCCCGATCCCATCGGGCGGGTGCTCGAGCGGACCACACTCGACACCGGGCTTGAACTTGAAAAAGTGAGCTGCCCGCTGGGATTGCTGGCGGTGATTTTTGAAGCGCGGCCCGAGGCGGTGACGCAGATCAGTTCGCTGGCCGTCAAGTCGGCGAATGCGGTGATTTTGAAACCGGGGCGCGAGGTGGCGCGAACGGCCGGGGCGCTAGTAGCAGCGATGCGGCGGGCGTTGCGGACGCACACGGCGATTCCCGAGGCGTTGGTGACCGGTATCCAGGAACGCGCGGAAGTGGATGAATTGCTGGGGCTCGATGACGTGGTGGATTTGGTGATTCCGCGGGGGTCGTACGCGCTGGTGCGGCACGTGCAAGCGCATACGCGGATTCCGCTGCTGGGGCACTCCGAAGGCGTGTGCCACATTTACGTGGACGGCGCGGCGGATTTCGCGATGGCGCTCGAGATTATCGACGATGCCAAGACGGATTATCCGGCGGCGTGCAATGCGGTGGAGACGGTGCTGGTGTGCCGCGATATCGCGGCGTCGTTTTTGCCGGCGCTCGCAGAGCGCATGCGCGCGCGGGGGGTGCGGCTGCGCGGCAGCCGCGAGGCGATCGGCACGCTTCCAGGAACGTCGATGGAGTTGGTGGCGGAAGAGGAGTGGCATACCGAGTACGGCGACCTGATTCTGGCGGTGAAGGTGGTGGGCGGGCTCGGCGAAGCGATCGAACACATCGCGCGATACGGGTCGGCGCATACCGACGCGATTGTTACCGAGGACGCGGAGGCGGCGAAAATATTTTTGGCGCAGGTGGATTCTGCGGGTGTGTTTCACAATGCTTCGACGCGCTTTTCGGATGGGTATCGCTACGGATTTGGCGCGGAAGTGGGTATCAGCACGAGCCGGCTGCACGCGCGCGGGCCCGTAGGGCTTGCGGGGCTGACGACTTACAAGTACGTGTTGCGCGGCGGCGGGCAGGTAGCGCGGGATTATCAGGGTCCGGCGGCGAAGGCGTTTGTGCACCGGCGGCATGATTAGCGCGCTGGGGACGCATTGCGGCCGGACCACGCGGCGGCAGTGCGGTCTAGAGGGGCTCGCGGATATTCGCGGAAAAACGGAATGACCATCCAGAATATTTCGACCGTAGACATGCTTTCTTCGGTGCGCGAGGCGGCGCAGCGGATTCATGGCGCGATTTATTACACGCCGTGCCCGTACTCGGCGAAGCTGTCGGAGCTGACGGGCCAGAAGGTTTACCTGAAGCTTGAAAATCTGCAGCGGACCGGCGCCTTCAAGGAGCGCGGCGCGCTCAACAAGATTTTGCTGCTGGGTGCCGAGGAGCGAAAACGCGGGGTCATTGCGGCTTCGGCGGGCAACCACGCACAGGCGGTGGCCTGCCACGCCACCAAACACGGGATTCGCACCACGATCGTAATGCCGGCAGCGACGCCGCTGGTGAAGGTGATGGCCACGCAAAATTACGGCGCGGAAGTAATTCTGCACGGCGCGAATTACGACGAAGCGTGCGGGCATGCGCTCGAGGTGGCGGCGGAGCGCGGGCTGACGTTTCTGCATCCCTTTGACGATTACGCGGTGATCGCGGGGCAGGGCACGATCGGCCTGGAACTGCTCGAACAGTGCCCGCAACTGGAGGCGGTGGTGGTGCCCATCGGGGGCGGGGGGCTTATTGCGGGAGTGGCCGCAGCGGTGAAGGAATCGCGGCCTGCGGTGAAGATCGTGGGGGTGCAGACGGCGCGGCTGCCGTCGATGGTGTCGGCGATAACGCAAGGGAGGCCGGTGACGGTGCCGACGGCTTCAACGATTGCGGACGGGATCGCGGTGCGGCGCGTGGGCGAGATTACGTTTCCGCTGGTGGCGAAGTACGTCGATGAAATCGTGACGGTGGAAGAGGAAGAAATCGCGAGCGCGATTCTTACGCTGCTCGAACGCGAAAAACTTCTGGCGGAGGGCGCCGGCGCCGCGGCGACCGCGGCACTGCTGCAGCACAAGACCGCACTCGGCGCGCGGCACACCGCGGTGCTGGTGTGCGGCGGCAATATCGATGTTTCGTTGCTAAGCCGGATCATCGAGCGCGGGTTGGTAAAGGATGGGCGCCTGGTGCGGCTTCGCGTGCATTTGGCGGACCGGCCGGGCGCGCTGGTGGAGCTTTCCTCAGTGATCGCGGGACAAAAAGCGAACATCGTGGAACTGCAATTCGACCGCGCCTATTACGGGGTAAGCCTGGGCGACACGGCAATCGACATCACGCTTGAAACACGGGGAACGCAGCATCTGGCGGACTTGCTGGCGGCGATTGTCGAAGCCGGTTACATGCACGAGCGGATTCTGTAGCGAATTTGGGTAGTGTCCTAATTTCTACCCGATCACTATTCTGGCCATTCTTTTCGCTCTGTGGGCGGCTTTCTTTACTAATTGAAACGTTGCTTGGCAACTGCAAGACTCGGATATAGGAGGTCATGAAAGGACTGTCCAAGTAAAGTGAAAATGAGTCCGGCGGGTTCTCAATTGCTATAATCGCCACGCGGTCAACTCGGACGATAGGCCGAACGACAATGGAGGTCATCAGTGATATCGAATGACAAGAAACAGGAGGTCTTGTCGCGGATCAGTGAAATCGAAAACTTCATCATATCGCGCGGCGACGGACCCATTGCGATTGGTGCCCTGTGCAGTCGTATAGCAGCAGAGTCTGCTGAACTAGCTAAATCATCTGATTCGTTAACTCCAGTATTGCGCACCTCTCTAGTGATCAACTGGAGGGAGTCCGCGATGATATCCAGATACAAACGATTTATAAGGGAATTTCCAAAGATATCCACATTGTTAGCTCTCAAGCGTGCTATGGATAGCACGCGACCTTTGGATTTTTGCAAAACATATCTCAACATCAACGCCAATAGCTCCGCCGCAGACAAGAACCCCAAATACTGTCTTTTGAGGGAGCTAACCAACGGTTTTTTGGAGTATCAGAAACTTTTTGGTCTTTCTTCAGAAATCGAAGCAATCAGGCACTGGAGCGCGAGCGTGAATCTCGCTGACCTGAAAAATGATCTCATTGGGAAAAGGCATGGTGTTGGCCCGGCGGTAGTCGAGAACATAAGACTTAATCTGGGGGATCGTGTAGTTAAGTCTGATCGAAATGTTATCGGTGTTATGAAAAAGTTTCTCCAAGTGGATATTTCTCTTGATAGTTACAACGAGATCGCTAGGCTCATCGGGAAAGATCTCAGATACTTGGATTGCATTCTTTTTAAGTACGGACAAGCGAAAAACATATCTGCCAAAAATGCGCGGGTAGCGTGCTTTTGAAATTGAAGCCGGTGCATATTTTCTCAAATTAGGACAGTACCCGAATTTGCGATTGTCCACCAATTCTGCCTGCCGCGCGGGCGCTGACGCGCGAGATTCCAGAACTGCAGCAGATCAAGGCAGTGGGTTGCTTTCGTAAGGCTGCTTTTTCGCAAAACTGTGGGTCGTAATGCCAATCGTCACCGGACGCGGAGAATAATTTTGCCGAGTATGTGTCCTTGCTCGACGCGTCGGTGCGCCTTGGCAGCTTCGGCGAGCGGGAATTCCGCGGCGATGGGCACGTTTAGTTCGGCCTTCCGTACGGCGCGATTCAAACGTTCAAATTCGCGAGTCCCGACTTTGGCGTCGTACGCAATGATCTTGAAGCCACGGCGTTTTTGGGGGGCGGGATCAACGCCGTTCGGATACGCGAGCCGGCCTCCCGCGCGTAGCACGTCGAGGCAGCGCTGGACGGACTTGCCGCTCCCCAGAACCAGGACGGCGTCGACGCCTTTTGGTGCGAAAGAGAATACCGCCTTTACAAAATCATGCTTGTGACCGTCCACGGCCGCATCCGCGCCCAA
>PLJR01000354.1 GCA_003140295.1 Acidobacteriota bacterium
GAAGATGTGAAGCGGGAGCGGGAGTCGGCGCAGGCGTGCCGGCGGTAACAGACCAAAGACGAAGTGTGGGAGTTGAATTATGGCTAGAGGATGGGAAAGCAAGGCCGTCGCGGATCAGATGCAGGATTCTCAGTCACGAGCGCCAGGTGATCCCAGGACCAAACTGACGCCCGAGCAAGTGGAAACATCGCGGCAAAGAGAAGTGCTGATTCTCGCTATTACCAATGTGCAACGCCATCTGGAGTCGGTTAGCGATCCCCAGTATCGCGCGCAGCTCGAACGCGCACTCGAGAGTCTTGAAACGCGGCTCGCACAACAGCAGCAAAAACCCTAGCCGCTACCGGCCGTTTATCCACCGATCAAAGCAGAACCAGAGCCGAACGGTTCTCCCGCTCCACCTGCTTCATGGTGCAATCACGCGGCGCTTTTTCAGGGCGCCAGCGCAGGAATTTCGTTCCATGGCGGAATCGCCCGCCCGTAAAGTGATCGAACTGCACCTCGGCAACAAGTTTGTTATCGAGCGGCTCCCATTCCATCGAATGTTTGGTGCTCCAGCGGCTTTGGCCCCCGGGCGCTTTGCCGGTAAAGCCGGGAGGCTTGATGAGTTTTTCCAGCTTTTTCGTTAGCGCGGGCCGCTCTTCGGCGTGAATTGAGGAGCAAAATCCCACATGGTCAAGGAGCCCTTGAGCGTTGAAGAGGCCCAGCAGCAGGGAACCCACGAGTGGCTTCTTTTCCAGGTAGCGGAAACCGCCGACGACGCAATCAGCGGTGCGTTGTTTTTTGATTTTCTGCATGCCGGTGCGTTCGCCCGTCTGATAGGGGAGGTCGTCGCGCTTGGCTACAATCCCGTCGAGACCGACGCCCATATGAAACCATTTGCGCGCCACGGCTACATCGTGAGTGGTGGGAGAAAGCCGCACCGTCTGGTTTTCGCCGGCTTCCGCCGGCCCGGCTTCCTGGCCGCGGATGAATTTACTTGCGAAACGCTCCAGTTCTTTGCGCCGGTCTCGAAGCGGCCGCTCGGCCAGCGCGCGGCCCTTTTCATCTGCCAGCAGATCGAACACGATGAAAACGCAAGGCGCCGACTTGCTCAGTTTTAGAATGCGGCTGGCCGCGGGATGAATGCGCATCAGCAGGTCGTCAAAAGAAAGATCTCCATCCACGGGGATGATGATCTCGCCGTCGAGGACGAATTGTTTTGCCGGAAGGGCCAGCAGCGCCAAAACCAGTTCGGGAAAATATCGCGTGAGTGGCTTGCCTGACTTTGATTGCAAATCTACGCGGGCGCCGTCGCGGAAAGCGAGACACCGAAAGCCATCCCACTTGGGTTCGTAACTCCATTGCGGACCCGCCGGCAGTTCGGAGGCAGGCAACGCTTCCATGGGCTGATAGTTCGTGCTGACCGGGAGAGTCACAAGAGGCGCTCCAGGGAGACGCGGCCGCGTTGCGCAAGCAGCGGCTTCCATAGATCGCCCAGGCGCGCGAGCCGCGCGGGCACGGTGCGCATCGTGAACTCTTCCATGCGCACGCCGCGTTCGACTTCCGTCCAGGTGACCGGCGTGGAAACCGTGGCGGCCGGCTTAGGCCTCACGGAGTACACCGACGCCAGTGTTCTGTTCCACGCGTTCTGATTGTAATCAACGAGCACGTGTCCTGGCGGGCGCTTGGCGACGCGGTATTCCGCGGTGATGAGCTTTGGATTGCGGGCTGCGAGCTCTTGCGAGAATGCTTTCGCAAAGCTCCATACCTGCTTTTGCAAGGGGCCACGCGCAATCGGAACATACACGTGAATGCCACGCGACCCGGTGGTCTTTGCGTAACTGGTAATCTTCAGAGTCGCCAGCGCGTCTCGTACGTGCAAGGCCGTTTCCAGTACCCGCGCGAAAGGCGTGTCCCCGACGGGATCGAGATCAAAATGCAAATAGTCGGGGCGGTGAACTTCATCGCAATGCGCGTACCAGGGATTCAAATCGATACACCCGAGATTCACCACCCAGAGCAGGGAAGCCAGGTGCTGGATTACGGGAAATCCGATGACGTTGCCCGACCCGTGTTCGATGGAGCAGATGGGAATCGAAGGCGGGCGCGGTGACGGCGCTCGCTTCATGAAGAAAAATTCTCCCGCGATGCCGTTGGGATAGCGTTTCATCACCATGGCGCGATTTCTTAAATGCGGCAGCAGCCAGGAAGAAACCGATAAGTAATATTGCAACAGGTCGCGCTTGGTAAGGCCGAGGTCCGGCCAGAAAACTTTTTGCAGATTGGTGAGCCGCACGGTGCCGCCGCTGACGGCCAACTCGACCTCGTCTACATTGGCGGGTATTTCAACGGCATCCTGCTTGGCGGGAGGTGCTGGGCGCCGGGAAGTCCGTTTGCGCGTTCCTCTGCGCGCAGACACATGATGCGAGGGTGTCACGACGGTTAGATGTTACTGGCGGGCTAACCGACGCCTTTCAGTCAGTTGGGATAGCTATGAAACAGCACCCGGTCAAAACACCGCTGGCTGTGAATAAGTGCTGTCCCAAGTCATCCTTTAGAAAATCAGTTTCAAACCCAGTTGCAGCGCGCGAGCCCCGCCGGTGCCGGTGACCGGTTCACCCGTCGCTTGGTCAGGCGTGGTGCAACCGCAGCCGAAGCCCGAAGCGACCACGCCGCCAGCTATCGCGCCAGGTGTCGACGGGTCGGTCAGGCCTTGTCCATTTGGGCCGCCGTATGGACTTGCGAAAATGGGGTGATTAAGCACGTTGAAGAATTCAGCGCGGAATTGCGCGCTCAATCGCTCTTTGATTTTTATGTTCTTCACCACCGACACATCCCAATTCCGGAAACCGGGGTCGCGGAAGATATTGCGACCCATCGTCCCGAAGGTCCCGACGGGGGGCGGGAGCATCAGAGAGTTGCCGACGGCGTAACATCCCGCTCTCGCGAGCGCCGCGGTGGCCAAGGGGCCCATCGCTGCTGCGGCCGTCTTGCAATTCGCATTGCTGGTGCCTGGAAAATAAGGCGTCGGGAATTGATTGGAGCGAAAATCCTGGGGGTTTCCGATGAAATCCCAGCGGTCGACGAGTTCTCCGGTTCCGCTGAAGTCGTGCGAGGTGTCAGTGGCTCCCCACGGCTCGCCAGTCTGCAGGGTGACGATGGACGTGAGCTGCCATCCCTGTAAAAGCTGCAAAGGCGATTTGATGCCGGGAATGTTGTAAGTCGTCGAGAACGTGAAGCGGTTGCGAATGTCCCAATTGGCATTGCCATACTGGGCGCGCGTATTGGTGCTGTCCTGCGGCAGCCCTCCGCCATAATTCAGCGAGGCGTAATCGAGGGCGTGTGAAAATGTGTATCCCCCGACAAACGAAAGCCCGTGTGAGGCGCGCTCGCTGAGGGCCACCTGCATCCCGTTGTAGTTCGATCCATACAGGTTGGACATCTGTTCGATCTGCCCAAGGTAAGGAAACTGGTTGAAATAAGGCCGCGCGGCCTGCTCGGCTGCCGTATCCGCCTTGCACGCCGCTCCGGCGATACACCTGTCGAGCGTGCCTGTGCCGCCAGGAAGCGTGGTCCATCCCGCTCCTACCGTATAATTTGTGCCACCGACGTTCACCACATGGGGAAGCGGCTGATTGATATCGGTGAGGCCGGTCAACTTGGTTCCCTTGTTGCCGACATAACTGAGGTCGATGGATAGATTGTTGGTGAAGGCATGCTGTATGCCAAGGTTCCACTCGCCTACGTATGGCGACCGTAAATTGGGATTCACTGCCAGGATGGTGCAGGGTGCCGGCTGCACAGCCTTGCTATTTCCAGGTTGTCCAATCTGGTTATTTCCGCATTGCACCGCTCCGCCCGCGAATAGCGGCGTTGAAGGGCTGTTGTTCAACCAATTTGTCACCAGGCTCGAGCCCGTGCCGCCAGTAATATTTGTGCTGGCCACCGCGATGCTGCCCGGACCTTGCGTGAAAACGCCCGGTGCAGTCTCCAGTTGTGCTCCCGTGGGAATGCTATTAAGCCCGAGCCGGTTATTGACGGCCAGGAAAACGTTGAAGCTCAGCGTGTCGTACCAGATGCCTCCGCCTCCGCGGACCACGGTCCTGCCATTTCCTCGTACATCCCAGGCAAAGCCCATGCGGGGAGCAAAATTATTGTGATCCCCATGATATGGGGACAGCAGTCCGTTTCCGATCTGCTCCAGGCCGTTGACGGGATCGAAGTTGGCAAAGAGGTTGTTGCGCTCTTTCAGCACGGTATTAAGCTCATAGCGTACTCCCAGATTCAACGTGAACCTGGGGGTAACGCGCCAATCATCTTGCAAAAATAAAGCGTACCCCTGATTAGTGACGGTCCTGCCCGGGTTGCCGACCAAAAGTGACCCCGCGCTTGGAAATCCGGCAAGAAAATCCTCGAGCGGAGTCGCACCGTTGAAAATATTCTGCCCCTGCGTGCCAAAATTGATCGCTCCTCTTGCTCCGCTATAAGCCGCACCGTTGAAGGTGTTGCCGCGGACTTCGCCGCCGAACTTAAATGTGTGCTTGCCCACCAGATAAGAGAGTTGATCGAGAAACTGCAACACGGTGTCGGGACCCTGCAATTTGGGCCAGTTCCCGCCACCGAGCGTGCTGAAGCCGCTGACCTTGATTTGCGGCAATCCAAAATATAATGGCGTCGTGATGCCCGTATTAATGGGATACCCGGTGGTGCCGTTCGCAGGCGTCGTATGGTCGCCGGCATACATATAGTGATTGAGGCGCTCCCAGCCAAAGCGCGCCTCATTGACCCACCGGGTACTCGGCGTCCAGTTCCAGGTGGCTCCGGCGGCTTGAGCGCGCGACACTACGATGGAAAGGAATTGCTCCTGCTGATACGCAGCATCGGCCTGAATGCCGGCTCCGTCCGCCCCGATATACATGCCGCTGAGGTTATGACGGTCGTTGATGTGGTAGTCCACCTTTAGCGCGCCAGTGTCTTCCCGATTGGTATTGGGAAATCCCGGATTGAGCCCGATAGAATTTGTCGCGTTAGGTGCGAACAGGCCCAGCAGCTTGCCGCTAAGCGCGCTCTCGGCGACGCCATGCGCGGCTAAATCCGCCAGAGCGTTAGGAATGCTGTTCGCGCAGTCACCGGTCACCCCGGCACCCGTACAGGTCGGTGTCGCAGGGGTAGGCAGGCCAATGGTGCTGGGGCTGTTCGTCAAAAGATTGTTGCCGATAATCCAGCGCTGACCCTCGTAGGCGGCNNGTCTGCGCACATCCCGCCGCAGTCGGCTTGCAAGACCCGTAAGAAGGGCTGTCGAAGAAGTTGCGTGCATCCCACGCGGCATCGCGCCCGAAGGCGAAGGCCGTTCCGTGCAAGCTATTGGTCCCTGACTTCAATCCCACATTGACTACCGCGCCAGGTTTCCAACCGTATTCGGCCTTGGGATTTTCCTGCGTCGCGAATTCCTGGATAGCGTCGATCGGCAGAATGGTGGCCGCATCGGCGGCGACGATGGCCTGCGCGGAAAAAGGCTCCATATTATTCAAGCCCTCGAGCATCCAGACGTTCTGCTCGGGTCGCAATCCATTGGTACTGAATGCCGAGACGCCGCCGCCTGGGTTCCGGATAACGCCGGGGCGCAACTGCAGCAGGTTCTCATAGTCCCGGCCGCTCAACGGGAGATCGTTGATCACCTGGTTGCTCAGGGTTCCGCCAAGGACCGCATTGGTGGTGTCCACCATGGGCAGCGATTCCGTTACGGTTATCGTCTGCGTTTGCTCGCCAGGCTGCAGCGTCAGATCGACGCGTAATTCCTTGCCCACCTCGAGCAGCAGGTTTTGCCGCTCGGCCGCCTTAAAACCCTTGTACTCGGCATGCACTGTGTAACTGCCGGGAACCAGGTTGGGCGCGGCATATTCACCAGCATCGTCAGTGGTCAAAGCGCGAGCGATGCCTCGCTGCACATCCGTCACGGTGACGCTGGC
>PLJR01000016.1 GCA_003140295.1 Acidobacteriota bacterium
CGTCTTAGGAATTCACGCGTTCATCGCGCGCGGACTTGAGCCTCTCCACTTTCATAAATTCAGGCGCTGTCATTCTGAGAGGATGTGACTTTATTGTGATATGACGATTTGTTCGCATCTAAGCCCGTTGTTTTCAGCGTCGCTTTTTGCGAGAAATCAAAAAAGTCACAGCCTCTGAGCGAAGCGAAGAATCTCTCATTCTTCCGCCTCGCATGCCGCCGCACGCACCGCGTACGTCCACCGCTACACCCTCCGTGCCCGCTCCGCGGCGCGCGCCTCGCGCGCAACCTCGATCTCCCGCTGCGTCGCAATCTGAGGCCACGACCGCCGCCGCACCGCCGGTACGCTAGCCGGATGCATCGGCGGCGTCTCGATAGGAGGCACCCCCGCCGTACCGAGCACCGAATTCAGCAGCGCGCGATTCTCCACGCGCAGCCTCTCGATCTCCGCGCGCTCCCGGGCGACTTCCTCGCACTCCCGCGCCACTTCCGCGCGCGCGTGCGCAACTTCATCGCGCGATCGCGCGACTTCGTCCTCGAGCAGCCGCACGTACCCGCCGCGCAACGCGCGGCGCACCCGCGTGCACCACTCCGCTATCGTTTTCACCGTAATTTCCTGATTACAACACGTTAAGAATGTGGATCACGGCGAGGAATCAAGTCTAATCCACCGACGCCGTGAGCCAGGAAACCAAAGCGCCCGTCCCGCTCGAATACGATTGGGAGCGCGTGACAAGACACATCTCCCTCAAGCTCCCAACAAGTAGTCTGCTCCTACCAACGGTGCGGCACCGGCACCGACCGCGAAGCCCGCCGCTCCTCGGCCATAAACTTCTGCATCCAGATCGCGCGCGAAGTTGCATCCACCGCGGTGATGCGCTCAGCCACTCGGCGTTCCGCGGGAGCGCGTCCCGGCGCGAGCCGCGTCTTGAGCCCATACCGCGCGCTGTCCGCGGGATCGTCGCCACTCGACTTCAGCACATCCTCGACATTTGCCGGATCGCGCGTCAGCGTCGGCAAGCACTCGATCAGCCGCGCGCACGAATCCGCGATTACCCACTGCTCCTGCTCCAGCATCTGGTACAAAAACATCCAGCCGCCCACGCGATCGTCGTCCGCGGGAGCCGGCCGCGGCAGGCCGTTTTGCGCCAACACATCTCCGAGTTGTTCCGCGATCGTCGATTCCGACGAGCGCCGCGCGTACGCGTCGGGCGAAAGATAAACCTCCGCGATGCGCTCGAACCGCCCCTCCGCGTCGAGCGAACGCTCCGCAATCGCCTGCCCCAGCATGCGCGGAGACAAATGATTGGCCACGAATTCGCGATACGTCAGCACCGCCCCGTCGGGACGCGCCGCGTGCCAGTACACCGCGCTCGGATGCTCGAAGCCCCAGTCCACCGAGATCCACCGCGGCCACCACGTCTCGATTCCCAGCCGCTCGGCGCGCGCGGTATGCCGGCGCACGTCGAACAAATCAAAATATTGCCCCGCGAAAACGTTCCAGTCGCCCACCAGAAACGCCTGGCGCAGATGGCGCGGCAGCGCGTCGAGCGTCTTCAAATAATCGGCGTCATCCTTGTAGAGCGGATTATCCGCCAGCGTCGCGCGAATGAACGCGTAGTCCTCCGGATCGTATTGCCCCGGCCGGTCCATCCCCGGAGCGGGCCGCTTGTCCACCCACAGCGCCTTTACCCAGGCGTGCCCGATGTTTCCGGGGTTGGTTGCGCCGGCCATGTTCGGCTGCACATCCGCATGCGTGCAGCGATTGCGGCTGGTTAGAAATTGCCACTGCCCCAGCGTGAAAAGCGTCAGCTCGTCGATGCCGATAAAAGTAAACTCGGCGCCCTGGTACTGGTAAATATCCGACTCGCTCGCCGAGTAGCCGAACCGCGTGGTCGACCCGTTCAGCCAGGTGACCACGTGCTTGCTGTCGTTGTAGCTCGCATACATCTCGCGCGGCACGTCGCGCCGGAAATAACTCAGCAGCGAAGTCTCGAGCTCCGGAAACGTGCGCCGCAGCAGCAGCGTATCGATCCGCGCGTGGTCGTGGGCCTGGCGAATCGCCTCCCACAATAGCGCCTTGGTTTTTCCGGGACCCGCCGCGCCTCCAAACAGCCGATACTTCGCGGTCGATTCGTGAAATTTCTTCTGCCGCGGAAACGCCGTATAAACGTCCGAGATCCGCAGCTTACGCAGCGGCTCCGGCGTCCCGCCGCGGGCGACACTCGCGGCCGCGCCAGCGGCGCGATTCGTTGCGCGGATATTTTTCTTTTTGCTCGCCACGTAGCCTCGTTGCCCGCCGCGCCCCGCTTAATCAGGATTGCCGCAGCTTGTATCCCGTCGCGAGCGCCGCGATCCCGGCCACAAAACAGACGCCGATAGCGTAGTGATGCACGCTCAGAATAACTCCCGCCACCACCGCTGCCGCTCCGCCCAATTCTACGATTTGCGCGATCTTGACCATTTGCGCGGTCAAAGTCATCCTCGTCCTCCCAATTCTCTAAGACGATTTGTAAATCTTGATGGAAACGTTCAGACGGCCCACATATACGCAGTGCGTGTCCGAAGCGCGTGGTGTTGGGTTCATCCAAATCGCCGGGCTTGTAGCACAGGCATTCGTGCCTGTGCGCTTTACGCGGGTCGTGAATCTGTTAATACGCACGCCACGTAAGCGGTTCGGACGAAGTTTCTAGCGCGGTTCGCGCACAGGCCCGGGCATGTCCCAGATGATTTGCAGCGCCGGTGCGGCTTCGCCGCCCGCCGGCGCAAACTCGCCCAGCGCGTAGTGCACCAGCGTCTCCCACACGCGTGCCTTCACCGTCGCGCTTTTCGATTGCAGCAGTTCCTGCCCGATGGTGACCATGTTGCTCTTCGCGAAAACAGCCTTCGCCAACCCACGATGGTTGCGCGGAGCCCGCCGTTTCGCCGGCTTCCTCGCGCCCGCTCCCAATCGGGAAGCCGCTCGCAAAGCCAAGCACGAAGCTTCGCTCGCTGTTTTCACCTTAGTTGTTTTCGCCCCAGCCGCTTTCGCCCCCACTGTTTTCGCCGCGCGCACCTTCACGTTACGTGCGGATGCGTCGCGCACTTCCGGTGGAGGTGCGCCCAAATCGGCGGCCTTGGTAGCACAACTCTTGCCTGCGCGCTTTTCTCCGGCCGTCATCGTTGATTTTTTCGGAGACATCGAAATCAGCTAACTTCGCCGTCAATCCCGCCCAAATCCGTGCACGCCGTCGTCATCCTGCACCCTAGCCCCATCCGCACATCACACCAGCAGCTTTGCCGTGAACCCCGCGCCCGCTCCCACCGTCGAGCTATTCACTTTAAGGCGCAGAAAACTAGCCTGCACCCCGGTGACCGTGCGTGCCTCGCCCGCGGCATTGGTGCTCGCGTCGATGTCCTTGTACTCGGCGTCCACGTCGGCCATGGCCGCTTGCAGACTCACATTGATGGCCGTAGGAGCGGTCCCGAAAAGTGTCTGCCAGCGCACCGCCTGCGACTGGTCGGGAATCCCCGCCGGATGCGGCAACGCGAATTGCGCCCCGGCAGCGGCGGCGGGCACCGCTTCATTGTTGAACGAATACCCCACATCGCCAGGTGAAAGCGCCAGCGGTGGCACCGCACTCGAATAGCTAGGCATGTCAGCATCTCCTCGCACGCCGTAGGCGCGCCGAAATATTGCCAGCGCCAGTGGTGCATAATTAATTTTTAATTCGGAAGCGAACGGAACGACCGCGGCAGGAAGC